>JBKJTC010000060.1:0-20631 GCA_046590925.1 Lysobacteraceae bacterium | reverse complement strand
ACTCCACCTTGAACTACGTGAGCCCGATGCAGTTCGAGCACCAATGGCTGGCCGATCAGGCCAAACAAGCACAATCATGACCCGGTTATGGGGTACGCAATTCGAGGGCAAGGTCAGAAGCGAATCGAATCCCCACCGCTTCGCGAGCGCACAGCGAGATTAGTCCATGATTTTGAACGCAACAACCGCATTGACGCGTAACACGGGCAAGATCCGTACCTCGGGGTCAGGTTCACTTCTCTGGAAGTGAACCTGACCCCGCTTGCTGGAAGTGAACCTGACCCCGCTTGCTGCTGTTCGGGAAGCTGCGGCTGGAGACGACGCGGCCTTCGAAGGTCGACATGGCGACGGAATCAAGGACAGCGATTAACACCGCACCATCGAGCGACTTGTGCGATGCCGGTATGACCTTCGACACCGGTCCCGGACCTTTCCACGCGCTACAGTCGTCGGCCGCCACCATGAGCGGCCTCGCACACCGCCTTCCCGCACGCCCTCTGGGCCGGAGACTTCCTTGAAAACCCAATCCAATCCGCTTCTGCGACCCCGTACCCTGTTGCTGTCCGCCGCAGTGGCGGCTGTCGTTTCGGGCCTTTCGCTGATGAATGCCGAACCGGCGATGGCAGCCAAAGACAGTGGCTTGATGCTCGACCAGAGCAAGCTGCCGCCCTTCAACCAGTTCAAGGCGACCGATCTCGACGCCGCCAGGAATGCTTGCATCGACTTCAACGGCTTCGTCAACGGCCGATGGCTGGCAGCCAACGCCATTCCGGGCGACCGCACCTCCTGGGGCGCCTTCGAAATGCTCGGCGAACGCTCGCTCGCGGTGCAGCAGCAGTTGGCCGAACAGGCCGCCGCGATGAAAGGCGCCAGCGGCGTCGAGAAGATCGTCGGCGATTTCTGGGCGACCGGCATGGACGAGGCCAAGATCGAAGCCGCGGGCATCGCGCCGCTGAAGAGCCGCCTCGACGCCATCGACGCGCTGAAGAATGGTCCCGGGGTCGCCGAATACCTGCGCCAGTCGTTCGCGAAGGGCGAACAGGCGGTCTTCGGTTTCGGACCGAGCCCCGATTTCAAGAATTCCTCGATGAACATCGCCTATGCGTTCCAGGGCGGCCTTGGACTGCCGGATCCTGGTTACTACACCGACAAGAAGGACATCGTGGCGGAGTACGAGAAGCACATCGCCAAAGTTCTGGAACTGTCGGGCATCGGCGCCGCAGATGCCGCAAAGCAGGCCAAGGACGTGATCGCCTTCGAAACGCGCCTGGCGAAAGTCTCGAAGTCGAGCGAAGAGCTCTCGCGCGACGCCGGATTGTCGTACAACCCGGTCAGCCTCGCCGAGGCCGACAAGCTGGCGCCGAACTTCCCATGGACGAAGTTCTTCGAGTCGCAGGGCGTGGAAGCGCCGAAGATGTTCTCGCTGGCGATCCCCGCGTTCCACGCCGAAGTCAGCAAGATGCTGGCCGACACCCCGGTGCCGGTCTGGAAAAGCTATCTCCGCTTCCACACCGTGGACGGCGCCTCGCCGTTCCTCAGCAAAGCCTTCGTCCAGGAAAACTTCAACTTCTACAACCAGACCCTGCGCGGCCAGAAGGAAATGCGGGCGCGCGCGAAGCGCGTGCTCGGCACCATCGAAGGCCAGGCCGGCGAGGCGCTCGGCCAGATGTACGTGCAGGTGGCGTTCCCCGCCGAGTCCAAGGCGCGCATGGAAGAACTGGTGAAGAACCTCAGCATGGCGCTGAAGGGCCGCATCGAGAATCTCGCCTGGATGAGCCCCGAGACGAAGAAGAAGGCGCTGGAGAAATGGGCCACGTTCACGCCGAAGATCGGCTATCCCGATCGGTGGCGCGAGTGGAACGGGCTGCAGACATCGCGCAACAGCTATATCGAGAACGTGCTGGCGGCGAATGCGTTCAATTACGAGTGGAGCCTGTCGAAGATCGGCAAGCCGGTGGACAAGACCGAATGGGGCATGAGCCCGCAGACGGTCAATGCCTACTACAATCCGCTGCAGAACGAGATCGTATTCCCCGCCGCGATCCTGCAGCCGCCGTTCTTCGACGCGAAAGCGGACGACGCGCTGAACTATGGCGGCATCGGCGCCGTGATCGGCCATGAAATGATCCACGGCTACGACGATCAGGGCAGCCGCTTCGGACCGACCGGCAACTTCGAGAACTGGTGGACGGAGTCCGACTCCAAGGGGTTCTCCGCGCTCACCAGCAAACTGATCGCACAGTTCGACGGTTATGAAGCCGCACCGGGCAAGATGGTCAACGGCAATCTGACCCTGGGCGAGAACATCGCCGATCTCGGCGGACTGGCGGTGGCTTACGACGCCTTCCAGCGCGCGAGCGCAGGCAAGCCCGATCCCAAGGTCGACGGTCTCGACCGCGAACAGCGCTTCTTCCTGAACTGGGGCACCGTGTGGCGCCGCAACTTCACGCCGAAGGAACTCGAAGTGCGCCTGGTCACCGACCCGCACGCGCCGGCGAACTTCCGCGCGGTGGGCTCGCCCTCGAACCATCCTTCGTTCGCGAAGGCGTTCACGTGCAAAGCAGGCGACCCCATGTTCCGCGATGGCGAAAAGCGCATCGCGATCTGGTAAAGGATTCGCTGGCGCTCAGCCGCGAAATGCACGAGAAGGCCCGGGCATGTCCCGGGCCTTCTCGTTGTGGGCATCGCCGCGCCTGCATCCGCCGTGCGATACGCCCCGTATCCAACGGCATGTACGCATTCCCGCACGATTTTCCTGCATCGACCCGTTCCGCTGCTCCGCCCGGCCGCGGTCGACGACCGTCCGCAACCGGACCGGCATCGATCCATGCATACTTGCCGCCGGGCGCCTTGTCCGGGAACATGGCGCCACGCCTGTTCCCCAAGCAAGGACTCCGGATGCCCGAGATGCGCCCACACAACGCAGTACAGAACGCAGCACAGGACATCCCCGGGCTCGATACATTGCTCGTCGAGATCGCCAGCGGCAGCCGCAACGCATTCGAATCGTTGTATCGCGCCACCTCGTCCAAACTGTTCAGCGTCTGCCTGCGGGTGATTCCGGACCGCGCCGAGGCCGAAGACGTGCTGCAGGAAGTATTCACCACCATCTGGCACAAGGCGCACCAGTTCGATCCGGGACGCGCCAGCCCGATCTCCTGGCTGGCGATGATCGCCCGCAACAAGGCCATCGACCGGATCCGCTCGCAGCCTGCGCGCGGCACGCTGTCGCCCATCGAATTCGCCGACGACATTGCCGACGGCGGCGCGTCGCCGCTGCAGAGCGCGGTGTCTGCCGACGAACGCGAACGTCTGGAAGCCTGCATGGACCAGCTCGATGCGCGCCGCAAATCGCTGATCCGCGCGGCTTTCTTCGAGGGTTCCACTTACGAGGAACTGGCCCAGCGCATCGCCTCGCCGCTGGGTTCGGTCAAGAGCTGGATCCGCCGCGGCCTGCTGCAACTGCGTGGGTGCCTCGAAGCATGAACGTGCGACCCTCATGAACATCCGCGACCTCCATCATCAGGAATTCGACGGCCACGAGCCGCCATCGGCCGACCTGCTCGCCGGCGAATACGTGCTTGGCGTACTCGACGCCGAGCAGCGCCGCGAAGCCCAGGCGCGCATCGCCAGCGACAGCGGTTTCGCGCGTCTGGTCGCCGACTGGGAACAGCGTCTGGCCCCCTTGCTGGCCGAATACGGCGATGCCGACGTGCCGCCGCATCTGTGGCCGCGCATCCGCACCCAGCTCGGCTGGCCCGCGGTCGGAACGACGGACGCGACCAGGACAAAGCCGGGCCTGTGGCAAAGCCCCGGATTCTGGCGCGCAGCCACCGGTCTGGCGGCTGCGGCCGCGCTGGCCGCCGTCGCGATCGGGCCGCTCGGTCTGTTGCGCGACGACGCCGATGTCGGCCCCGGGCCGATCGCGGTCGACCCCGGCCCCACGCAACCGCAACCGCCTGTCGAAGATCCCGACGCGCCCAAGCCCGTCACCACGCTCGCCCGCGACGACGGCAGTCCCGGCTGGTTGGCATCGGTCGACCGCAAGGACGGCACGGTGCTGATGGTGCCGGTGCCGGCCGCGGCCGACGCCGAAGGTCGCGTGCCCGAACTCTGGCTGATTCCGCCGGGCGAAAGTCCGAAGTCGCTGGGCGTCGTGTCGATCGATCGATCGCATACGGTGAAGGTGCCGGATACGCTGCGCGATGCGCTCGCAAAGGGCGCACTGCTGGCGATCACGCTGGAGCCCGGCGGCGGTGCGCCGCAGGGTATTCCCACCGGTCCGATCGTGGCGAAGGGCGATATCGTGACCCTGTGACGACGGGTTCCTTCATGGAACCTGTCTTCCGATCAGCTCGATAAAGCCGCACAGCGGCTGCATCCGGATCCCGGGTATCGACGTAATCAACGTCGACACCCGAGGAGTCGAATATGCCGGTCCCTGCCCCACTCGCTCCGCCGCAAAAATTGGCGAATCCTTCCGCCGCGAAGCGGATCGGCATTGCCATCGCGCGCTGGTTCGACACGGCCGCAGCCGAGACCGACGTCACCGACGGCGACCGCATCGACTGGCTGCGCGCGCTGCCGTTCCTGGCGATGCATATCGCCTGCCTCGCGGTGTTCTGGGTGGGCGTCTCGCCGGTCGCGGTGGCGGTGGCGGTGGCGCTGTACGCGGTGCGCATGTTCGCGATCACCGGCTTCTATCACCGCTATTTCTCGCACAAGACCTTCCGCACCTCGCGTGCGGTGCAGTTCGTTTTCGCGCTGATCGGCGCCTCCTGCGTGCAGCGCGGCCCGCTGTGGTGGGCGTCGCATCACCGCAATCATCACCGCCATGCCGACACTGCGCACGATGTGCATTCCCCGGTCGTCCACGGGTTCTGGCGCAGCCATGTCGGCTGGTTCCTCACGCGCGGCGGTTTCCGCACCGATTGGGACCGCATCCGCGACCTCGCCCGCTTCCCCGAACTGCGCTGGCTCGATCGCTACGACATCCTGGTGCCGGTGTTGCTGGCGGTCGCGCTGTTCCTGCTCGGCGCCTGGCTGGAAACCGCCGCGCCCGGACTCGGCACCAACGGCTGGCAGATGCTGGTCTGGGGCTTCTTCGTCTCCACCATCGTCCTCTTCCATGCCACCGTCACCATCAACTCGCTGGCGCACCGGTTCGGCAAGCGCCGGTTCCAGACCCGCGACGACAGCCGCAACAATCTGTGGCTGGCCCTGATCACGTTCGGCGAAGGCTGGCACAACAACCATCATTTTTTCCCCGGCTCCGCGCGGCAAGGTTTCCGCTGGTGGGAAATCGATCTGACCTACTACGGCCTGCGCACGATGGCCATGCTGCGCCTGGTCCACGATCTCAAGCCGGTTCCAGCCTGGGTCGTGGCGAAGGCGAGGGCCGGCTGATGCGCATCGCTGTCGTCGGATCGGGCATCGCGGGTCTCGCTTCAGCGTGGCTGCTGTCCAGAGACCACGAGGTCGTGCTGTTCGAAGCCAACGATTATCTGGGCGGCCATACGCACACCCACGATATCGAGCTGCACGGCCGTCGCTATCCGGTGGACACCGGCTTCATCGTCCACAACCCGGAGCACTATCCGCTGCTGAACGCGCTGTTCGCCGAACTCGACGTTGCGTCGCAGCCGACCACGATGAGTTTCTCCGTACGCAACGAGGCCAGCGGGATGGAGTACAACGCCACCGATCTCGATGGCCTGTTCTGCCAGCGGCGCAATCTGGTGTCGCCGCGATTCTGGGGCATGCTGCGCGACCTGTTCCGGTTCTATCGTCAGGCTCCCGCACTGTTGGCCCTGCCCGGCGAGGGTCCGACGCTGGGCGATTATCTTGCCGACGGTGGTTACGGCGCGATGTTCCGCGACGAGCATCTGGTACCGATGGCGTCGGCGCTGTGGTCTTCGCCCTCGGCGAAGATCCTCGCGTTCCCGGCGAAGTATCTGGTGCAATTCATGGCCAATCACCAGATGCTGCAGGTCACCGACCGGCCCCAGTGGCGCGTGGTCCGCGGCGGCTCAAACAGCTATGTCCATGCGCTGCGAGGCCGTTGGCGCGTAGAAGAACGATTGAACACGCCCGTCCGCAAAGTGTTGCGCAGTCACGACGGCGTGACCGTTTTCACCGACGCCGGCGTAGAGCGCTTCGACCAGATCGTGCTCGCCTGTCACAGCGATCAGGCCTTGCGACTATTGGGCGATGCCGGCGACGCCGAGCGTTCGATCCTCGGCGATCTGCCGTATCAGACCAACGACACCGTGCTGCACACCGACGCCTCGCTGCTGCCGCGGCAGCGCAAGGCCTGGGCCGCATGGAACGCCACGATCCCCCGCGACCCGGCCGATGTCTGCACGGTGAGCTACTGCATGAACCTGCTGCAGGGCATCGACTCGCCCGATCCCTTCATCGTCACGCTCAACCGCACCGATGCGATCGATCCCGCGAAGATCCTGCGACGCATGCGTTACGAACACCCGGTCTACAGCCATGCATCGGTCGCGGCGCAGGCGCGCAAGGCCGAAATCCAGGGCCAGCGGCACACCTGGTTCGCCGGCGCCTACTGGGGCTGGGGCTTCCACGAGGATGGAATGCGCAGCGCGGTCGACGTCGCCAAAGCGCTGGGCGTGCAGTGGAATTCGACAACGCATGCCGGCAACGCGTCGCCCGAAGTCGACACGCCGGAAAAGGTCGCCGCATGAGCGCCCCATCGGCCAGCGCGATCTACGAAGGCGTGGTGAGGCATCGGCGTCACGCGCCGCATCCGCATGCGTTCCGCTATCGCATGGCGCAGTTGTATCTGGATCTCGACGAAGTCGATTCGGTCTTCGACCGCCGCTGGTTGTGGTCGTCGAACCGGCGCAATCTCGCCGAATTCCGCCGCAGCGATTTTCTCGGCGAACCCGATCAACCGCTGTCCGAAGCCGTGCGCGATCGCGCAGCCGCCGCGCTCGGCCGCCGGCCGCAAGGCCCCATCCGACTGTTGGCCCATCTGCGCTACGCCGGGCTGTCCTTCAACCCGGTGAGTTTCTACTACTGCTACGCCGCCGACGGCATCACGCTGGACTGCATCGTCGCCGAGATCACCAACACGCCGTGGAAAGAGCGCCACGCCTATGTGCTGCCGGTCGACGGCGCCGACCTGCACGGCCGCGCGATGCACTGGTCGTTCGCGAAAGCCTTCCACGTTTCGCCGTTCGTCGGCATGGCGCGCGATTACGGCTGGCGCTTCACCGCGCCCGGCGACGATCTGCACGTGCACATGGAGGTGACGCACGACGGCGAACGCGAATTCGACGCGACCCTGCGCCTGGAACGCCGGCCGTTGAGTGCGGCGTCGCTGCGGCGTGTGCTCTGGCGCTATCCGTTGATGACCGCGCAGGTCGTCGGCGCCATCCACTGGCAGGCGCTGCGTCTGTGGCTGAAACGCAATCCGGTCCACGACCACCCCGCAAAAGACCTGTCCCTCCGAGGTTCACGATGAACGAGATCGCCAAGCACGCCGCCGGCGACACGACTGCCGACTTCAGCAGCTTCGAACGCTTCCTGCGCCAGCGCCTGATCGCGCAGATGGCTCAACTGCGTCACGGCAGGCTGATACTGCACGACGCATTGGGCACCGTGGAACTTGGCGAACCCGCGCACGTCGTGACCGACCTGCAGATCCGTATCGACGTGGATTCGCCGGGTTTCTACCGCGCGGTCGCCGCGAACGGCAGCGTCGGCGCCGGCGAGTCGTACATGGACGGCCAGTGGCGCTGCGACGACCTGGTGGCGCTGGTGCGCCTGCTGGTGCGCAATCGCGATCTGCTCGACGGCATGGAGACCGGCATGGCCCGGCTCGGCGGCATCGCGATGCGCGCATTGCACGCCTTCCGCCGCAACACCCGCACCGGCAGCCGCCGCAACATCGCCGCGCACTACGACCTCGGCAACGAATTCTTCAGTTTGTTCCTGTCGCCGGACCTGATGTACTCCTCGGGCATCTGGGCCGGCGACGGGGACGCGCTGGACAGCGACAGTCTCGAACTCGCCTCCACCCGCAAGCTCGACCGCATCTGTCGCAAGCTCGATCTGAAGCCCGGCGAGCATGTCGTCGAGATCGGCACCGGCTGGGGCGGCTTCGCGGTGCATGCTGCCCAACACTACGGATGTCGGGTCACCACCACCACGATCTCGAAGGAACAACACGCGCTGGCCGCGCAGCGCGTGTCCGAAGCCGGCCTCGAAGACCGGGTAACGCTACTGCTAGAAGACTATCGTGACCTTACCGGAACCTACGACAAACTGGTGTCGATCGAGATGATCGAAGCCATCGGCGCGCAGTATCTGGACACTTATTTCGCCAAGATCGGCTCACTGTTGAAGCCCGACGGGCTCGCGCTGATCCAGGCGATCACCATCGAGGATCACCGCTACGAGCAGGCGCTGCATTCGGTGGATTTCATCAAACGCCACGTCTTTCCCGGCAGTTTCATTCCATCGATCGCGGCGATGGTCGCCGCGAAGGGCCGCGCCAGCGATCTAGCCCTCACCCAGCTCGAAGACTTCGGACTGTCGTACGCGCGCACGCTCGAGGCCTGGCGCCATCGTTTCCTCGCCGCGCTGCCGCAGGTGCGGGCCCAGGGCTTCGACGACCGCTTCATCGCGATGTGGGAGTTCTATCTCGCCTATTGCGAGGGCGGCTTCCGCGAGCGTTCGATCGGCGTCGCCCAGCTGTTGATGGCGAAACCCGGCCATCGCGCGCCCGCGCCGATGCCCGAACTCGCGGCGCGCAGCGAACTGCAGGCATGAGTGTCTGGGCCAACGCCATCGGTTACCAGATCGTCTGGTTCAGCGCGGTGATCGGTGCGGGCCGCGGGCTGTGGTGGCCGGGCGTTTCCGCAGCGATCGTGTTCGTGCTGCTGCATCTCGCACTGTGCCGGCAGACCCCGGCGCAGCGTGCGGTCGATGTGCGGCTGATGCTGGTGGCTCTCCTCTGCGGTCTGATCATGGATGGCGGACTGGCCCGATCCGGGCTGGCCGACTACGCCGCCGATCCGCTCACGCTGTCGTCGGGCGGTCCGCCGCTATGGATCCTAGCGATCTGGGCATCGTTCGCAATGACGCTGCGGCATTCGATGGCCTTCCTGCTCGGCCGCCCGCTCATCGGGCTACTACTCGGCGCCATCGGCGGCCCGCTCGCCTATCTGGGCGCGGCGCGCGGCTGGGGGGCCATCGCCTTCGCCGAGCCGCGCTGGATGGCGATCGTCGCACTCGTCGTCGGCTGGGCGATCGCCATTCCGCTGCTGACGACGCTGACGTCGCGATGGTCGTCGGGCGCCGTCGCGCCGGCCACCTTCCCCGCAGGCCATGCCCGATGAATTCCAACCCCCTCCCGAGCGACGCACCATGAACGAGACCATCGCCATGCCGCACGAACTTCCCCAGGACACCGCCGCACCCGGATTGCTCGGGCTCGCGGAGCGCGGCCTGGTGCCGGATGCGCTGCTGCGCTACGGCATCCGCCGGCAGTGCAAAGACCGGCTGCGCAGCGAACTCGACGGCGGCCTCGAAACCCAGGCGACGCGTTTCCGCGAGCGTATCGAACTGCTGCGCAACAGCCCGGTGGCGATCCATACCGATGCCGCCAATGCGCAGCATTACGAGCTGCCGCCTGCGTTCTTCAAGCTCTGCCTCGGCAATCGCCTGAAGTATTCCTCCGCCTATTATCCGCGCGGCGACGAAACGCTGGAGCAGGCGGAAGAGGCGATGCTGGCGCTGTATTCCGAACGCGCCGAATTGGCGGACCGACAGCACATCCTCGAACTCGGCTGCGGCTGGGGCTCGCTTACGCTGTGGATGGCCGAGCACTACCCGAACGCGAACATCACCGCCGTATCGAATTCGCGCCCGCAGCGCGAACATATCGAAACGCAGTGCCGCATCCGCGGCTTCGACAACGTGCGGGTGATCACCTGCGACGTGAACCAGTTGTTGCTGAGCGACGGCCAGTTCGACCGCTGCGTGTCGATCGAGATGTTCGAGCACATGCGCAACTACGAGATCCTGCTCGGCAACATCGCCGGTTGGCTGAAACCCGGCGGAAAGCTCTTTGTGCACATCTTCGCCCACAAGACCGTAATGTATCCCTTCGAGACCGAAGGCGATGACAACTGGATGGGCAGGCATTTCTTCACCGGCGGACTGATGCCCGCTTCGGACACCCTGCTTTGGTTCCAGCGCGATCTGCAGATCGAACAACGCTGGCACGTCGACGGTACGCACTACGAGCGCACCGCCAATCACTGGCTGCAGAATCAGGATGCCGCACGCGAAGATGTCATGGCCGTACTTCGGGAAGCCTATGATGACGGGACCGCAGCGCTGTGGTTCCAGCGTTGGCGCATGTTCTGGATGGCCTGCGCAGAATTGTTCGGCTATGCCGATGGACAGGAATGGCTGGTCGCCCATTACCGCTTCGCCAGGCCCGAAGCCGCCCCCTCATCTACTGGAGCGACCCCATGAAGAAAATCCTCGTCGCTACCCTGCTCATCGCACTGGGAGCCACCGCCTTGTTCGCTTTCAACGCCAACGGCAAAACCCCTATCCCGCCCGTCGACAGCGTCGACCTGCCCCGTTTCATGGGCGACTGGTACGTGATCGCCAATATCCCGACCTTCCTCGAACGCGAATCCTACGACGCCGTCGAAACCTACGAACTGCGCGACGACGGCAAGATCCAGACCACCTTCCGCCAGCGCAAGGGCAGCTTCGACGCCAAGGTCGACACCATGCGTCCTGTCGGCACGGTCCGCGAAGGCACCAACAACGCGGTCTGGGGCATGCAGTTCGTCTGGCCGATCAAGGCCGAGTACGTCATCGTGTATGTCGACGCGGATTATTCGCAGACCATCATCGGCCGCAGCGCCCGCGACTACGCCTGGATCATGGCCCGCACCCCGCAGATCTCCGACGCCGACTACGCCGCGCATCTGCAGCGCTTGAAAACGCTCGGCTACGACACTTCGAAACTTCGGCGGGTGCCGCAGCGGGGGGATGGTTCCCGGGACTGAGCGGGTTACGCGATCGGCCGGATCGAATTCGGGTTCCGTGTCTGCATGAGTGGAGCCTCGAATATCATCTGAACGGTATTCACGACCAACAAGCCATCCAGAGCGCCCGTGCCGTCAATTGCGGGCGTGACGCCAATCACGTACGCAGATAGACCGAAGGCGTTTCACCGAAGACGATTCAGGACGACCCGGCACCCACCCTTGCTACACTGCGGCACCTCCACCAAGGACCGTCGCCGCGATGCCGAACCTGCACATCCTGCGCCCCTCTGCCCTCGCCTTCTGTCTGGTGCTCGCGGTTGCCGCGCCGCACGCGGACGCCGCGAAGAAGCGCAAGCCCGCCGCGCCCGCACCGAAGGCCGCGCCCGCGGCGACGGCCTGCACCGATTTCTACGCGTTCGCCAACGCCGACTGGCTGAAGGCGCATCCGGTCCCGGCGGACGGAAGCGTCAGCGCGTTGGGCGAGCTGGCCGCGCGTGCGCAACAACAGCAGCGCGACCTGCTGGATGCATCGATGAACGCGCCGCAGAACGGCGTACAGAAGCTGCTCGGCGATTTCTGGGCCAGCGGGCTGGACGAAGCGGCGGTCGAGCGCGACGGCGCCGCGCCGATCGCGCCCCTGCTCGCGCGCATCGGCGCGATCAAGAAGGCGCAGGACGTGGCGCCGGCGATCGCGGCGCTGCATCAGATCGGCATCCCGGTGGCGTTCAACTTCACCGCCGACATCGACCTGAAGAATCTCGATACCTACCTGGGCTATTTCGCCCAGGGCGGCATGGCCCTGCCCGATGCCACGTTCTACACCCGCAGCGACGCCGACGCGCGCGCGCTGCTCGGCCGCTACAACGGCTATGTGCAGAAGATCCTGGCGCTGTCGGGCACGCCGAAAGACAAGGTCGCGAGCGAAGCGCAACTGGTGATCGATCTGGAAACCAGGATCGCGCGCCTGTCGAAAACCCAGGATGCGCTGCGCAGCATCAACGCCAGCTACGGCCCGGTGCCGACCAAGGATTTCGCGAAGAAATACCGCAATCTGCAGCTGGCCGCGTTCCTCAAGGCGCAGGGCGTGAACGCTGAGCAGGTGTCGATGGCCGACCCCGAGCTGTTCACGCAGCTCGACAAGATGATCGGCACCCTGAAACCGGCGCAGTGGCAGGCGTATCTGCGCTTCCACGTCGGCAATGCGATGGCGCCGTATCTCAGCAAGAACTGGCGCGATGCCGATCATGAATTCCGCGGCCGCCTGCTGCGCGGCGAGGATGAGCCGGCCGAGCGCTGGCGCCAGGTGCTGGATGCGATCAATGCCTCCGCCGGTTCGATGTTGGCCCACGAATACGTGGCGCGCTATCTGCCTGATGCCGATCGCGAACGCGCCGATGTCATCGCACGCGGCGTGAAGGACGCGCTGGGCAATGCGATCGAACGCAACAGCTGGATGGATGCGCAGACCAAGATCGAAGCGCGCGCGAAAGTGGACCGCATCAAGATCGAGATCGGCAGCCCGCGTCACGATCTCGATTTCACGACCCAGCCGATGGGCCGCGGCAGTTTCGGCGGCAATATCCTGATCGCATCGACCTGGCACCATCGCGAGGAAATGAAGCGCATCGGCAAGGCCAACGCCAGCCGCCGCTGGGACGTGCTGCCGCAATCCCCTTCGTTGAATTACGACCTCGCCCACAACCGTCTGTACGTCACCGCCGCCGTCCTGCAGGCGCCGGTGCTGGACATGACGCAGCCGCTGGCGGCGCAGTACGGCGGCTTGGGCGCGATGGTCGGCCATGAGCTGGTCAGCGCGGTCGATGCCAAAGGCCGTCGCATCGATTCCGCGGAAACGCTGCGCGACTGGTGGTCTCCGGCCACGGCGAGCGCATGGGACACGCGCATCGCGCCCGTAGGCACCTACTTCGCGCGGTTCTCGTATCCGGGCAACCCCTCGCTCAAGATCGATGGCCTGCGCACCCGCGACCAGAACGTCGCCGATCTGTCCGGCCTGGAACTGGCCTGGGCCGCCTACGCCAAAGCCGAGCCGCAGGCGAAGGCGCCCGACCAGCAGCACTTCTTCCGCGGTTGGGCACGACTGTGGCCGCAGCAGCTGTCGACGCGGGCCGCGACGGTGCATGCCGCGACCGCGGCTTATCCGCCGGGACAATCGCGCACCAATGGCCCGCTGATGCAGCTGCCGGCGTTCGGCACTGTGTTCGGCTGCAAGGCCGGCAACGCGATGCTGCTGCCCGATGCCGACCGCGTGTCGATCTGGCGCTGAGCCGGATCGCATCGCCATGAGGCAGCTCGCATCAACCATGAGACAGATAGCATCAAGATGACCAGCGACACGCTCAACGCCCTGCTCGCGGCGCTGCGCGCGACCCCGGACAACGCACCGCTGCGCGGGCTGGTGCTGGACGCATGTTTCGATCAGCGCGATGCCGCCGCACTGCTGACGGCGCTGGAACTCTGCGGTTCCGGACTGCTGGAAACGCAGGATCGACGCGAACGCGCGGTACGGCTGCTCGCGGACGCGGGCGAGCGCGACGCCGTGCTGCGGCTGGCGCCCGATTCCGCCGAAGCGTCGATGGCCAGGGCGCATCTGCTGTTCGATGAAGGCAGACGCGCGGAGGCGCAGGACGCTTATCGCGCGGCGGTCGCCCGCAATCCGGCGATCGAGGATGCTGCATTCGCATCGCAGCTGAGCGGCAAGGTCGTTTCGCTGTCGGATGCGCGGTCTTCGGAGGCGCGACTGCGCGCGGTGCCGAGCATCGCCAACGACGACACCGGCGCATTCGATGCGGTGCGTTATCAGGAGCCCGCGGCGCGCATCGGTTTCGACGATGTCGGCGGCCTGGAAGACGTGAAGCGCGAGATCCGTCGGCGCATCGTCACTCCGTTCCTCAAACCCTCGCTGTTCCAGCGTTTCAAGCGCCAGTCCGGCGGCGGCATCCTGCTGTACGGCCCGCCCGGCTGCGGCAAGACGCTGCTGGCGCGCGCCACCGCCGGCGAATGCGGCGCGAAGTTCTACAACGTCTCGATCACCGATGTGCTGGACATGTACATCGGCGAATCCGAGCGCAAGCTGCACGAAATCTTCGAACAGGCGCGACGCTCCGCGCCGGCGGTGATCTTCTTCGACGAAATCGAAGCCATCGGCGGCAAACGCCAGCACGCGCGCGAAGCGACATCGGCGAAAGTGGTCAGCCAGTTCCTGACCGAGCTCGACGGGTTCTCGCAGAACAACCATCACGTGCTGGTGCTGGGCGCGACCAATGTGCCGTGGGCGGTGGATCCGGCGTTCCGTCGGCCCGGCCGTTTCGACCGCGTGCTGTTCGTGCCGCCGCCGGATGCCGAAGCGCGCAAGATCATCCTCGGCCTGCTGCTCGACGGGCGCCCGGTCGCGGACGGCATCGATCTACGCGATATCGTGCGTCGCACCTCGGGGCATTCCGGCGCCGATCTGCGCAATCTGGTCGACACCGCCGCAGACGAGGCGATCGAAGCTTCGATCGCATCCGGCAAAGAAACCGAAATCTCGCTGCAGCATCTGCGCGATGCGCTGGAACAGATCCGGCCGACCACGCTGGAATGGCTGACCAGTGCGAAGAACCACGCGCGTTACGCCAATCAGGGTGGCCAGTACGACGAAGTGCTGAAGTTCCTCGAAAAACAGGGGTAATCCTTCCTTGCACGCCGCGCGTTACCGCATCCCCGACGAACCCCGCCCCACCGGCCTGATCCTCTATGCCGTCGACCCCATGTGGCCGCTGCTGGCGTTGATGCTGTCGGGCAATGCGCTGGGGCTGGCGTGGTTCGCTTTCAACTCGCGCGCACTGGGCAGCGCCAGCGCGGCGCGCGAATGGGCGTTCATCGCCGCCAGCCTGATCGGCTGCGTGCTGCTGGCGCTCGCCATCGGCTGGGCGAGGCAGCATGGTGTCCTGGAGAATTCGGCGATCCAGTACGCCGCGCTGGCGTTCCCGGCGCTGAAACTGTCGCTCGGCTATGCGCTGTACGTCAGCCAATCGCGCAGCACCGAACTCATCCTTCACTTCGGCGGCGTACTGCGCAACGGCGCGGTCGGTCTGCCGGTGTGTTTCCTCCTCGCACGCAGCGTGCTCGATACGCTCGCACTGCCGGGCCTTTTGGAAGAGGCGCTGCGATGAACGACGGTCTGCGCCTCGCCCGGTTGCTCGAACACGCGCTGCAGTTGATGCATGGTGGTCATCACGATCAGGCCATCGACGTGCTGACCCGCGTGCTGGGCGAAGCGCCCGATCACAGCGACGCCCATGCGATCCTGGCGTCCTGCCCGCGGCGGCGCAAACGCCTGCACGCCGCGAATCTGGAAGCCGCGCAGGCGCTGGAACTCGACCCGGACTCGCTGCTGGCGCATCTGGCGATGGCCGCGGTGCAGATCGCACGCGGCGCGTTCAAACAGGCCGAGGCGCACATCGATGCGGCGCGAGCGCTGGCGCCCGAAAGCGCGGAGACGTGCCGCTTGGCCGCTACGCTGTACCAGAACTGGGGCAAACCAGAACGCGCGCTCGCGGAAATCGTCGAGGCCAGCGAGCGCGACCCGGACGATGCCGGCGTGTGGGCGCAGTACGGCTGGATCGAATACGATTGCGGCCGGCGCGAGCCGGCGCGCGCGCATGCCGAGCACGCGCTCGAAATCGATCCCGAACACATCGACGCGCTCGTCCTGCTTGGTCACTGCGACCTCGCCGACGGCCGCGTCGAAGAGGCCCGCGCGCATGCGCTGTGGGCGCTGCAGAACGAGCCCGGGGATGAAGGCGCGTTGACGCTGCTGGCCGCGATCAAGGCCCGGCAGAACTGGTTCCTCGGCGTGTGGTGGCGCTTCCAGACATGGATCGCGGCGGGATCGAGCCGACGCGCGATCGCGCTGCTGGTAGGCATGTACCTGCTGTATCGCGCCGCCGGCATCGCGTTGGTCGACCACGGTCTCAAGACATGGACGCCGGCTCTGTCCATCGTCTGGCTGGGCTTCTGCGTCTACACCTGGTTCGCGCCCGGGATCTTCATGCGCAGCGTGCGCCGCGAACTGGAGACGGTGAAGCTACGGCCGGATTTCTGATTCTTTTAGCGTCTGTCCAAGATCCATCGATCATTCGAGTACGCGGAATGAGAGCTTCGTCCACGCACCGCTGTCGGCCAGCGCGGTCAGCGTGTGCTCGCCGGGATCGCCGAAATCGCGGATCAACGACTCCCGGCCTACGGTTTCAGCGATCCAGCGGCCGTCGAGCAGCCACTGCACGTTGCGATCGGTGCCCAGTGCACGCAGCGACAGGCGCACGGCATGCTCACTCCCCGGCGCACGCACCAGCGTCGCGCCATCGTTGAGACCTTCGATCCGCAGTTCTTCGCTCGCGTCGCGGCCGTCGGCCATGCAGTCGTCGGCCAGTAACGGCAGCGTCGATGCGCGCCGCGTTTCGGCAGACAGCCACGGCGACGCCAGCGCAGGCCAACGCGCGATTTCGACCGTCTGCGCGCGATGCGGCAATGAACATACTGCGGAGATGCGTCGGCCGCTGTCGGTATCGATCTCGAACCGCTCGCGCCCCGCATTCCACAATCGTGCGCCGCGTTCCGCGAACGTCGGCGGCACCGCGCCGTCGAGCGTCCACGCCTTCATCCGCCGCTGACAGAGCGATGCCGGCACGCTGTCGGCGGCGATGCCCAGCGGCCAGCAGATCTCGACCTCGGCGACGCTCGCAGGCGGCGCCAGCGGCGATGCGTCGCGGCTGCCGGCGGGCAGCGAATCCACCACTTCGAACAACAGCGGCAATGCGGTGAGCGCGCCGTATTGGCCCGGAAGCGGCGTGCCGTCCGGTCTGCCGACCCACACCCCGACGGTATATCGGCGCGTACCGCCCACCGCCCAGGCATCGCGGAATCCATAGCTGGTGCCGGTCTTCCAGGCCACGCGCGGACGCGAGCCGCGATCGTACTGCTCCAGTTCGCCGGGCCGCGGATTCGATTCGAGAATCTCGCGCACGATCCAAGCCGCGCCCGGCGACAGCACGCGCCGGTCGATCTTCGGATCGGCCGGGGTATAGCGCACGCGCCCGGCGATGCCGTTGCGGTTGAAGGCCGCATGCGCGCCGACCAGATCCTCCAGCCTGGCGCCGGTGCCGCCCAGGATCAGCGCGAGATTCGGCTTCGAACCCTGCGGGAATTTCAGTGCGATGCCGGCGTGGTCGATGCGCGCGGCGAAGCGTTGCGGACCGATCCGTTCCAGAAGATCGACCGCCGGCACGTTCAACGACAGTCGCAGCGCGTGGGCCGCGCTGACCGGACCGTTGAACGATGCGCCGAAATTCCCGGGCCGGTAGTCGCCGAAACTCTGCGGCGCATCCACCAGCAGACTTTCGGAATGGATCATGCCGTCGTCGATGGCCATGCCGTACAGGAACGGCTTCAGCGTGGAGCCCGGCGAACGCCACGCCTGCACCATGTCCACGTGGCCGAGGCGCTCCTTGTCGCCGAAGCGCAGCGAGCCGACGTAGGCGCGCGCTTCCATGGTGTCGTTGTCGACGACCAGCAGCGCCGCGGACGTGCGCTCCGGAAGATTCGAGAAATACGAGGTCACGCGCTCTTCGAGCGTGCGCTGCAGGTTCGGATCGATGGTCGAGGTGATGCGCGCGTTCTTCGGATGCGCGACGCGCAGCCGCTGCGCCAACAGCGCCGCGCTGAGCGGCGACTGCAGTTGGCGAGAAACCACGGATTCGATCCGCGCGTCGTCGACCTCCGCTTGGCTCCATACGCCCAGCGCGGCCATGCGGTCCAGCACTTTGTCGCGCGCGGCCTGCGCCGCTTTCGGATGCCGGTCCGGACGACGCCGGCTCGGCGACTGCGGCAACACCGCGAGCAACGCGGCTTCGGCTTTCGACAGGCGCGATGCCGGCTTGCCGAGGTAGGCCCAACTCGCGGCTTCCACGCCTTCGATGGTGCCGCCGAACGGCGCGCGTTCGAGATAGAGGATCAGGATCTCGCGCTTGGACAGGTGCGCTTCGAGCTGGATCGCGCGCAGGATCTGCCGCAGTTTGCGGAATGGCGTGCGCGTATGCCGCGTGCGTTTGGAATCGAGGATGCGCGCGACCTGCATGGTCAGCGTGGAGCCGCCGGACACCACTTGACCACTGCCCAGCATCTGCCGCCCGGCGCGCAGCAGCGCCACCGGATTCACGCCGGGGTGCCGCCAGAACCAGCGGTCCTCGTAGTTCAGCAATGCGTCGAGATACAGCGGCGATACGGTTTCCGGCGTCGCGGGATAGCGCCAGACGCCATCGGCATCCGCGAACGCGCGCAGCGGCGTGCCGTCGCGCGCGACGACCAGCGTGCTGGTATCGCGCGCTTTCGGCAACTGCGGCGGGAAGATCAGATCGAGTAGCAGGAGCGACGACAACAGTGCGACCGTGCCCCAGCGGAGCCAGGGCAACAAGCGGCGGATGCGGACTCGCGCGAATGGTGTGGAAGGTTGCGACATGGATGCGCGATCAGGATTCGTCGTGTCGCGGGAGGGTGGCTGCGGCTGTGTGTCTCGCCCCTTGCCAGTCCCCGAATCGGTGGCAGGCTCTTTGGGCGCCTTCTCCCCGCGAGTTGCGGGGAGAGGGAAGAAAGAGCCAAGAGCTCGCGGCTAAAGCCGCTCCTACCGGGGCTGCACCACCGTGATCGTGGCCGGCATCGACTTGCCTACGCCGCGCAGCTGCGGGCGATACATGTCTTCGACCAGCGACGGCGGCACGGTATAAGTGCCGGGGGTGACCGCACGCACCAGATAGAACACGCGCGCGGCCTGTCCCCGGTTGAGTTTCAGCGCAGCCACGAAACGGTCGTCGCGATACTCCTCATGCAGCACTTCGGCGGCGCTGCCGCGATCGGTGATCTCGATGCCGTCCACCACCACATCGGCCCACTGCTTGCCGTCGCCCAGGTTGAAGTTCTCGATCTCCAGACCCGCGGGCAACAGGTCGGTCAGCAGCGCATCGGGCATGGTCTGGTCGGCGGTAATGCTCAGCGCGACGATCAGCGCTTCGCCCTCTGCGATCGGACCCGGTTTCCACGGCTTGCCGTCGGTGGTGTAGAACTTGCGTTCGATTCCGATCACCGATTTGTCCTCGGCGGGTGCCGTCCGCGGCACGCCAGCCACTTCCAAACTGGCATACAGCGGCACCGCGCCCTGCGGCTCGAAGCTGAAGCCGCGCGACAGCGTGGTGTAGTCGACGCGACGACCCTGCATGCGTCGTTCCGCGACCGGATCGCTCACGTCGCCGAGTTTCCACACGCCGGAGACGGTCTTCTTCTGATCCGCCAACAGCGCCCGGCCGACGCGCGCCAGCGCGACCTGTTCCTGTGTGCTGAGGTAGAACCAGCGCTCGCCGCGGCGTACGTCGAGCTCCTTGCCCAGCGCGACCACCTTGGCGTCGTACTCGGGCTTGTCGAGGCCGCGTTCGTGGGTCAGTGCGATCATCAGCGCGCTGTCGCGCAGCGGGCTGCTGTAATCGCCGAGGTACTCGTAAGTCTGCCCCTTGAAGCCGAAGCCCGCGGCGATGGCTTTCGCGCCGCGATTCTTGTCGCCCTGCAGCGACAGCGCCAGGCCCAGATGCACCATCGACAGACCTGTCTTGGTCTTGCCGCGCTCATTGTCGTAAAGGGCGCGCAGCGTGCCGAGCGGCGCACGGTTGACGCGCGAGAGCACGTAACCGGCATGCGCCTGATAGGCGAACTTCAGATGGTCGCGATGGGTCTGGCCGTAGAACTCGTTGCCGCCGGCCAGAAGATCCTCGTTCAGGCGTTTCAGGGCGTTCTGCAGCATCGTTTCCGGCACCGCGAAGCCGCCCTCGCGCGCGTCGAGCAGGAACCCGACGATGTACGGCGTCAACGCAGGATTGACGTAATTATCGTTACCCCACATCGAGAAGTGGCCGTTCGACATCTGCATCGACGCCAGCCGCCCGAACGCACCGTCCATGCGTGCCTTGCGCGTCGCCGCATCGAGGCCCTTGGCATCGAGCATCTTCGCGGTGTCCGCATCCATCACCAGCGCGGCGAACCCCTTGCTGGTCGTCTGTTCGGCGCAGCCGTAGGGATACTCCAGCACATCCCTGAGCGCGCTCGCGAACGGGATCGGCGGCAGCGCGCTGATCGTCATCTGCGCGTTCACAGAGCCGGGCATCAGGCCATCGGCGAAACCGGCTTCCATCGTGATCGCGCCGAGTTCGTTCAAGGTCTGCGTGCGCGTGCGCAGCACGCTCGGCCACGCCGGCCGCACCGGCACATCGAAGCGGCGGTCGACCTTGAAGCCGTTGCCGTTCACCTGCACGCGGATCTTCGCGGTGGTGTAGCCCTCGCCCGCGGTCAGCGGGAAGGTCAGCGTGGTCTTGCCGCCGGCGTTGAGCTTCGTCGAACGTCCGCCCTGTGCGACCGTCAGCGGGCCGATGCCTTCGACCTTCACCTCGAAGTCGCCGGGTTTGCCGGTGAAATTGGTGATGTCGAGGGTGACGTTGCTGCGGTCGCCCGGGGCCAGCACGCGCGGATAGCTGGCCTCGGCCACGAT
>JBKJTC010000314.1:0-9676 GCA_046590925.1 Lysobacteraceae bacterium | reverse complement strand
GGCACATGGATATAAAGGATGCGGAAGCTGTCGCCCTGCTGGTAATCGGCCGGCACCACGAACAGGCCCTGCCACCCGGCCCACAGCATCACCAGCAGGCCCAGCCCGAAACTCCATGGCGCCCAACGCGCGGCGAAGCGGTCGAAGTACGGCGGCGAGCCGAGTTGGTGGAACCAGCGGATGACGGGATTCATGGGGAGAAAAATGGCTCGGTGTGGCGGAGGAAGTTTTGTAGGCGAGCAGCGGCAATCGTCAGGCATTTCGCGGCGCGGTGATTGATGTGGCTCACTAGGGAAGGTCCGAATAATTCACTGCCGCCGGGGTGACGAGTTGTTCAGACCTTCCTTAGTTGACCGCGATGCGGATCGCCGCTGCCGCGGTCAGCGGCGCAAGCACCATCGCGACGATCAGGCCCGCGGCCAACAGCAGCAGCGCGCCGACCGGATCCAGTCCCTGCGCGCTGGCGGCGACGCTGCCGGCGCCGAACACCAGCACCGGCACGTACAGCGGCAGTGCGAGCAGCCCGACAAGGATACCGGAGCGGCGCATGCCCACGGTCAACGCCGCCACCACCGCGCCGATCAGGCTCAGCAGCGGCGTGCCCAGCGCCAGCCCGGTCATCAGCACCGGCAACTGCGCGCGCGGCAGATGCATGAGTTCGGCCAGAAAAGGAGTCGCCAGCAGCAGCGGCCATGCGGTGGTGGCCCAATGCATGAAGGTGCGCACCGCGACCAGCCAGGCCAGCGGCACCGGCGCCAGCATCCACTGTTCCAGCGAACCGTCCTCGGCGTCGCCGCGGAACAGCGTGTCCAGCGCCAGCAGCCCGGCCAGCAGCGCCGCGACCCACAGCACGCCGGCGGCGACCCGCGCCAGCAGCGCGGGGTCGTTGCCCAGCGCCAGCGCGAACAGCACCACCACGATGAGCGCGAACAAGGCCGGCTGCAGGGCGTCGCCGCGGCGGCGCCAGAGCAGGCGCAGATCGCGGGCAAGCAGGGCGCGGGCGGCCTGCCACAGCGACGGCGCGTTGCCGGCGACGTTCATGCGTGGCGAATGCTGCGGCAGCGGCGCGCTCATGCCGGCCGCTCCAGCATCAGTTCGCGGGTGCGGACCGGCGGTGCGGCATAGGCGCCGTGGGTGGTGACCAGCGCGGCGCCGCCTTCGCGCAGATGGGCCTGGACCATGCGATTCACCAGCTCGATGCCATCCAGGTCGAGATTGGCGTAGGGCTCGTCGAGCAGCCACACCGGCGCGGGCGACAGCCAGATCCGCGCGAGAGACAGCCGTTTCCTCTGTCCGGCCGAGAGCTGGCGGGCGAGGGCGTCCTGATAACCGTCCAGGCCGACGATCCGCATCGCGGCATCGGAAGACTGGCCGCGGCGGGGGCCCTGCAGGCCGCAGAGGAATTCGAGGTTTTCCAGCGCGCCCAGATCGGCCTTCAGCGCCGGCAGGTGGCCCAGATAGGCCAAGGCGCGGGTCCGTGCCGGAGCGTCGGTGCCGCGGCCGTCGATCTCGATTCGCCCGGCGTCGGGGCGCAGCAACCCGGCCAGCACCCTCAGCAGGGTGGTCTTGCCGGCGCCGTTGTCGCCGCGGATCAGCAGGGCCTCGCCGGCATCGACCGCGAAATCGAGCGGGCCGAAGACCGGCTCGTCGTTGCGCGCGAAGCAAAGGCCGCCGGCTGCGAGCAGCGGCGGCGCTGAAACGTGGGAGTCGGTCATTGCAGGCAGGTTATCGCAGACGCTTCATCGCAGGCGGGTCGGGGCCGGATCGGGCTGCGTTCCAGCCGGAAGCGATGATTTTACGGGCTGGCCGGCGGCTTTGCCCACGCACTGTCGCAGCCTGAGTCGTCGCCCACCCAGTCGACATGGGCATGCTCGGCCACCGATTCCGGCCGCCGCGCCCGCATCCGCAAACGCACCGGCTGGCCGCGCAGCCACAGCAGGCTGCCGATCTGGCCGAAATCCCGGGTCAGCGCGTCGAAGATCGCTTCGTCCGGATCGATCACCAGCCAGTTGTAGGCTTTCCAGATGCGGCTGTGCGCAGCCACGAAGGCGGGCCGATGCGTCAGCCCCAGACGGGTCAGCGTTTGCTGGAGCGCCTCGTCGCTGCTGCGGTTGTCGGTATCCGCACGCATGACCTGCCCGGGGTTGGCGGCCGTGGTCATCCCGAAACGCCGGGCGTCGGGGAAAGCGGCGTCGAGTTCCGGAGCGGGCTCGCCGATGCGGATCGACGACCACAGGCCATCCAGTTCCCACTTGTAGTCCGCGGCCATGAACACCGCGGGCAACGCGGCGATATGGGACTCGGAAAAACCGTCCGACGCGTCAGGGGTGGCCGGATCGTTCGCCAATGCGCTCACCGTGGGTGTTGAGGGGCGGTGATGGTAAGGGGCCGATGTCCGAGCTTCGGCTCTGTTTCGAAGAAGTCCCGGCGATACGCCGAGCATCCGTTCAGTTTTTGATCCAGTCGACGACATTATGGCTCTCATGGGCGAGCGGTTGTCGCGTATCCACGCGCATCCGCACCACGCTGTGTGCCGGCCAGTACAGCGTGGCCAATTGTCCAAGGCTGCGCGACAGCGCATCGAACCGGTCGACCGGCATGTCCACCACCAGCCAGCTCGGTTCGCGCCACGAACGGTTCGCGGCCGAGGAGAACGCAGGCCTGAAGCGGCAGCCGCTTGCCTGCAGGGCCGCATGCAGCGCATCGTCCGCGCTGCGGTTGACCGGCTCCGGGCGCTGGATGGAATACGGATCCCACGCCGACAGCAGTCCGAAGTGCCGGGCATCCGGATAACGCTGCCGCAGTGCTGGGGCATCGTCGCCGATGCGCAGGTTCAGCCACTCGCCGTCCTGTTCCCAGCGATACTCCGCGGCCAGATAAGCGCGAACCAGTTCGGCGACTCGGACCTCGCCGACGCATGGAAGAGACGATTGCATCCGACAAGGTTTAACCCAGACGCCCCGCCCCGTAAACTCTGGCGCCTGTCGATGCCGATGTGCTAGCGACGGCGCCAACGCGTTTCCCGCTTCAGACTTCCGCTTCGAAATTTCCGCTACGGATCCTCCGCCTCAAACCCCATCAACGGACTCGACATGCCGCAGACCAAGCTGCCCAGGGTGGGCACCACCATCTTCACCGTGATGTCGCAGCTCGCCGCCCAGCACGGCGCGATCAATCTCGGACAGGGCTTTCCCGATTTCCCGGCGCCGGCGCGGCTGGTCGATGAACTCGACAAGGCCATGCGCGCCGGTCACAACCAGTATTCGATGATGACCGGCATCCCGGCGCTGCGCCGCGCGATCGCCGACAAAACCGCCCGCGTTTACGGCGTGTCGCCCGATGTCGACAGCGAGATCACCGTCACCAGCGGCGCCACCGAGGCGATCTTCAACGCCATCCACGCGGTCGTGCGAGCGGGCGAGGAAGTGATCGTCCTCGATCCCTGTTACGACTGCTACGAACCGGCGATCGAACTGGCTGGCGCGCGCGCCGTGCATATTCCGCTCGACCCGCAGACCTTCGCCCCCGACTGGCAGCGCGTGCGCGACGCCATCGGCCCGAAGACGCGGATGCTGATGATCAACAGTCCGCACAATCCGTCCGGCGCGATGCTGAACGAGGGCGACATGAATACGATTGCAGACATCCTGCGCGACACCGGGATCTGGCTGCTTTCCGACGAAGTCTACGAACACATCGTCTTCGACGGCGCCCGCCACGAGTCCGCGCTGCAGTATCCGGAGCTGCGCGAGCGCGCTTTCGTGATCTCCAGTTTCGGCAAGACCTATCACTGCACCGGCTGGAAGGTCGGCTATTGCATCGCACCGTCCGCATTGAGCGCCGAATTCCGCAAAGTGCACCAGTACAACGTGTTCTGCACCTTCCATCCGGCGCAGCACGCGTTCGCGGCGATGATCGACGCCGAACCCGAGCACTACGAGCAGCTCGGCGCGTTCTACCAGGTCAAGCGCGACCGTTTCCGCGAACAACTGTCGACCACGAAACTGGCGCCGCTGCCGGTGCCGGGCGGTTATTTCCAGCTGGTGGATTATTCCGCGGTGAGTGGGCTCGACGATCTCGAATTCTGCCGTTGGCTCACCATCGAGAAAGGCGTCACCGCGATTCCGCTGTCGCCGTTCTACGATGCGCCGCCGGCCGGCCAGCGTCTGGCGCGGCTGTGCTTCGCCAAGAACGACGCCACCCTCGACGCCGCGATCGAGCGGCTGCAGAAGCTCTGAAATACGCCGTCTGTAGAGCGGAGCGCAGCTCCGCTGCTCTTGCCCTGAAGCGGCGCCAGGGGCGGAGTGCCAGCGGAGCTGCGCTCCGCTCTACAGGGTTCTTCTCGATCAACAATGACGGATTTGCATGAACGACCTGCACATCACCCTCGTCCAAGGCAGCACCCGCTGGCACGACCCTGCCGGCAACCGCGAGTATTACGGCGAGCTGATCGCCGGCCTGCGGGGACAGACCGATCTGGTCCTGCTGCCTGAAACCTTCACCAGCGGCTTCTCCAACGACGCCATCGCCCACGCCGAAACCATGGACGGCCCGACCGTCGCGTGGCTGCGCGAACAGGCGCGCGCGCTGGACGCCGCGGTCTGCGGCAGCGTGCAACTGCGTGTCGGCGACGATGTCTTCAACCGCCTGCTGTTCGCCACGCCCGACGGCGAGCTGCGCAGCTACGACAAACGCCATCTGTTCCGCTTCGGTCGCGAACACGAACGCTACGCTGCGGGCCGCGACCGCCTCGTCGTTGAATGGCGCGATTGGCGGATCTGCCCGCTGGTCTGCTACGACCTGCGTTTTCCGGTGTTCTCGCGCAACCGCTACGACGTCGAGCGTCCGGGCCAGCTCGATTACGACCTGCTGCTGTACGTCGCCAACTGGCCCTCGGCGCGCGCCTATCCGTGGAAAACCCTGCTGCGCGCCCGCGCCATCGAGAACCTGTGCTACGTCGCCGGCCTCAACCGCGTCGGCACCGACGGCAACAACCTCCACTATGCCGGCGACAGCGCGGTGATCGATTTTCTCGGCCATCCAGTCAGCGAATGCGGCGACGAGGATGTCGTCGTCACCGTCACCCTTCAAGCGAAAGAACTTGCCGCGCATCGCGAACGATTTCCGGCGATGCTGGACGGGGATGCGTTTTCGCTCGGTTGAAGGCGCCGAGTTTTTGTAGGAGCGGCGGGAGCCGCGAAGCCCGCACCATGTCCGCCACGACAAAGCTTGTAGTCCGATGCACTCATCAAGCAAAGCAGGCGCCTCATGATCGCCGACAGCGCTTTCGCGCGAAGTTCGCAGGCTTCGCGGCTCCCGCCGCTCCTACAAAAGCCGCTGCGCCTTGCCCCATCAGGGCGATGAGCGATGGAAATAAACACGCTCCGCCGCCCAGCGCATCGGCGCGGAGCCCAGCATCAGGTCGAACGGCCAATCCATCTGCGCATGATCGAAGGCCCAGCGCAGCGCGCGCTTGATGCGATAGCGCGGCGCCGCGCGTTCGGCGATGCGCTCCGGCGATGGCCCTCCGTCGCGGAGGTGACGGGCGACGGCTTCGCCCACGGTCCAGCCGTGCTGCCATGCCGAATGGATGCCGCCGGCGGTCACCGGCGAGACGATGCCGGTGGCGTCGCCGGTGAGGATTACGCCGGGCCGCGCCAACGGCGCGACGGGGCCGCCGCAGGGAATCAGGCCGGCGCGGATCGCGCTGGGGATGAGGTCGTCGGGAATCCCGATGCGGTGCCCGACCAGCGCGCGCAGCGCGTCGATGTCCGGTGTGCCGGTGCGCGAGGGTCGATGCCGGAACGCCAGGCCGAACTGCACGCCGGTCGGATTCTGCGTCGCCCAGCCGATGTAGCCCGGCGCCAGCGCTTTGTTGACGAAGCAGTGCAGGGCATCCGGTTCGCGCAGTTCCAGCCCGGCGAATTCGTATTCCATGCCGTACAGGAAGTGGCGCACGCCGCCCATGCCGAAACGCTGCGCGACCCGCGATTTCGCGCCGTCGGCGCCGACCAGCCAGTGCGTGCGGCCGATGCCCGGAAGGTGCCAGCGGCCGCGCTGCGTTGAGGCTTCGCGCGAGGCCTGGGTGAACGGCTGCGCCAGGCGCAGATCGACGCCCTGGTCGCGCATCTCGTCGGCCAGCCAGCGCATCAGATTCGGGGTGTCGGTGGTGAGGAAGTAGTAATCCGGCACTTGCAGCGCGACGTTGCGCAGGTTCGGTGCGTACAGGCGCACGCGGTCGACCTTGCGCACCAGATGCGCGGGCACCCGGTTCAACCAGGTGCGCTCGGCGGCTTCCTTCACGATGATGCCGGTGGTGTGCAGCTTCAGGCCGGGGTCGCGTTTGCGCTCCAGCACGCACACGCGCAAACCGTACTGCGCCGCGGCGATGGCGCAGGCCGCGCCGGCGAAACTGGCGCCGACGATCATCAGGTCGTAATCGCGTTCGGGAACTGCGGCCATGGGCACTCCGGCTGGTAAGACCGGTGCACTCTCGGCGGCAGTGGAGGGCGGAGCATGGCGACTGTGTGAAGTCCGGCTTCACACGCATCCACGACGGATCAATGCTGCGACGAAGGCTTCCGCCGCGCTTCGCGGACGATGATGTACAGGCCCGCGAGGCTCAGTGCGATGGCGCCTCCCAGCCACAGCCAGGCGGACAGATCGGGGTTGAAGGCGTCATCGCGGAATGCACGCATGAAGAAGCGCACGTAGCCGAGGATCGACAGCCCGGCGAACCAGAAACCGATCATCGCGCGGCTGACGAAGCGGCTTTCGGAAGCCGAAATCGTCATGGCTCAGGCCTCCGCTGTGCCCACCAACCGCCCGCGCAGCGAATTGCTCATCGCATCGGTGATGAGCACATCGACGAACCGGCCGATGAGTTTCGCGCCGGCCGGGGCCGGGAAGTTCACGAAGCGCATGTTCTCGCTGCGGCCGGTGAGTTCGTTCGGGTCTTTCTTCGACGGGCCTTCGACCAGCACCGTCTGGGTGCTGCCGATCATCGCGGCGCTGATCCTGCGCGCGTTTTCGTTGATCGCGGCCTGCAGGCGGGCGAGGCGGGCGTGTTTCTCCTCGCCGCTCACCGTGTCTTCGATATCGGCGGCCGGCGTGCCCGGGCGGCGCGAATAGATGAAGGAGTAGCTCTGATCGAAGCCGATGTCCTCGATCAGCTTCATGGTCTTCTCGAATTCGGCGTCGGTCTCGCCGGGAAAGCCGACGATGAAGTCCGAGCTGATCGAGATGTCCGGTCGCACCGCGCGAAGTTTGCGGATCTTCTGCTTGAATTCCAGCGCGGTGTAGCCGCGTTTCATCGCCGACAGCACGCGGTCGCTTCCGGACTGCACCGGCAGGTGCAGGTAGTTGGCGAGTTGGGGCACGTCGCGGTAGGCCTCGATCAGCGAGTCGCTGAATTCCAGCGGATGCGAGGTGGTGAAGCGGATGCGGTCCAGGCCGTCGATCTCGGCGATGGTGCGGATCAGCAGGCCGAGGTCTGCGATCTCGTTGTCGCCTTCGCTTCCGACAGACGCGATGGGGCCGCGATAAGCATTGACGTTCTGGCCGAGCAGATTGACCTCGCGCACGCCCTGGGCGGCGAGCTGGGCGACTTCCACCAGCACGTCCTCGAACGGGCGGCTGACTTCTTCGCCGCGGGTGTAGGGCACCACGCAGAAACTGCAGTACTTCGAGCAGCCTTCCATGATCGAGACGAAGGCCGTGGGGCCGTCGGCGCGGGGCTCGGGCAGGCGGTCGAACTTCTCGATCTCCGGAAAGCTGATGTCGACCTGCGGCTGCCCGGTCTCGCGCTTGGCGCGGAGCAGGTCGGGCAGGCGATGCAGGGTCTGCGGGCCGAATACCAGGTCGACGTAGGGCGCGCGTTTGAGGATGGCGGCGCCTTCCTGGCTGGCGACGCAGCCGCCCACGCCGATCACCACCGGCCGGTCGCCGCCCTTGAGCTTGCGCCAGCGGCCGAGCTGGCTGAACACCTTCTCCTGCGCTTTTTCGCGGATCGAGCAGGTATTGATCAGGATCACGTCGGCTTCGTCGGCGTTGTCCGTCATTACCATGCCTTCCTCGGCGCCCAGAACTTCCGCCATCTTGGCCGAGTCGTACTCGTTCATCTGGCAGCCGTGGGTTTCAATGAAGAGTTTTTTGGGAGCCGACGCGGAAGGCGCGGACGGATGATGCGAAGCGGCGACGGTCTGGGCGTCGGCTTGGGGAGCGAGGGTGTCGGTCATGGTCGTGTCCGGGGCGCGGCGGTGAGTCCGGGCCGGAAGAGGGTGGGAAGACGCGCTAGTGTAAGCCGCAGCGGTCCCCGGCGGCCCGGGGTGTCCTCGAGTGACGGCGGCAGCCGTTTGGCAATCAAGCACTTGGCAAACCTTTCGAATCCGGAGACACTCCCGCGCATGATCGGGGGCAAGGCCATTGCGGGGTGGGGACTGCTGCTGGCGGCAACGTTGGCGTGGCCGGCGCACGCCGGCACGGTCTATCGCTGCGACAGCCCCGACGGCAGCCGTACCTACGCCAGCAAACGGGTGAAGGGTGCCAAGTGCAGCGCGGTCAGCAGCTACACGCCCTCGGCCGCGGCCGTGCGCAGCGCCCCGTCGACCACCACCACCACCCGCTCCACCAGCGAATTCACGACCGGCGCACCCGCAACCATGGCATCGATGGCGGCTGCAGCCGCCCCGGCGACTTCGCCGGGCATCGCCGCCGCAGCGCCGCCGCCGGTCGCGCCGGCCGCGCCGCGCCAGGGCGCCACCCGTCGCGTCGAGGGGCAGGTCTATTCTTATATCAAGGATGGCGTGCGCCACTACACCAGCAAGCAACCCAAGGGTGTGGTGGGGGCGACTGCCGTGCGTTCCATACGCTACAGCTTCGTCGAGACCTGCTATGCCTGCGCGCCGCTGCCGGGCGTGAATTTCGGCACGCTGCGCCTCAACATGGTGTCCTACGCGGCCGAAATCCGCGCAGCCGCCGCGCAGCACGGCGTGGACGAGGCCATCGTCCGCGCGATCATCCACGCCGAATCGTCCTTCAACCCGAACGCGCGGTCGCGGGTCGGGGCGCAGGGGCTGATGCAACTGATGCCGCCCACCGCGCGCCGGTTCGGGGTGAGCAATTCCTACGACCCCGTGCAGAACATAGGCGGCGGAGTGCAGTACCTCGCCTGGCTGTTGAAACGCTACAACGGCGATCTGACCCTGGCCGCCGCCGGCTACAACGCCGGGGAAGGCGCCGTCGACAGGTACAAGGGCGTGCCGCCCTACAGCGAAACCCGGCGCTACGTCGAACGGGTCCGGGTTCTTGCCGAACGCTATCGCGGCCTGCTCCCCGGCCAGGGTTGACGTCTCCGGCGCTTCCGCCCGAGGCTGCGCAAAACCCTCCGGGTCGTGTTTCAGGCCGCCCCGAAAGTCGCGTTTCAAGACCTGTTCCGACCTTTCAGGGCATTGCCGCCGCCGTCACCCTGCGGTCGCGGAAGGTAAAGATTGTCGGCCGATTCAGCGTTCCGTTACACTTCGCCGTCTTTGCCGGCCCGCTTCGTTGCTGAAGCAGGCCGGCAGTCCAAATGTAGCCTACGTTTTGCGGAGTGCCGGATGGCAACAAAAGTCGAAAGCGGGTCGGATCACCCCCAGGGTGACGGCGCGCAACCGGTTGACGCGGGTCGTCGCCGCTT
>JBKJTC010000169.1:0-7793 GCA_046590925.1 Lysobacteraceae bacterium | reverse complement strand
CTTCAACTCGCGCGGGGTATACATCGGATTGGTGTTCACCACCGTGAGGCCGGCGCGCAGGATGCCGAACTGCCTGCAGTACCCGATCGCCACGTTCGGCATCCTGCGCGCCGGCCTCACGGTGGTGAACACCAATCCGATGTATACCCCGCGCGAGTTGAAGCACCAGCTTGTCGACTCCGGCGCCAGCGCGATCCTGGTGCTCGACAACTTCGGCAAGACCGTGCAGGACGTGGTCGCCGATACGCAGGTGAAGAAAGTCATCACCACCGGGCTCGGCGACATATTGCCGTTCCCGAAGGGCGCGATCGTGAACTTCGTGCTGAAATACGTGAAGAAGATGATTCCGGATTACGACATTCCGGGCGCGATCCGCTTCAGGAATACGCTGACGCTCGGCCAGATGCACCCGCTTCCGGTGGTGGATATCGCATCCGACGACATCGCGTTCCTGCAATACACAGGTGGCACGACCGGTGTGTCGAAGGGCGCGATGCTGACGCATCGCAATCTGGTTTCGAACATGCAGCAGGCCTCATCCTGGATCGGCACCAACGTCCAGTTGGGCAAAGAAATCATCGTCACGGCGTTGCCGCTTTACCACATCTTCGCGCTGACCGCGAACGGCCTGGTCTTCATGAAGTTCGGCGGACTGAACCATCTGATCACCAACCCGCGCGACATGCCCGGATTCGTCAAGGAACTCAGCAATATTCCCTTCACCGCCATCACCGGCGTCAATACGCTGTTCAACGGCCTGCTCAATACGCCCGGTTTCGACAAGATCGATTTCTCGCGCCTGCATCTGACCCTGGGCGGCGGCATGGCGGTGCAGCGGGTGGTCGCGGAGCGGTGGAAACAGGTGACAGGTTGCACCCTGATCGAAGCCTACGGCCTGACCGAAACCTCGCCGGCGGCGTGCATGAATCCGCTGAATCTCGCCGAATACAACGGCGCCATCGGCCTGCCGATTTCCTCCACCGACGCCTGCGTGAAGGACGACGACGGCAATACCCTCAATCACGGCGAAATCGGCGAGCTCTGCATCAAGGGGCCGCAGGTCATGAAGGGGTATTGGCAGCGCCCGGAAGAAACCGCCAAGACCATCGATGCCGAAGGGTGGCTGCATACCGGCGACGTCGCGCGGATGGACGAAAACGGATTCTTCTTCATCGTCGACCGCAAGAAGGACATGATTCTGGTGTCCGGTTTCAATGTCTATCCGAACGAAGTCGAGGACGTGATCGCGATGATGCCCGGCGTGCTGGAAGTGGCGGCGGTCGGCGTCCCCGACGAAAAATCGGGCGAAGCGGTCAAGGTCGTCGTCGTGAAAAAGGATCCGAACCTCACCGCGGAGCAGGTGAAAGCGCACGCCCGCGAAAATCTGACCGGCTACAAACAGCCCAGATTCGTGGAGTTCCGGACCGAGTTGCCCAAGACCAACGTCGGCAAGATCCTGCGTCGGGAACTGCGGGATCCGCCCCCCGTGTCATAAGGCGACGCTGGTCGCAATTCTGCTCTGCGGACAGGTTAGCACCACTGCTAACCTGTCCCTTTTAGCGTGTTCGGCTGGCTTGAAGTTTCCAAATTTTCGGCGCATACAGGCGGATATCCGGGCTTTTCCGTATCTCCGCCGATGCATCGGGCCGCCCGGCCGATGCATCGCCAACCATTTGGGGAACTTCCATGAGCAATATCGAAAAACTGCAGCGCACCACTCAGCTCGACACCATCCGCGTCGAATCTTCCCCCAACGGGTCGGCCCACTGGATGTACATGCACGCCGATATCGACTGGGGCGTGCGGCCATGTTTTCGTACGAATCTCATGGAAGACATGTGGTCGTTCCTGACATCGATCACGCTGCGCGACTCGCAGCGCCAGGCCGGCGAATTGCGGCATGTGGTCATCGCATCCAAGGCCCAGGCATTCAACCTCGGCGGCGACCTCCATCTGTTCGCGCAGCTGATCCGCGACAACAACCGCCAGAAACTCCTCGAGTATGCGCGTCGCTGCGTCGACGGGGTCTATCACATCCACACAGGTCTGGGCGGCGATGTGCGCACGATCGCGCTGGTGCAGGGCGATGCGCTGGGCGGCGGCCTCGAACTCGCGCTGTCGTGTCACACGATCGTCGCCGAAGAAGGCGTCAACATGGGCCTGCCGGAAGTGCTGTTCGGCCTCTTTCCGGGCATGGGCGCGTACTCGTTCCTGCGCAAGCGCGTGTCGTCGCAGTTGGCGGAAAAGATCATTCTCGAAGGCGATCTCTACACCAGCGACGAAATGTACAAGCTGGGCATCATTGACGTGCTGGTGCCGAAAGGCGAAGGCGAAGCGGCAGTGGAAGCGCTCATCCGCAAACAGCAGCGTAGCCCGCATGCGCATCTCGCGATGAACGCAGTGCGCGGCATCGCGGAGCCGGTCGGTTACAACGAATTGATGGGCATCACCGAAGTATGGGTCGACACGGCGCTTGCGCTGGGCGAGAAATCGCTGCGGACGATGGAACGCATCGTGAAGGCGCAGGAACGGCTGGCGCACAGCGTCGCGGCGTGATCGCGGGCGATCTGATCACGAGAGCGAACCGGGCGCGACCGCCATGATCATGGTCGAGAGGCTCACGGGGTTCCGTCGGCGCCGCTGTCGTCGCGCGCATGACGCATCGCTTCCCGCGCCTGCAGCGCGGCGCGCCCCTGCGTCATGTGTTCGCGCAGGGCGGCGAGCCGCGTCTTCCATTCCTTCGACAACTGCCATTCGGGAATCTGCATGATTTCTCCGCAGCCGTCGCGCAGGCGCAGCAGACCCAGGTTGCTGGCCACGCCCTTGAGGGCGTGGGCATGCTCCCGGACCTGATCCCAACGGCCGGTGACGCTGTCTTCCTCCAGGCCGGTGAGACACTCCGCGGCATCCTGCAGGCATTGGCGGATGAACTTCGCCATGAAGGCCTCGCCCATGTCGAGTGAGGCCAATTCGTCGAGTACCGAGGCGTCCATCATCTCGGTGCTGCCTGCGATCGGCGCGCGACCTGTCTGTGTCTGCGCCACGGCCGTACCGGGCTGCGGAGAGGCGATTTCGGCGAGGCAGTCGAGCAGCTTCGCCGCGGATACCGGTTTGGCGATGAAGGTGCGCGCGCCGGCATCTTCGCAGCGTTGGATCGAATCCGGAGTGACATCGGCGCTGAGTACGATCACGGGCGTCTGCCGGCCGGTGCCGGCTTCCATCACCTTGAGTTGACGCAGCATATCCAGCCCGGAAATGCCGGGCATGTGCAGATCGACGATGACGGCATCGAAGTCGCTGTTGCTCAGCATGTCCAGCACTTCCTCGCCGTTCTCGACCGCGATCACGCGATGACCCGCTTTACCGAGCAGACTTTCGAGCACCATGCGGTTGGCGGAATGGTCGTCCGCGATCAGGATGCGCATCGTGCGCACGCGGGCGCGATGCCGCAGGAAGGGATCGCTGAACGCGATCACATTCGCGTTCGATGCGGCAGTCGAACCGTCCGTCCGTAGTCCGTCGCCATCGGGAATCCCGGCGAACTTGCCGGCATCGGCGTGGGCGAACGGCAGTTCGACCCAGAAACGCGTCCCGACCCCTTCGGAGCTTTCGAAACCGATCGAGCCGCCCATCGCTTCGGTGAGTCCCTTCGCGATGGTCGTGCCCAGGCCCGTGCCGCCGTAGCGTCTGGACAGACTGCCGTCGAGCTGCTCGAACGCCTCGAAGATCTTGGCGCGCGCCGCGCTCGGAATGCCGACGCCGGAATCGGTGACGACGAATCGCACCCGATGCACCAGCGGATTTTCGGATGCGACCAGCCCGACTTCGAGGCGCACATAGCCGCGATCGGTGAACTTGACCGCGTTGCTGACGAGATTCAGCAGCACCTGGCGCAGATACGCGGAGTCGCCGCACAGGACATCCGGCACATCCGGGGTGACGTGGACCTGATACGACAGCTGTTTGCCGCGTGCGGTCGGCGCAACGATCAGACCGATGTGCTCGATGACCTCGGAGAGGCGGAAATCGATCAGCGCAAGCTTGAGCTTGCCGGCCTCGATCGCGGAGATGTCCAGCACATCCTCGACCAGCGACAACAGCGAGCGCGTCGATGCCTGGATGGTGTTGAGATATTTGCACTGTTCGGCATCCAGTCTGGTCGTCGCGAGCAGTTCCGACATGCCCGCCAGACCGTTGAGCGGCGTCCTGAACTCATGGCTCATGTTCGCGAGGAAGCGGCTCTTGGCTTCGTTGGCCCGATTGGCTTCCTCGGTCGCGCGGGTCAGTGCGCGCAACAAACCGGAGAGATACATCGGAATGGCGGCGAGCCCGACCAGCAGGCCGATCGCGAGACTGGGATTCCCGGTCCAGTACGGAGTGTAATAAATCACCGCACCGAACGTGATCACCGCCATCGTGATCGCCGCGCCCAGATAGCGATTGCCGAAGCGCAGGCCGTTGCCGACCGTGACCCACATCAGGATCACGTAGACCCAGGCCAGAGGCTCGCTCAGCTCGATCATCGCCGTGCCCATCAGCGCATAGTCGGAGACCATGCCGATGAAACGACGGCGATGCGACACATGCGGGCGGACGACAATCGCGGCGACGATGGCCAGACCGACGACGAAACCCGTCGCCACCAGCAGCAGGACGATATTGACCGCGGTGTCGCTGACGTCCATGCCGGCCGCGCGGCGCGCGAGCATGTAAACCAGCACCACCGAAAGCACAGCGAGTCTGACGACCGCCTGCTCGTGCTCGGTGTCCGGCCGGTTTTCCAGCCGTGCGCGGACCCACTCGACGGCGGCGGATAGCGGGATCACTCCAGCCCTGGGCGCTGCGAACTGGTGGAATAGCGTTCGCAGATGTTCTCGAGCCTGGGCCGGTTCTGGACCAGCGCCTGGACGCACTGCGGGTCGAACAGCTTGCCGCTCTGTTCGATCAGGAAATCGAGAGCGTTGTCGAAACTCCACGGCGCCTTGTAGGGACGCGGCGAAATCAGCGCGTCGAAGACATCGGCGACCGCGACGATCCTCGCTTCGATCGGGATATCGGCGCCGACCAGGCCGTCGGGGTAGCCGCTGCCGTCGTAGCGCTCGTGGTGGCGCAGCGCGATGGTCGCGCCGGCCTGGATGAAACGGTTCTGGCTGCCGCTCAGCAGCTCATGGCCGATCTTGGGATGCCGGCGCATGATCGCAAGCTGGTGCTCGTCGAGCGGGCCCGGTTTCAGCAGCACGTCGTCGGGGATGGCGATCTTGCCCATGTCGTGCAGCGGTGCGGCCAGCTCGATCAGCCGCACCTCCTCCTCGGACATGCCCAGGCCTTCGGCGATGAGCCCGGCGATATGGGCCATGCGTTCGAGATAGGCGCTGGTGCCGATGTCGCGGTACTCGATGGCCCGCGCCAGCCGCGAGATGGTCTCGCGTTCGCGCTCCTCGACCTCGTGCATGCTGGACAGCAGCCGCTGCTCCAGCGAGAGCGCACGCTGTTTGATCGATTCGGACTGCTGCCGGAGTTGCAGCAGGTTGCGGCAGCGGGCGCGGAGTTCGCGCGGCCGCACCGGTTTGACCAGGAAGTCGACCACGCCGGCGTCGAGCGCCGCCTGGCGGATCGGTTCGTCGCCCACCACCGTGACCAGCACGATCGGGACATCGCGGTTGCTCAGCGAGCGACGGAAGCGGCGCGCGAACTCCAGGCCGTCGATGGCGGGCATGCGGTAATCGAGCAGCAGCAGATCCGGTCGATTGTTCTCCGACCAGCGCAGCGCTTCCTCGGAATCGCCGAAGTCGAATACTTCCAGCTCGGGACTGATGTCCTCAAGGATGTGCCGCAGCATCGTGCGTGCGGAGGTCTGGTCATCGACGATGACGATTTTCACGGAGTTGCCCCACATGCGAATACCGTGCGTCCTTGCTTTTGTGGTGGATTGATCGGCGCTTGTATGGCCCGGAATTTATAGCAATTTCCGTGCCTTGTCTCGTATGGCGACATCTCGATCCTAACGAGTCCAGCGCGGCTTCGACAGTCCCGACCGCTCGATGGATGCGGGATCGGCCGAAGATTCAAGGCGGGAGCGGCATATGCGCCATGTGCGGCGCCCGCAGTGCATGAAGAAGACAGGTTCCGGCTGAACCCTACCTGTCATATCTCACAGTACGGTCTCACCAGCCGATTCCTAGAGTTCGGGACGCATGTACGGGAAGAGCAGGACATCGCGGATCGATGTCGAGCCGGTCAACAGCATGACCAGGCGATCGATGCCGACGCCCAGCCCGCCGGTGGGTGGCAGGCCGACTTCCAGCGCGCGGATGTAATCGGCGTCGTAGTGCATCGCCTCGTCGTCGCCGCCCTCCTTCGCTTCGACCTGGGCGCGGAAACGTGCGGCCTGATCCTCGGAATCGTTCAGCTCCGAAAAACCGTTCGCGATTTCCTTGCCGCCGTTGAACAGCTCGAAGCGGTCGGTGATGCCCGGCTCGGTATCGGATTCCCGGGCCAGCGGCGAGACTTCGACCGGGTAATGGGTGATGAAGGTGGGCTGGATCAGATCGGCCTCGACCGTCTTCTCGAAGATTTCCAGCAGCAGCTTGCCCCAGCCGTAGCCCGGCTTCACGTGCACCTTCAGTCTCGCGCAGTGCTGCGCCAGCGCGTCGCGGTCGCGGCAATCGGCGACCGAGATCTCCGGGTTGCGCTCGCGCACCGATTCTTCCAGCTTCCATCGGCGGAACGGCGCGGCCAGACCGATGGTGTTGCCTTCCCACTCCACTTCATCGATGCCCAGCGTGTCGCGGGCGACGTCGCGGATCATGCCCTCGGTCAGGTCCATGACTTCGGTGTACGTGGCGTAGGCCTCGTACAGTTCGAGCATGGTGAATTCGGGGTTGTGGCGGGTGCTGACGCCTTCGTTGCGGAAGTTTCGGTTGATCTCGTAGACGCGTTCGATGCCGCCGACGACCAGCCGCTTGAGATACAGCTCCGGTGCCACGCGCAGATAGAGTTCGAGATCGAGCGCGTTGTGATGGGTGACGAACGGTCGCGCGGCCGCGCCGCCGGCGATGTAATGCATCATCGGCGTTTCGACTTCGAGGAAGTTGCGGCCGTCCAGCCAGCGCCGGATCGCGGTGACGATCTGCGAGCGCTTGACGAACACCGCACGGGAATCGGGATTCACGATCAGGTCGACGTAGCGCTGCCGGTAACGTTGTTCGACATCGTTCAGGCCATGCCACTTGTCCGGCAGCGGGCGCAGCGACTTGGTCAGCAGACGCAGGGTGCCGGCCTTGACCGAAAGTTCGCCGGTCTTGGTGCGCATCAAAGTGCCTTCGGCGCCGACGATATCGCCGACGTCCCAGCCCTTGAAGGCGTCGTAAGCATCGCCCAGCGTGTTCGACTGCAGGAACAACTGGATGCCGCCGGTCATGTCCTGGATCTGCGCGAACGCGGCCTTGCCCATCACCCGCTTGGCCATCAGCCGGCCGGCGACCGCGACGCGTCGGCCTTCGGCTTCCAGCGCTTCGCCGGTCCAGCGTTCGGCATCCTCGTACGCGTCCTGCAGGTCGCGGGCGACATGCTCGCGCTTGAAGTCGTTCGGGTATGCGATGCCCTGCCCGCGCAGCGCCGCGAGTTTGCCGCGCCGTTCGGCGATCAGGGCGTTCTCGTCGTGCTGCGGAGTCTGGTCTTCGGTCATGGTCTTTTCGCGTGGGGTTCGGGATTGGAGGGATCTGGGAAGACTCCTGTAGGAGCGGCGGAAGCCGCGACGGGCTGCGGAAAGTCTTTCGGTCGTCCGTCGCGGC
>JBKJTC010000198.1:0-7368 GCA_046590925.1 Lysobacteraceae bacterium | reverse complement strand
CGGCCGGCGGTGTCGGCGATCAGCACGTCCACGCCGCGCGATTTCGCCGCCTGCAAGGCATCGAATGCCACCGCGGCGGCATCCGCGTTCTGTCCCTGGGCGACCACGGCCACGCCGTTGCGTTCGCCCCAGGCCTGCAATTGCGCGACCGCGGCGGCGCGGAAAGTGTCGCCCGCGGCCAGCATCAGCGTGCGGCCTTCGGCCTTGAAGCGGTGTGCGAGCTTGCCGATTGTGGTGGTCTTGCCGACGCCGTTGACGCCGACCGTGAGGATCACGAAGGGTTTGGCGTTGCGGTCGATCGCCAGCGGTTTCGCCACCGGCGCCAGCATCGCGATCAGATCCGCGCGCAGTGCGGTCAGCAGCGCCCGCGCGTCGGCGAACTCGCGCGCCTTCATCCGCTTGCGCAGCGATTCGATCAGCTGCGTGGTGGCGGTGACGCCGACGTCGGCGGTGATCAGGGCGGTTTCGATCTCGTCCAACAGGTCGTCGTCGAGCTTGGGATTGCGCGAGAACAGGCCGCCGAAACTGCGGGCGATGGCACTGTTGCGCAGACGCTCGCGCCAGCCGGGTTTGCCGGGTGCGGCGGCGGGGGCTTCAGCGGATGCGTCTGCGGGTGCGTCGATGGTTGCCGGGGCGACGGCCGCATCGTGATGCTGCATCGCGACCTGCTGCATATCGGTCGGCGCTTCGATGGGCGCACCGGCTTCGAAGGCCTCCACGATCTGGTTGGATTCGGCGGGCGTCGTGGCCTGCGTGGCCGCATCGGGTTTCTTGCGGCGGAAGAAGGGAATCATCGCGAGCGGTTGTCCTGGATCTTGCAGGGGAGCGGTATGGCACCGGGAATGGGGGTTCTCAAGTCGGATCCATCGGCCATGGCGGCATGTGTCATGACGGCGCGCTTCGCTGCACGCCTGCCCAGTGGCGATGCCCGGCGTGGCGGTCGAAGCGCGCCCGGCGAACGCAAACCCCGCCGGCTGTTGGACAATGGCGGAATGTTATCACCCGCCTCCTTCGCCCCTCGATGAAGCCGACCTCCCGATGAAACGCCCGACCGACAGGGCTTTGCGCACGGTCGTGACGCCGCCCGCCGGAGTCGTCCGCATCATAGGCGGCGACTGGCGCGGCACCCGCCTGCCGGTCGCCGATCGCGAGGGGCTGCGCCCGACCGCCGACCGCGTCCGCGAGACGCTCTTCAACTGGCTGCAGCCGATGCTGCGCGGCGCGCGGGTGCTGGATCTGTTCGCCGGCACCGGTGCGCTGGGGCTGGAAGCGGTGTCGCGCGGCGCACGCGAGGCGGTGCTGGTGGAGCGCGACCCGCAGCTCGCCGACGGCCTGCGCACGCTCGCGGGAAAGTTGCCGGGCGGGGAGCGGGTGCAGGTGGTCTGCGCCGATGCGCTGGCCTGGCTGCGTCGGGCGCCGGACAGTGTCGACCTTGCGGGCTTCGATCTGGTCTTCGTCGATCCGCCGTTCGCTGGCGATCTCTGGCAGCCGGCGTTCGAAGCGCTGGAGGGGCGTCTCGCCGACGAGGCTTGGCTGTATGTCGAATCGCCGTCGCCTGTGCGGCCCGGTGGCGCATGGCGGCCGCATCGCGAAGGCCGGACCCGCGACGTGCACTACGCCCTGCACCGGCGCATGCCGGCTTGAGCAGGCCCGGTCGAGCGCGTCCGGTGGAGCGCGCCGGCCCGACCGGACCTGAGCCGCTCGACGCGCTGTTACACTTGGGGCTGTCTCCGTTTTCGGCGATCCCTTCGACGTCATGTCCACGGCCTCCACTCTTCCAGGCACCGCTACGCCCGCAGCCAGAATCGCGGTCTATCCCGGCACCTTCGATCCGATCACCAATGGCCACCTCGATCTGGTCGAGCGCGCCGCGCCGCTGTTCGAAAGACTGATCGTGGGTGTCGCCGAAAGTCCGGGCAAACGCCCGGCGCTGGAACTGGCGCTGCGCGTGGATCTGGCCCGCGATTCGCTGTCGCGGTTTCCGAACGTCGAGGTCCGCGGCTTCGATTCGCTGCTGGCGCATTTCGTCAGCAGTGTCGGCGCCGGTGTGCTGTTGCGCGGCCTGCGCGCGGTATCCGATTTCGAATACGAATTCCAGCTGGCCAGCATGAATCGGCATCTGATTCCCGATGTCGAGACGCTGTTCCTGACGCCGGCCGAGCAATATGGCTTCATATCCTCATCGCTGGTGCGCGAAGTGTCCCGCCTCGGCGGCGACGTTTCCGGCTTCGTGCCGCCTGCGGTGAACCTGGCGCTGCTGGCCGAATGGCAGCGCAGCCGGGATTGAACCGGCGCTGCCGATGCCATCGGCGTTCGCGTTGCCCCCCGTTATCTGATCGTTCCTGATCGTTCCGTATCGTGCTCACACCTGGGATTTCCGACCTATGAACATCATCGCCCGTCTGCTGCTGATCGTCGCCCTCACCATGCCCTTCGCGGCCTGCAAGAAGGAAGAGGACGCCAAGAAGGAGACCGCTACCGCTCCGGTGGCTGCGCCCACCAATGAAGATGCCGCCGCCTGGCGCGCCTATGTCACCGACGTGGTGGGCCGCAACATGGAAGGCGTGACCAGTCAGCCCTTCATCTATCTGTTGCCGCCGGAAAGCTCGGCCGACTTCGAGGGTCTGTACGGTCGCCTGCTGGACAAAGCGCAGTCCGACGTCTCGCGCGGCATCCTGGCCGGCAACCTGCTGGCGTACGCATCGGCATCGCCGTCTTCGACCAAGTCCGCCGACATGGTGGTCGCGACGTTCGCGGATGTGAAGCCGGACAAGCTGAAGGGCGTGAAGCTGCTGTTCATCGGCAAGGCCGAGGACAAGGATCGGGTCAAGGCCGCGGTCGCGCCGTCCGGCGTGAATTACGTTTTCGTCGAAGCGAAGTGATTCGCCGCGGCGGTTCATTCCGCCTCTTCCGAGTCGCGCATTTCGATCCGAATATCTCCGCATCATCCGTCGTCGTGGCCCTCGCGCCACGCCGACGATCCGGGCCCCCATGTCGCTGAAGATCAACGCGCTCTGCATCAACTGCGACGTGTGCGAGCCCGCCTGCCCGAATCAGGCGATCTCGCAGGGCGAAACCATCTATGTCATCGATCCGGCGCGCTGTACCGAATGCGTCGGCCATTACGACGAACCGCAATGCGTGGTGGTATGTCCGGTCGAATGCATCGATCCGGACCCCGCGTTTCCGGAGTCGAACGAGGCGCTGCTGGCGAAGCTGGCGCGTCTGCAGGAGCAGGACGCATGACGATTTCACGAACCTCTTTCGCGCTGGGTCTGACCCTCGCGTTTGCCTTCGCACCGCTCGCGTTCGCGCAGCCGGCATCTGGGCAGAGTGCGGCGAATACCCAACCCGCGCACCCGCCCGGCGCCGCCATCGCCAGCGCGCACGCGCTCGCCAGCGAAGCCGGCATGGACATTCTGCGCCAGGGCGGCAACGCCTTCGACGCCGCGGTCGCGGTGTCGTCGGTGCTGTCGGTGGTCGAGCCGATTTCTTCCGGCTTGGGCGGTGGCGGCTTCTTCCTGCTGCACGACGCGAAGACCGGCAAGGACGTTTTCATCGATGCGCGCGAAACCGCGCCGGCCGCGGCGACGCAGGCGGAGTATCTCGACGAGAAGGGCGAATTCAACCGCGACCGCGCGACCAACGGGCCGTGGTCGGCGGGGATTCCCGGCCTGCCTGCGGGTCTGGTGCACATGGCGACGAACTACGGCCGCCTGCCGCTGAAGACCTCGCTGGCGCCCGCGATCCGCATCGCCCGCGACGGGTTTCCCGTCTACGCGCGGCTGGCGGGCGGTTACACCGCGCGGCGCGAGGTGATGGAGCGCTACAGGGGCACGAAAGCCGTATTCCTGGCCGATGGCGATCCGCCGAAGGAAGGCGAACTGCTGAAGCAGCCCGATCTGGCGCGCACGCTGGAGCTGCTGGCCGCCCAGGGGTTCGACGGTTTCTATCGCGGTCCGCTGGCGAAGAAACTGCTGGCCGGCGTGAAGGCCGAGGGCGGGCGATGGACCGCCGAGGAACTGGCCGGCTACCGCATCCGCGAACGCGCACCGCTGCGTTTCGAATACGACGGCTGGGAGATCGTCACCGCGCCGCCGCCGTCGTCCGGCGGGGTGGCGCTGGCGCAGATGATGCAGATGCTTGAGCCGTGGGATCTGGCGAAGCTGCCGCAGACACAGCGCGTGCATCTCACCGTCGAAGCGATGCGCCGCGCGTACCGCGACCGCACCTTCTACCTCGGCGATCCGGATTTCGTGGACGTGCCGGTACGCACGTTGACCAGCGCCGATTACGCCGCAGGCCAACGTTCGACGATCAATCCGAAAAAAGCCACCCCCAGCGACATGCTGTCGGGCGAACAGACGCCGCTGGAAGACGACGAAACCACGCATTTCTCGATCATCGACGGCGAAGGCAATCTGGTCGCCGGCACCCAGACGGTGAACCTGCTGTTCGGTTCCGGCCTGATTCCGCCCGGCACCGGCGTGCTGCTCAACAACGAGATGGACGACTTCGCGCTGAAGCCCGGCACGCCGAACGCGTTCGGGGTGATGGGCTACGACGCCAACGCGCCGAAACCCGGCAAGCGCATGCTCAGTTCGATGACGCCGACCTTCATGACCTCGCCCGATCGCGTCGCCGTGCTCGGCACGCCCGGCGGCAGCCGCATCATCACCATGGTGCTGCTGGGCGCGCTGGGCTATGCCGACGGCCTCGACGCCCAGGCCGTCGCCGCGCTGCCGCGCTATCACCACCAGTGGATGCCCGACGGCATCGGCACCGAGCGCGACGCGCTGCCGGCGGATGTCATCGCCGCGCTGCGCGCGATGGGCCATACCGTGGTCACCCCGAAGGACGCCGCCGACGGCCGCCGTTCCAGCGACACTTGGGGCAACCTGCAGACGGTGGAGTGGGACAAGCGCGCCAATGTGCTGCACGGCGGCAGCGACCCCCGCAACCCGGTGGGCCGCGCGATCGTGATTCCACAAGAATCACCCCCGGACAAGAAAACGGGGGCGCCATGACCGAGCCTGCCGGCAAGAAACATATCGTCGCCACCGTGCCCGCGATCCTGACCGGAACCGCAGCGCTGATCGCCGCGTTGACCACCACTTACGTCAGCGTGCGCGGCAATGCATCGCAGGTCTCCGCGAAACCGCAGATCGCTGCCCCGGAATCGCTAGCGCCCGTTCCCGCTGCGCCCGCCGTCGCTAAGTCTGGCGCAGTGTCGGCTGAGCGGTCCGTACTGTTGAAAGTCGAGCGCATCGCGGTGCACAGCGACGGAACGGCCGGTACCACGAACTGGCGTTTTGCGGTCGAAGTGGACGGCGAACCGCGTTTCGCTTTCGAACAGAATCGTTTGACCGACGAGGGCGGGCTCAACATCGCCATACCGAAAGATGCATCCACGACGCTGCCGCTCGCGGCGGGCATGCCGGCCAAGATCACGGTCAAGGGTTGGCGCCGCAGCAAGTTGCACGCCGCATCGCCTGTGCCCGACGCGCAGGGCCAGGGCAGGCTGGGTGCGGACGGAAAACCCGAGGCGATCCAGGTCTCCGCCTCCAAGCCGGATCTTGGCGCGTTCACGTTCTATTTTTCGGCGACGCCGACAGGCAGTTGAACGCATGCGTCGATATTTCGATGCTGCGCTTCATCCAATTCGACCTGCATGTTTTTACATGGGAGCAGTTCGAAGCTCATGCGGGTATCGATGCAACGATGAGTCTCTTCGAACGCCTCCCGCATGGCTGCGAACGCATCCGCCCGCGCAGGTTGCGCGCATCCGATTTCCGCAACTTCCACGCCTATCGAAGCGATGCCGAGGTTGCGCGATACCAGTACTGGGCGCCGATGTCGGAAGCTGAAGCAAATTACAAGCAAGCGTGCACCCAGCACGTCCATGTCATCGAACGCGGGAGATCCATCGCATGAAACTCTGGTCGCTACTCGGCAATTCGCAGAAACTCGACGGCGGCGCGATGTTCGGCAACGCGCCGCGCGCGGTGTGGTCGCGCTGGCTGCCGCCCGACGAACTCAACCGCGTGCCGCTGGCCTGCCGCGCGCTGCTGGCCAGCCCGCTCAACGGCAAGACGGTGTTGTTCGAAACCGGCATCGGCGCATTTTTCGACCCGCACATGCGCGAGCGCTACGGCGTGGTCGAAGACCGTCACATGCTGCTCGATTCGCTCGCCGCCGCGGGTTTCTCCCACGAGGACATCGATGTGGTGGTGCTGTCGCACCTGCATTTCGATCACGCTGGCGGACTGCTGGCGCCGTGGCAGCAGGATCGTGCGCCGGCGCTGCTGTTTCCGAACGCGACCTTCGTGGTCAGCGCGGCGTGCTGGGATCGCGCGCGGTATCCGCATCCCCGCGACCGCGCCAGCTTCATTCCGGAACTGCCGGCGCTGCTGCAGGCCAGCGGCCGGCTGGAGATCGTCGACGGCGCGCATTCGGTCGCGCTCGGCGACACGGTGCGATTCCACTACAGCCACGGCCACACGCCCGGGCTGATGCTGGCCGAGATCGTCGGCCCGGACATCGTCGGTGGCGAAGCCCACGGCGGCGTGGTGTTCTGCGCCGACCTGATTCCAGGGCGGCCGTGGGTGCACGTGCCCATCACGATGGGCTACGACCGCAACCCGGAAATGCTGATCGACGAGAAGCGCGCCTTCCTCGAAGACAAACTGGCGCGCAATGTGCATCTGTTCTTCACCCACGACCCCGACTGCGCGCTGGCGCAGGTGGTGCGCGACGACAAGGGCCGTTTCGCGACCACGCACGCCACGCCCACGCTGCAGGCGCGGCCGCTCGCGGCGTGAGCGGGCCGCAACTTCCTTCAAACAAATACGAGTAGTCCATCCCCATGCCCAAGATCACTCTGCTGTTCGCGTCGCTGCACATCCTGTTGATGCTGGTGTTGGCCATGCGCGTGGTCGGCCATCGCCGCGCGCTGAAGATCGGCATCGGCGACGGCGGCGACACGCGGCTCGCGCGCAAGGTGCGCGCGCACGCGAACTTCATCGAATACGTGCCGCTCGCGGTGTTGATGCTGGCGCTGCTGGAACTGGGCGGCCTGGGCGCGATGTGGCTGTGGGCGCTGGGCGGTACGCTGCTGTTGGCGCGCGTATTGCACGCGGCGGGGCTTTCGCGCCACGCCGGTTATTCGTTCGGGCGTTTCTGGGGCACGGTGCTGACCTGGGGCGTGCTGGTGGCAATGGCGGTTGCGGGTTTGTGGATGGCACTCCTCAGCTAGCAGCCTGTCGGACTTGGCCTGATCGCCGCGCGCCTTGGGTGCTTTATTCAGACAATGCGCCGTATTGGTGCGCAAATAGTCCTTTGATCCGCCGTTTTTTGCCGGGACGAACG
>JBKJTC010000102.1:0-2868 GCA_046590925.1 Lysobacteraceae bacterium | reverse complement strand
GATCCGGAACACGCTGTCGAGCGCCGCGCGCTCCGCAGTGGCATCGGCATGCTGCAGGCGCTGAAACTGGTGCGGCAGATCGCCGACACCGGGCATGCCGATGCCACTGCGGAGCGCGCGGCGCTCGACAGCGTGTTCCGGATCGACGCCGCGTCGGCCGATGCGGTCTACGGCGGCGCACGCTCGGTGCGCAGCGGTCTACTGTTGTTGCGCGATTATCTGGGCAACACCAATGCCGATCCCGCGTTGCCGCCGCTGGCCCGGGCGGTGCTGCAGATCGAGCGCCGCTTCGTCGCCGACGAGACCCTGGCGGGCCAGGTTCTGAGCGGCATCCGCTCGCTGGAAGGCATCGCAGAGCGCCAGGGCAGCATCCATCCCGACGCGATCGCTCGCCTCGGCCAGCTGTACGCCGACACCATCAGCCACCTGCGGCCGAAGGTCATCGTCCAGGGCAACCCGCACTACCTGCAGCAGGCGGACGTGGTGGCCGAGATCCGCGCCCTGCTGCTGTCCGCGCTGCGCTCGGCGGTGCTGTGGCGGCAGATGGGCGGCTCACTGTGGGATTTCGTATTCCTGCGCCGCGCGATGATGCAGGCGATCGAGGCGGAGCTGGATTGAATTTCTTCAATGAACCAGACGCTAGAGGCATGACGTATGGACTGGAAAATTGCTTTGGCTTTAACTGTTCCCGCTTTGGTAGCGATTGCGGGCTGGCTCGTCGGCCATCATTTCAACTCAAAAAGGGATTTGGCGAATCGACGCAAGGAGCAGGTCACCAAATTCCTTGTTGATGCGTACCGCAAGATGGAAAAAAGCGCAAACCCACGCAGACCAGAACTTACTTGGGATGACATAGAATCCGCCGTGGCGGATATGCAGTTGTTCGGATCGCCGGAACAAGCCGATCTCGCGGTGAAATTCGCACATGAAATGGCACGGAAAGATACAGCTGACGCCCGCCCTCTGCTGATATCTCTTCGTAAATCGCTTCGCTCAGAATTAAATTTGCCTCCCCTCGATTCGGGAATTACACACCTTCGTGTCGATGCTATTTCCCTTGAGAAAAATATCGAACGACTCAACAAGGATGGTCCTGATCGCTCTTTGCGGCCATGAAAAAGCCCGGCTTTCGCCTAATGCCAGTCAGCTAAGCTGACTGGCATTTTTGCATTCGCGGGATTCTGTTTTTGTAGAGCGGCCTTCAGGCCGCTGATCGCTCGCGGCAAAGCCCCAGCGGCCTGAAGGCCGCTCTACGGACGGCAGATATGGCTTAACTGACCGGAATTAGGCTTTCGCCGGGCTTCCTGCTTATCCGTAGAGCGGAGCGCAGCTCCGCTGCACTCTGCCGTCTTCGGAAAGACTGCAGCGGAGCTTTGCTCCGCTCTACGACTATGGTGCAACGTCTTCGGAAAGGCGGCAGCGGATCTGCGCTCCGCTCTACGGCATCGGGTTACGCCGTGACCGTATCCGCCACGTCCTTGTAATCGGCGATCTGGTCGAAGTTCATGTAACGGTAAATCTCCGCGCCCTGTGCGTCGAGGACGCCCATGTCGGCCATGTATTCGGCCTTGGTCGGGATGCGGCCGAGGCGCGAGCAGATCGCCGCCAGCTCCGCCGAGCCCAGATACACATTCGCGTTCTTGCCCAGGCGGTTGGGGAAGTTGCGGGTGCTGGTGGAGAACACGGTCGCGCCCTCGCGCACCTGCGCCTGGTTACCCATGCACAGCGAGCAGCCGGGCATTTCCATGCGCGCGCCGGCGGTGCCGAAGGTGCCGTAATGGCCTTCTTTCGTGAGCTCCGAGGCGTCCATCTTGGTCGGCGGGGCCACCCACAGGCGGGTCGGAATGTCGCGTTTGCCTTCCAGCAGCTTCGCGGCGGCGCGGAAGTGGCCGATGTTGGTCATGCACGAGCCGATGAACACTTCGTCGATGACCGCGCCGGAGACTTCCGACAGCGTCTTCACGTCGTCCGGGTCGTTCGGGCAGGCCAGGATCGGCTCATGCACGTCGGCCAGATCGATCTCGATCACCGCTGCGTATTCGGCATCGGCATCGGGTTCGAGCAGCTGCGGATCGGCGATCCACGCTTCCATCTTCTTGATCCGGCGGGCGATCGAACGCGCGTCGGCGTAACCCTCGGCGATCATCCACTTCAGCATCGTGATGTTGCTGTTGAGGTACTCGATGATCGGTTCCTTGTTCAGACGCACGGTGCAGCCGGCGGCGGACCGTTCGGCCGAGGCGTCCGACAGCTCGAACGCCTGCTCCGCCTTGAGGTTCGGCAGGCCTTCGATCTCCAGGATGCGCCCGGAGAAGATGTTCTTCTTGCCCTGCTTGGCGACCGTGAGCAGGCCCTGCTTGATCGCGTACAGCGGGATCGCGTTGACGAGATCGCGCAGGGTCACGCCCGGCTGCATCTCGCCCTTGAAGCGCACCAGCACCGATTCGGGCATGTCCAGCGGCATGACGCCGGTCGCGGCGGCGAAGGCGACCAGACCGGAGCCGGCCGGAAAACTGATGCCGATCGGGAAACGGGTGTGGCTGTCGCCGCCGGTACCCACGGTGTCGGGCAACAACATCCGGTTGAGCCAGCTATGGATAATGCCGTCACCCGGGCGCAAACTGATGCCACCGCGGTTACTGATGAAATTCGGCAACTCGTGGTGCATCTTCACGTCGACCGGCTTCGGGTAAGCGGCGGTGTGGCAAAACGATTGCATCACCAGGTCGGCGCTGAAGCCCAGGCACGCCAGGTCCTTGAGTTCGTCTCGTGTCATCGGACCGGTGGTGTCCTGCGAACCGACCGAGGTCATGCGCGGCTCGCAGTACACCACCGGTCCGATGACACGAGACGAACTCAAGGACCTGG
>JBKJTC010000313.1:0-4149 GCA_046590925.1 Lysobacteraceae bacterium | reverse complement strand
GTTCATCGCCGGGCACATGGAAAAGTGCCTCCAGATCCTTCTTCTGGCGCTTTCGTTCCGCCTTTTTGTCAGGCAGCCGGGCCTCCAGAAGCGGCAGCATCCGCAACGTTCCCGATGCCACGTCGGTGCTTCGCAAGGCGATCAGGTGATTCTCATCGTCGGCGACGATGTAGAACCAGTCGGCGACGATCACCAGTCCGCTGGCCGAACTGATGTGCGGCTGACCTCTGGGATGCGAAGCAGCATCAATGTCCAATCGGCGAACTAGGGTTGAGGTGATCATTGCCTGGCATGGGCTGTGAACTGTTCGCAGTATGTCTGCTTCGGGTCTGCTTCGGGTCTGGTTCGGGTCGGCATCGGCCACATCCATGAACTGAAGCACCTGGAACTGCGAGCCTGTTCAAAATCTCTCGGTAAAACCCGTAGAGCGGCCTTCAGGCCGCTGGTTCGTTCCGGCAAGAGCAGCGGCCTGAAGGCCGCTCTACCTGGGATGACATGTATTTCCGTTTCGTTCCGGCAAGAGCAGCGGCCTGAAGGCCGCTCTACGTGGGGTGACATGTATTTCCGTGGTTGCCATCGCAACAGCGCGGAGATTTTGAACAGGCTCAGAAGTCCCCTGCTCTTCAAGCGCATGAAACAGATTCGATCCAGGAATCGAGCGCTGCGCTGGTTCGGAATGGTCAGGAGTCGCCCAAAAAAACGGCGACCTCGCGGCCGCCGTTCTTCATTGCATGTGCTTGATGGCGATTACCGCACTACGAACACCACGGCCGTGCGCGGCGGCAGCGTGAAGCGGCCGCTGGCGCGATCGTAGGCCGCGCTGGCGGCGCGGCGGTCGGCGGCGTCGTGCGCGGTGTGGACCGGATGCAGGCGGTACTGCTTGCCGGCTTCCGTGGGAATCGTCAGCGTCTGCGGCAGCTTGTCGACGTTCACGAAATACAGCAGGTCGCGATAGTGCGCGCCGGGATAGCCGCGGCCGTCGAGATGCGCCGCCAGAACTGTGGCCACCTGCGCGCTGCCGGTGTTGCGGAAGCTCAGCCGCTGCTTGATCTCGTCGGCGGTGCGCAGCCGGAACAGGCGCGAGCTGGCGCGGATCTGCATCAGGTCGCGGAAGGCGTCGCGGGTCCAGCGGGTCTCGGCCTGCGTCGGCTTGATCCGCGCGTCCGCCAGCAGCGGGCCCATCACCGGCCAGTTGTCGCCGTTGTCGCCCTGCGGCGGCAGACCGGCGGCGTAACCGTTGTCGCGATACGTCCAGTCGATGCGGTTGAACCAGTCGCCGCTGTCGTAGCTGTTGCGGTCCAGCGATTTGCTGCGCAGCGTGTCGATGCCGGCGTGGTAATAGGCCACGCCCTGACTGAAGCTGTTGATCGCCGCGCCGAGGATCTGCACGCGCGCGCGGTCCTCGCGGCTGGTGGCGGTGGGCAGCTTGAACGCGTTGTTGTCGAACAGCGTCCAGTTGTCGTGGTTGTCGACGTAGTTCACCACTTCCTGCGGGTCGACCACATACCCGGCCGGCTGGCCGTTGTAGTCGATCTGATCCAGACGCAGGGTCGCGTCCCAGTGGGTGGTCATCGCGTAATCGCGGATCGAACCGGCGAGGCCGACCTTGATCACGTCGGCCGACCACATCAGATCGTTGCGGCTCTTGTTGCCGCCGCTGCCGTTGTCGTCATAGTGCATGCCGTTGATGTAGCCCTGATTGCTGCGCAGCGCATTGCCGCTGTCGAAGCCCGAACCGCCGCGGACGTGATCGCGGGCGCGATCGCTGAACGTGCCGATGCCGCTGCCATTGAGCGACAGCTGCGACGCCTGCACGAAGCGCGCGCCGTTCGCCACTTCGCCGAAGTTCCAGCCTTCGCCGATCAGCTGGATCGGACGGCCGGCGGCGGCCGACACGTCATCGCGCAGCCGTTCCATCACCGCGCGCGGCTGGTGGCCCATCAGGTCGAAGCGGAACGAATCGATGCGGTACTGCGTGGCCCAGGTCTTGACCGAATCGATCATGAGCTTGGCCATCATCCGGTTTTCGGTCGCGGTGTTCTCGCAGCAGGTCGAACGTTCGATATCGCCGGCAGCGTTGAGCCGGTGGTAATAACCGGGCACCACGCGGTCCAGCACCGAACGGTCGCCCTGGCCGGACGCGCTGGTGTGGTTGTAGACCACGTCCATGCCCACGCGCAGACCGTTGAGGTTCAGCGCCATCACCATCGCGCGGAACTCGCGGATGCGCGCGGCGCCGTCGTCGGCATCGCTGGCGTAGCCGCCTTCGGGCGCGGTGAAGTGCCAAGGGTCGTAGCCCCAGTTGAAACAGTCGGTCGCGCGCGCGGCGCCGGCCGCGGCCTGCTGCGCGTCGGAATCCGGCGCGGCGTCCGGAATGATCGGCGTGATGCAGCCTTTCTCCGGCGTGCTGGCGAAGTCGAACACCGGCAGCAGATGCACATCGGTCAGGCCCGCCTGCGCCAGCCCGCGCAGATGGCGCATGCCGTCCGAATTCCACTCGGTGAACGCCAGATACTTGCCGCGGTTGCGCGCGCTGACGCTGGCATCGCCGGCCGAGAAATCGCGCACGTGCAGTTCGTAGATCGACATGTCTTCCTGCGCGCGGACATTGTCCGGTGCGCGGTAGAAACGCCAGCCCGGCGGCATCAGCGCGGGCGAGTCCAGATCGGCGACGTAGCTGCGCTGCGAGTCCGCGTTCAGCCCGATCGAATACGGATCGGTGACCAGATTGCGGACCACGCCGACGCCGCGCACGAACACTTCCACGGCGTACTTGTAATACGCGCCGCGACGTTCGCCGCGCGTATCCAGGCGCCACGCGCCGGTGGCGGGATCGAATTGCATCTCGTCCTGGCTGTGCGCTACGCCGCGCGCGCCGTAGGTGCACAGCGTGACCTTGCGCGCGGTCGGCGCCCACAGCTGGAAGCTCGTCCGCCCGCGATACAGCGAGACGCCCAGATCGTCGATGGCCTCGGCGGCGGCGTAGCGGTCGTCCAGGGCGCCCGCCAGCTGCGGCGTGGTCGCGCCCAGCACCTTGCCGTTGGCGTCTTCCTGCACCAGCACGAGTTGCTGCTTGAGCAGATCGCCGAGGCGCGCGCGGTCGGCCGCGTTCACCGCCAGCACCACGCCGGCGTCCAGATATTTGAAGCGTTCGGCCGCATCGGCGGGTACGCTGCCGCCGGGCGATAACACGAGTGCGCCATCCGCACCGCTGACCGCCTGACCGCGCGGGGCGAGGATCTGTCCGTTCGCCGAGTGATACAGCTTGAACGTACCGAAGGCGTCGGCCAATGGCCACTTGATCAGATCGCGGGTCACCCACGCGGCGCGCGCGTCGACGGTGGACACGCGACGGGTGTCGGGCGGCGCGGTGAACACGGTGGGCGTGCCCTGCACCAGCCACACCTGACCGACGCGATTGCTGATCGACAATGCGGCGAAGTTCACGCGGATGTTGTCGTTCCAGCCGTCCTTGTTGTTGACGCCGCCGTTCGGATTGGACGGCATGCCGTGGATGATGAATTCCATCGTACTGCGGTTGGCGTCGCCCTGCGGATTGCGCACCGGCACGTCGAACGTGATCTCGCCGCTGCCGGCGCTATAGTTCGGCATCGACGCCAGCGGAACCGGATTTTCCCACTGGTCCAGGGTCAAACCCGGGAGCCGGTCCGGATCGATGCCGCTGGTCGGCCACAGATGCAGGCCCCACTGGTCGTAGACGTTGTCGAAGCGCTTGTAATGCACGCGCACGGTGTCGATGTCCGGCGTGCTGCCCAGCGGGTTGCTGCGGTACACGGTGGCATCGCCGGAGCGCAGCCAGAACGCATTGCCGTCGGTGAATTTCAGTACCCGGTCGACGCCGGGATCGCCGCCCTGGCCGGGCGGGTGCACGATGAAGCCGAAGCCCGCAGCGGCGGGATTGGTGAACTGCGATGCGCGGAGATCGAAGTACGCGCCGTAGTCGTCGATACCCGAACGCACCAGCGGCGACGGCCACGACACGCCCGGATAATCGGCGATGTACTGGCCCGCGTCGTTGACCTGCCACACGTGCAGGCCCCAGTCGCCGTAATCGCCGGCCGGGCGGTTGTAGTGGATGCGCACGTCGATCGGCGCGCCGTCGCGCGGCGGCACCGGCACCGGCGTCAG
>JBKJTC010000309.1:0-3099 GCA_046590925.1 Lysobacteraceae bacterium | reverse complement strand
CAAGATGTTCATCGTCGCCGGCCTGCTCGACGCCGTGCCGATGATCGGCGTCGCGATCGCCCTGCTGTTGCTGTTCGCCAACCCGTTCCTTTCGCAGCTCGCCGCGGTCGCGGGCTGATCAGGCACACCGGTCTTGGCTAGCGTCGGCGCTCCGCGCGCCGGCGTCAGGAGTACGTCATGGATATCAATCTCACTTTCATCGTCCAGGGCTTCGCGTTCTTCGCGGTGGCCTGGCTGGTGATGAAGTTCGGCTGGCCGAACATCATCGCGGCCATCGAAGAACGTCAACAGAAGATCGCTGAGGGTCTTGCTGCGGCCGACAACAGCCAGAAAGCGCTCGCCCAGGCCGAAGAGAAGGTCAACGAAGAACTGAAGCTCGCCCGCACCAAGGCCAACGAGATCATCGATCAGGCCCACCAGCGCGCGAACCAGATCATCGATCAGGCCAAGAACGACGCCGTCGCCGAAGCCAACCGGCAGAAGGCGCTTGCCGAGGCCGAGATCGCCGCTGCCGCCAATCGCGCCAAGGAAGATCTGCGCAAGCAGGTGTCCTTCCTGGCCGTGAGCGGCGCCGAAAAGCTGCTGAAGCGCGAGATCGACGCCAACGCCCACAAGGCGCTGATCGACGAACTCGCCGCCCAGTTGTGACGGGACGAATCGAACGATGAGCCAGGCTCTCACCCTTGCACGCCCCTACGCCCGCGCCGCGTACGCGGTCGCACGCGATGCCGGCGCCACGCCGACATGGTCGGACGCGCTCGCCTTCGCGTCGCGCGTCGCCGCCGATCCGCGCGCGCAGTCGCTGCTGGGTCATCCGCAGCTCGATCGCAGCGACGCGGTCGCACTGCTGTCGCCGCCCGTCGGCAACAGCGTGGACAGCGCGGATCTGTTCGGCAACGACCTGTTCGGCAATTTCCTCGCGCTGCTGGCCGACAACCGCCGGCTGCCGTTGCTGCCGGAAATCGCCGGGCTGTTCGAGGAACTGCGCGCCGATGCCGAACGCATCGTCAAGGCCCGGATCACCTCGGCCACGGCGATGCCGGCGGCCGAAGTCGAGAGCATCAAGATCGCGCTGAAGCGTCGCTTCGGTCGCGAGGTCGAACTCGAAACCGCGGTCGACGCCAGCCTGATCGGCGGCGCGGTGATCGACGCAGGCGACGTGGTCATCGACGGTTCGCTCAAGAACAAGCTTTCGCGGCTGCAAACGGCTCTGGCGCAATAAGACGATTGTAGGGTGGGCTTCACAAGCCCACCGCTGAAACAACAAACCACTGCGACCCTAACGGTTCGTAATGGCTCAAGGTTCGTAATGGTGGGCCAAGGCCCACCCTACACAGGAAACAATCATGGCTACCTCCCAGCTCAACCCGTCCGAAATCAGCGAACTGATCAAGACCCGCATCGAGAAGGTCAAGCTTTCCGCGGAAGCGCGCAACGAAGGCACCGTGACCTCGGTGTCCGACGGCATCGTGCGCATCCACGGTCTGGCCGACGTGATGCAGGGCGAAATGATCGAGCTGCCCAATGCGACCTACGCACTGGCGCTGAACCTCGAGCGCGATTCGGTCGGCGCCGTGGTCCTCGGCGACTACAAGACCCTGCGCGAAGGCGATACCGCCAAGACCACCGGCCGCATCCTCGAAGTGCCGACCGGCCCGGAACTGCTGGGTCGCGTCGTCAATGCGCTGGGCGAAGCCATCGACGGCAAGGGCCCGATCGAAGCCAAGACCTCCTCGCCGGTGGAAACCATCGCCCCGGGCGTGATCTGGCGCAAGTCGGTGTCGCAGCCGGTGCAGACCGGCTACAAGTCGGTCGACTCGATGATCCCGATCGGCCGCGGCCAGCGCGAATTGATCATCGGCGACCGCCAGACCGGCAAGACCGCGCTGGCGATCGACGCGATCATCAATCAGAAAGACTCCGGCATCAAATGCATCTACGTGGCGATCGGTCAGAAGAACTCGACGATCTCCAACATCGTGCGCAAGCTCGAAGCCAACGGCGCTATGGCGTACACCACCGTCGTCGCCGCCTCGGCGTCCGAATCGGCCGCGATGCAGTACATCGCCGCCTACTCCGGTTGCACCATGGGCGAGTACTTCCGCGACCGCGGCGAAGACGCGCTGATCATCTACGACGATCTGTCCAAGCAGGCCGTGGCCTACCGCCAGATCTCGCTGCTGCTGCGCCGTCCGCCGGGCCGCGAAGCGTATCCGGGCGACGTGTTCTACCTGCACAGCCGCTTGCTGGAACGCGCCGCGCGCGTCTCCGAGGAGTACGTCGAGCAGTTCACCAAGGGCGAGATCAAGGGCAAGACAGGTTCGCTGACCGCGCTGCCGATCATCGAAACCCAGGCCGGCGACGTGTCGGCGTTCGTGCCGACCAACGTAATCTCGATCACCGATGGCCAGATCTTCCTCGAAACCGATCTGTTCAACGCCGGCATCCGTCCGGCCGTGAACGCCGGCATCTCGGTGTCGCGCGTCGGCGGCGCCGCCCAGACCAAGATCATGAAGAAGCTGTCGGGCGGCATCCGCATCGCGCTCGCCCAGTACCGTGAGCTGGCGGCGTTCGCGCAGTTCGCATCGGACCTCGACGAAGCCACCCGCAAGCAGCTGGAGCGCGGCCAGCGCGTCACCGAGCTGATGAAGCAGAAGCAGTACGCTCCGATGTCGGTCGCCGAGCAGTCGCTCTCGATCTACGCCGTGGACAAGGGCTACATGGACACCGTTCCGGTGAACAAGATCGGCGCGTTCGAGGAAGCCCTGCACGCCCACTTCTTCAACACCAAGGGCGATGTGCTGGCGAAGATCAATGAGAGCGGCGACTGGAACGACGAGCTCGAAGCCGCGTTCAAGGGCGGCATCGAAGAGTTCGTGAAGACAGGTTCCTGGTGACATCGTAGGGCGGGTCTCGCACCCGCCATTCGGTAGTTCCGGAACTTCTGCACAAGGCGGGTACAAGACCCGCCCTACGGGAAAAGAAGATGGCAGGCGGCAGAGAAATCAAAACCAAGATCAAGTCGGTGCAGAACACCCGCAAGGTGACGCGCGCACTCGAAATGGTCTCGGCTTCCAAGATCCGCAAGGCGCAGGACCG
>JBKJTC010000244.1:0-7151 GCA_046590925.1 Lysobacteraceae bacterium | reverse complement strand
GCGGCGGCGCTCGTGTTGTTCTGCCGGACTGAGCCGGCGGGCGTCTTCGTTATCCATGCGTCATTGAACACCAGATCGCACAGAAAGTTAAGAGTATTTATGGGCCTGATCTATAGGCGGTGATTTGCCGCCGATGCTGCCGTATGTGAAACCATCCAACACCAGATCGACGCCCCAGGCGTTGGCATCGTCAACCAGCACTCCTACCGAGGCGGCGGCCAATGACGCCTTGCTTACCGGGCTTGCGAGATTGCGGAAGAAAAAACGGCCTGCCACGCGCATCCCGCTTGCAACGAGCGCAAGGTCTCCGTTGATATTGAACTGCCCTTTGCTACAGACCAAGTCGCCGCCGATCTGCGCACCCACCAGCCGCACGGTGCCTGTGGCCTGAAACCCATCGCGCAAAAACACGGCGCCTTTGATCACGGCGCCGTCAGCGATGAGGGCGTCGCCCCCGTTGCCATCGAACCACCCCTTATCGCATCCAAAACTACCGTCGATCTGCGCGCCCAGCAGCCGGACGGTGCCCTTGGCCTGAAACCCATCGCGCAAAAACACGGCGCCTTTGATCACGGCGCCGTCAGCGATGAGGGCATCGCCCCCGTTGCCATCGAATTGCCCCTTGTCGCATTCAAGATTGCCGCCGATCTGAGCGCTCAGCAGCCGGACGGTGCCCTTGGCCTGAACCCCATCGCGCAGAAACACGCTGCCTTTGATCACGGCGCCGTCAGCGATGAGGGCGTCGACCCCGCTGCCATCGAACTGCCCCTTGTCGCAGTCTAGGCTGCCGCCGATCTGCGCGCCCAGCAGTCGCACGGTGCCCTTGGCCTGAAAGCCATCGCGCAGAAACACGCCGCCTTTGATCAAGGCTTGGTCAGCAGAAAGGGCGTTGCCCCCGTTGCCATCGAACTGCCCCTTGTCGCACTCCAGGCTGCCGCCGATCTGCGCGCCTAGCAGTCGCACGGTGCCCTTGGCCTGAAAGCCATCGCGCAGAAACACGGCGCCTTTGATTAAGGCGCCGTCAGCGGATAGGGCGTTGCCTCCGTTGCCATCGAACTGCGCCTTGTTGCAGTCCAGGCTGCCGCCGATCTGCGCGCTCAGCAGCCGCACTTCGCCTGTGGCCTTAAACCCATCGTTTAAAAACACGTCGCCCGTCGTCACTAAGCCGTCACCCTGAATGCCCGGCACCTCCGACCCCGTTAGGAATAACCCACTCGGCAGTATGATGCTACGCAACATAAGCGGCTTGGTGAAGGTGCAGGCGATGCAGTCAATCGCTGAAACTGTGGGGGTGTTTTCTAGGTTGAGGTCGCCTTCGATCCAAGCCCCCATCAACCGCACACCCTGTTCGTGAAGCGGCGTGCTCTGGTCCCCGCCCAGCAGCAGAAAACGTAGGAACCCGGCGCGCGCAGTATTTTCTTCAGTGGACTGACCTGGTCGTTGTTCCGAGATCACGGCGATCCCGCCGATCCGGCAGGCATGCAGCAACGTCCGTTCCGCAATCATCAACGGCTCGAAATCCGATAACGACCGTCCAAATGCTCGTAACGGCTGCAGATCAGCCCGTGTGACATCCACTGGCTGTGGTTGCGCGACCTTTTTGCTGGCCTTCGGTGTTCGCTTCTTCGGCGGCTTCATATTGATGTTCCCCTGTGCCCGCATCCATTGATCCCAAGACGACTCTAGCCCAACCCATTCCATCGCGGGTCGGGCTGTCAGACTTGGCAGATCGCGTGATACGGTTTCAGCTATGCGATCCCGGCATCATGCCGGCCCGATCCGGCGCAACGCCGACAGGACAGTTTTCACCCAAAAGGGAGCAGCCATGACGGCACAGAACACAGGACAGGGCGCGGCAGGCGATACGGACGACACCACCTCCCTCGAAACCCTCCAGGACATCGCCACCCAGCGCGACACCCGCCCCAACATCCTGATGATCATGGTCGATCAGCTGTATTACCCGAATGCGGGTTACGGCGACGCCGGTTTCGCGAACGACATCAAGAAGATTCTCTCGTTCGTGGGCAGCCTCGAAGGCAACGCATACGCGCAGCACTACCCGGGCTTCTGCAAGCTGCGCGAGTACGCGACGGTGTTCACTGACCACACCATCGCCGAGTCGGCGTGCATCCCCAGCCGCGCCAGCATCATGACCGGGCAGTACGGGCCGCGCAGCGGGGTGACCCAGACCGACGGCCTGTTCAAGAACGGCGACTCCTCCAACTTCCCGTGGCTGCGTGCGGACGGTGCGCCGACCGCGGGCGATTATTTCCGCGAGCTGGGCTATTCCACGCATTACTTCGGCAAATGGCACGTCAGCGATCCGCCGGAGCACACGCTGCAGGCGTACGGCTTCGGCGACTGGGAGTTGTCGTGGCCGGAGCCGCACGGGGCGCTGAGCAACAACATGGGCGTGTATCGCGACTACCAGTTCGCCGATCTGGCTTGTGCGTTCCTGCGCAGCCGCGGGCTGGGCGTGCCGTACTCGCGCGCCAGCAGCACCGCGGGCGACCGTCATCCGAACAACAGCTTCGTGCCCACGCCGCCGCCGTTCTTCGCGGTGTGCTCGTTCACCAATCCGCACGACATCGCCACCTATCCGGCCTTGCCGCGCGCGCTGATGCCGGCCGCGCCGGGCGCTTCGGTCACGCCGCAGGCGCTGATCGGGCCTGGCGGTTCGGTGCCGATTCCGGCGCAGGGTACCGTGAGCGCCGTACCGCAGGACGGCACGTATCAAGTACCGCTGAACCCGACCGGCCTGCCGCAGGCCTGCGCCACGGCATCGCCGACCCAGAACGAGAACCTGCTGGACAACAAGCCTCGCGCGCAGTTCGACGCGTCGTACAAGGTCGCGTTGGGTCTGGCCGCGAAGACCGGCCTGGGCACGGCGCAAGCGATCGGCGGCGACCCGCAGACGGTGCTGGCCAATGCGGTGAAGGCGACGATGGCCGCGACCATCCCGTTCCAGTTGCAGCAGGACGCCGATGCGGCGTCGGTCGGCTTCCTGCAGTACTACGCCTACATGATTTCGATGGTGGACCGCCACATTCTCAGCGTACTGACCTCGCTGGAAGAAGCGGGGCTGCGCGACACCACCGTCATAGTATTCGCATCGGATCACGGCGAATTCGGTGCGGCGCACGGCATGCAGATCGAGAAATGGCACGGCGCGTATCAGGAAGTGGTGCATGTGCCGTTCCTGATCGGTTCGCCGACGTTCAACTCCGCCACCGACGCGCCGGTCGTGATCGATTCGCAGACCAGCCATATCGACATCCTGCCGACCCTGCTGTCGCTGGCTGGCGCCAAACCCGAACAGATCGAACGCGCGCGGCGCTCGCTGTCGAAGACCCACCTGGCTGCGCCGCTGCCGGGCGCGGACCTGCTGCCGGTGATCGCGGCGGGCGGCGGGCCGGTGATCGGGCCCGACGGCGCGCCGCGTACCGGCGTGCTGTTCGCGACCGACGACATGATCACCGAGCCTCTGCCGCGCGATGACGACCCGCACAATCAGTCGTCCTGGCAGCAGTACGCGGTGTTCGCGGCGACGGTGGAGATGCTGCGCACGCCGCCGACCGCGGATTCGCCGCATCCTTACGTGCCAGAGCTTGCGCCGGGAGCGGTGGTGCAGCCGGCGCACGTACGCGCGCTGCGCTCGGGCGAATGGAAGCTGGTGCGCTACTGCGACCCGTGGAGCGAACGGCCGGTGCCGGATCAGTGGGAGTTGTACAACCTGCGCGTCGATCCGGTGGAAGCCATCAATCTGCTGGTCTACGACGATGCATTCCCGACCGTGATCGCGTCGTTGCCGGATAGCTTGGTCGCCGGGCGCGTCGCCGAGGTCGCCAACGATCTGCGCGCGGAGCTGGCGAAGCAGGAACTGCGGTTGTTGTCGCCCTATCCGAGCGAATACCCGACCGCAGGCGCTGCGTTGGGCTGAAGTTTTCGCATGAACAGAAAAACGGGGCCAGAAGGCCCCGTTTTGTTTGGCGGCACTGCGTCGGGAATTACTCCGGGCGGACATCCACGCGGACGCGGATGCGGTCGCCGGGGTGATAGCTGGTGCGGGTCACGTATTCGCGATCGGCGTATTCGTAGGTCACGTCGTAAGCGGTGACTTCGTTGGTCACGGCCGGGTAACGGGCGTAGTCGCCTTCGCTCACCGGGTCGCAGACAGTGACCCGCGCATGTTTCGGCTGGCGGTTGCGCTGGGTGGTCTCGTATACCTCGCGTCCGGCCATGCCGCCGACCATCGAGCCCACCGCCGCGGTGGCGTAACGCGCGGAGCCGCCGCCGACCTTGCTGCCCAGCGCCGCACCGACGATGCCGCCGATCACCGTCGCGACATTGCGTCCGGTCTGGGTGCCGTACTCGTTGCCGTAACGGCCGTTGCGACGATCGTCGCCATCGCGGCTTTCGTAACGGCTGCCGCTTTCGTCATTGCGATCGCTGTAACGGTCGTCGTAGCGACCATCGTTGCCGTTGTCGGTGTAATAACCGTCTTCGCTATAACACTCGTTCGAGGACGTGCGCGTCGGGCGGTAGCCCGATGGCAGCACCGGATCCACGCGCAGCACGCGGGCGTAGTCGTAGTAGGGGGCGTCCGCTTCCGCATAGCGGTCGTCGGCGGGCGAGGGGTAGCCTGCGTTCTGCGCGGAAGCGGCGCCGGTGGCGGCGAACAGGCCGGCGGCGAGGATCGAGGCGGCGATGCGATGCATGGTGGACTCCGGGCGCCGGGATGGCGAGGGGCACGCTAGGGCGGGGCAGGTAACGCGCGGCTGAATCCTTCCGGTTCCGGTCCTCTGCGGCGCGATACGTTCATCTGGCCCTCAGTCCTTGCCGCTGTGCGAGCCGGTGCCGCTTGCTGGGTACGGAGATCCAGCCCGGCATTTTTCGAGTCGCCCGCGCGTTTGTCCGACGCAGGCATGCGGCATATCCCTACAAGCCGGGTTGCGGCAGCTGATACCCTATCGCCATGCAGGAATCCCCACAGAACCTGCTGCACCGCGTCTTCGGCCATGCCGATTTCCGCGGCCCGCAGCAGGCCATCATCGAACATATCTCCGACGGCGGCGACGCGCTGGTGCTCATGCCCACCGGCGGCGGCAAGTCGCTTTGCTATCAGGTGCCCGCGCTGCTGCGCGAGGGCGTCGGCGTGGTGGTTTCGCCGCTGATCGCGCTGATGCAGGACCAGGTGGAGGCGCTGCGCCAGGTCGGCGTACGCGCCGAATTCCTCAACTCCACGCTCGACGCCGAAACCGCTTCGCGCATCGAGCGGGCGATGCTGGCCGGCGAGCTGGACCTGCTGTACGTGGCCCCGGAACGCTTGCTGACTTCGCGCTTCCTGTCGCTGCTCGATCGGGCCAGCATCGCGCTGTTCGCCATCGACGAAGCGCACTGCGTGTCGCAGTGGGGCCACGATTTCCGCCGCGAATACCGCGAACTCACCGTACTTCACGAACGCTGGCCCGATGTGCCGCGCATCGCGCTGACCGCGACCGCCGATCCGCCGACCCAGCGCGAGATCGCCGAACGCCTGCAGTTGGATGAGGCGCGCTGGTTCGTGAGTTCCTTCGATCGCCCCAATATCCGCTACAACGTCGTGCAGAAGGACAATGGCAAGCGCCAGTTGCTGGATTTTCTGCGCACGCATCGCGACGAAGCCGGCATCGTCTATTGCCTGTCGCGGCGCAAGGTCGACCAGACCGCGGAAACGCTCGCTGGCCTCGGTTTCAAGGCATTGCCGTATCACGCAGGATTGGATGCCGAAGTCCGCGCGACCAATCAGCGTCGCTTCCTTCGCGAGGACGGCATTGTGATGGTCGCCACCATCGCCTTCGGTATGGGCATCGACAAGCCCGACGTGCGCTTCGTCGCGCACATGGATCTGCCGAAATCGCTGGAAGGTTACTACCAGGAAACCGGCCGCGCCGGTCGCGATGGCGAACCGGCGGAAGCTTGGCTGTGCTATGGCCTGGGCGACATGGTGCTGCTCAAACAGATGATCGAACAGTCCGAGGCCGGCGAAGAACGCAAACAGCTGGAACGACGCAAGCTCGATCAACTGCTGGGCTATTGCGAATCGATGCAGTGCCGCCGCCAGGTATTGCTGGCGGGCTTCGGCGAAACCTACCCGCATGCTTGCGGCAATTGCGACAACTGCCTGCAACCGGCCGACAGTTGGGATGCGACCCAGGCCGCGCGCAAGGCGCTGAGCTGCGTCTATCGCACCGGCCAGCGGTTCGGCGTGGTCCATCTCATCGAAGTAATGCGCGGAGGCGATAACGAGCGCATCCGCCAGTTCGGCCACGACAAGCTCAGTACCTACGGCATCGGCACCGACCTGGACGTCAAGGCATGGCGCGGCGTGTTCCGCCAGCTGGTGGCGGCCGGACTATTGGAAGTCGATTCAGAAGGCTTCGGCGGCCTGCGTCTGACCGATGCCAGCCGCGCGGTGTTGACAGGTGTACAGACAGTCACTTTGCGCAAGGAATTGCCCAGCAAAAAACGTGAACGCGACGGCGGACCACGCACAGGCGTGCCGGTGCAATCGCAGGATCTGCATCTGTTCCGCGCTCTGCGCGACCTGCGCGCGCGTCTCGCGCGCGAGCAGAACGTTCCGGCGTACGTGATTTTCCACGACAGCACCCTGCGCAACATCGCCGAGAAGCGGCCCGAGTCGATGGGCGAACTCGGGCAGGTCGGCGGTATCGGCGGCGCCAAGCTCGAGCGCTATGGCGCGGACGTCCTGGATGTCATTCGCGAACAGGGATGAATCCGACGGATCGCAACGAATCCCTCATCCTCGGTCCGCTCGAAACGCGATGACCACGCGCTTTTTTGCGGCCGGGATCGACATGGAATGAGGCCGAATCCTTCCCCGCCGCCTCGACATCGCCCGAGAGCTCTGTTCCAAGGATCCGTTTTCTCGGCACCTTGATTCCGGAGACGAGGCGTCCAAGCGAATTGAAGCCTTGAGGCAGGGTGAACGTGAGGGACCGAACATCGCCTGAAGTGTCTGCATCGTTTTCTGGGTCTTCGTGAAAGACAGTGGGTTGAATCGGCCCTTGCCGGCATGAAATTCTCTTGCTGATCAGTTGTTTGCCCTATCGTTGCCGGTAATTTTTCTTGCATCATTGTCCGATGCA
>JBKJTC010000179.1:0-21349 GCA_046590925.1 Lysobacteraceae bacterium | reverse complement strand
GGAAGTTCCTGGACGACAACAGGATCTGAGTATCCGGTTTGCGCAGTGGCTTCGCCGACGATGCCGGCGCTTCAAGCTGGCAACGCGCGTTCAACTTCCTCGCGCGTCAACGGCGCCAGGCCGTACGCGATCCGCGCCTGATCGCACTGCGGATTCGGCCCGCCGTCTTGCCACGACATGCGCAGATCGCGACAGGCCGACGGACGGTCGTCGTAGATCGAACAGCCGACCGACGTGCCCACCACGCCCTGCAGGGCGATGCAGTGCGGCCGCTTCGCCCAGGTGCCGCGCATGCTGCGCTGATGCGGGCCGAAAGTTTCGGTCAGGGCGATCGGGACGCGTCCGCCCAGGTCCGGCGCGCCGGACTCGGGTTCGGCTTCGGACCAGTGCAGGCTGACGCGGTAGTGGGCGCAGCAGGCGCCGCAGGACAGACAGGGATGTTGCATACGCGATTCCAGGGACGGGATGGCCCGAGCGGTAGACGATATTGTAGGAGGGCCTTCAGGCCCGAGCTCTTCGAAAATACCGTGCCGTGGTCGATCCGTTGGCTGACATATCTTGTAGCGCTCGGGTCTGAAGGCCCTCCTACGGTACAGCCGCTACAATTCCACGATGACCGACTGCTGCAACATCGCCGCCAGCCTGCCGCGGCTCGCGCGCGAGCGTCCCGACCAGATCGCGATGCGCTGCCCGGGCCGCGACGGCGCTTACGCCATCGCGCTGAGCTATGCCGAACTGGACGCACGCAGCGACGCCATCGCCGCCGGGCTGGCGAAGCGCGGCATCGTCCGCGGCACCCGCACGGTGCTGATGGTGCGGCCGACGCCCGAATTCTTCCTGCTGATGTTCGCGCTGTTCAAGGCCGGCGCAGTGCCGGTGCTGGTGGATCCGGGCATCGACAAACGCGCGTTGAAGCAGTGCCTGGACGAAGCGCAGGCCGAGGCCTTCGTCGGTATTCCGCTGGCGCAGTTGGCGCGGGCGCTGCTGGGCTGGGCGCGCAGCGCGCGCATGCGCATCACCACCGGCGCGCGCGCGATCCTGGCCGACGCCACGCTGGCCGATGTCGAACGCGACGGCGCCAACGCCGGCCCGCAGCTCGCCGACACGCAGCCCGACGATGTCGCCGCGATCCTGTTCACCAGCGGCTCCACCGGCGTGCCGAAGGGCGTGGTCTACCGGCATCTCCATTTCGTGGCGCAGATCACGATGATGGTCGAGGCCTTCGGCATCGTGCCCGGCGGCGCGAATCTGCCGACGTTTCCGCCGTTCGCGCTGTTCGATCCCGCGCTGGGCACCACCTCGATCATTCCCGACATGGATCCGACCCGCCCGGCCAAGGCGGACCCGCGCAAACTGCACGCGGCGATCGCGCGCTTCGGCGTGGATCAACTGTTCGGTTCGCCTGCGTTGATGCGTGTGCTGACCGATCACGGTCAACCGCTGCCGGGCCTGAAGACGGTGATGTCGGCTGGCGCGCCGGTGCCTGCGGGTGTGGTCGCGACGCTGCTGGCGCTGCTGCCGCCGGACGCGAAATTCTGGACGCCCTACGGCGCGACCGAATGCCTGCCGGTCGCGATCATCGAAGGCCGCGAACTGCTGACCCTGCGCACGCGCACCGAGCAGGGCGCGGGTACCTGCGTGGGCCGCCCGGTGCCGCCGAACGAGGTGCGGCTGATCCGCGTCGACGATGCCGCCATCGCAACATGGTCGGACGATCTGATGGTGAAGGGCGGGCTGGTCGGCGAAATTACGGTTGCCGGCCCCACCGCGACCGATACCTATTTCAATCGCGATGCCGCGACGCGCGTCGCGAAGATCCGCGAAACGCTGGCCGATGGTTCGACGCGCATCGTGCATCGCATGGGCGATCTGGGCTATTGCGACAGTGAGGGCCGGCTGTGGTTCTGCGGCCGCAAGACCCAGCGCGTGGTCACTGCCGGGACGACGCTGTGTACCGAACAGATCGAGCCGGTGTTCAACACCCATCGCGATGTGCGTCGCACGGCGCTGGTGGGTCTAGGGAGCTTCGGTGCACAGCGCGCGGTGCTGTGCGTGGAACTGCGCGTGGGCATGGCGGCAACGGAATGGCCGCGCATCGAAGAAGAACTGCGGCACCTGGGCGAAGGCTTCGTGCATGCCGCCAAGGTCGAAACCTTTCTGCGTTATCCCAGAGCGTTCCCGGTGGACATCCGCCACAACGCCAAGATCGGCCGCGAGAAGCTGGCGGCGTGGGCGGCGAAGCAGCGACTGGGTTGATCCGTTCGCATCCGTCGCGGATCCATGACGAAAAAAAGCTGCGGGTATCGCTACCCGCAGCCGTTGTCGCCCATTACGTTCGATCAGACGTCGATCAGAACGTCACGCTCCAGCTGTTGATGTAACCGATGTCGCCACCGGCGTTGTCGTTCACGCGCAGCTTCCAGGTGCCGTTGAGCGCCTCGCCCGACAGGTTCACCGTGAAGGTCTGGACGATGTTGTCGGCGCTGCCGCCGGCGCGGTTGTGCAGCACGTAGAGGCTGCCGTCCGGCGCGATCAGGTCGACCTTCAGGTCGCCCTTGTAGGTGTGGACGATGTTGACGGCGACCGGCGTGGTGGCCGAGCCGTTGCCGGTGCGGCCGGAGACGGTGATCGGGCTTTCGACGGTGGTGTTGTCGCGGATCTGGTAGTCGGCACTGTTGGTATAGGTCTGGCCGGTGGGCGGGGTGCCGCCGCCGATGTAGCTCTGGATCCAGGCGACCATGGCCACCGTTTCCGAGTACACGCCGTAGTAGTTCGCCAGTGCGCAGCCTTTGCCGTAGCTGACGACGCCGATGCTGTAGATCGAGCCGTTGTAAGGCGCGATCAGCGGGCCGCCGCTGTCGCCCTGGCAGGAGTCCTTGCCGCCGGCCGCGAGCCCGGCGCAGATCTGGACGGCCGGGTTCAGCTTGAGGCCGCTGGCCGCGGTGCTGCCATCGTAGGAAGCCGCACAGGTGGTATCGGACACCACCGGGATGGTGACTTCACGCAGGCTGGTGGTGGTGCTTCCGCCCTGCGAGGTGGTGCCCCAGCCCAGGGTGGTCACCGGGTCGCCCACCTTTGCCACGGCCTGCATCACCGTCGCGTCGGGCAGCTTGGCGCGGATGAGATTGGTCGGGAACGTGCCGTTGATGCGAAGCAGGGCATAGTCGTTGCTGTAGCTGCCGGCGGTGGAGTTGACGGCGTAGTTCGGGTGCTGGATGTACTGGGCGACGCTGTACGCGGTCTGGCTGCCGGTGTTGTTGGAGCCTGCGTAGACCGTGCTCTGGCTGCCGCAATGCGCGGCGGTCAGGACCCAGCTGTCGGCGACGATGGTGCCGCCGCAGCCGGAGGTGCGCACGGTGAACGAGCGATCGCCAACGGCCGCGACGCCGCCGACGATGCGGGTGTTGAATTGACTGAACGGAGTGCTGTCCTTCCATACGCCCGGCCGCACGGTGCGGTCGGCGGCGAACGATGCGGCGCTGACGGCCAGCAGGGACAACAGCAGGGTGTTTGAAGCGACGCGAATAGCAGTCTTCATTTCAGCTCATTTCCTTATTAAGTGATGTTTGTCGAAATATCGTACGTGCGACGCGATGCGCGAATATGCGCTGGATGCATGCTTGTCGGGAGCATGTTTCGCAAAGCATGTTTCGCAAAGCATGTTTCGTAAAAGCATGGTTCCTGACGCGTGTCCGTAAAAGCATGCAGATCCGGATCATGCGTTTTGAAATCGGGCGCATCGCGATGGCCTTGAAACGCGGCGAACCCGCTCCTGTTCCCCTGTGATCGGGAGCGGCGCCGTACTGCGCGACACGATTCGCGTGCATGCACGCACCGGGTGTCTGCGGTTGGCCTGGCAGTCCTCTCCGTCGGCGTTCAGATGCGACAGGCGGCCTGCTGGGGTGCATCGATACTATTCGGACTTCGGGAGGTGCGGTCATGATGAATTGTCATGACCGCAGGTTTTCTTTCCGATGATCGATGTGTTGCGAAAGTCTTGAAAACAAGGGGTTTTGATCAACGGACGCGAATGTCGGCATGCAGCGGTGAACGAAGCGGACACGGACAAGCCGGGCCGCTTCGTCTCGCGATGCCGCAGCGCTTACGGCGCGAAGTACGTCGCGATCGACGCATACACGTCCGAGAAGCGCGAGTAGTAATCGGGCTGGGTCGGCGCCGTGCAGTACGACAGGCCGCCGTACAGGCCGCCGCGCAACTGGTGGGTGCCGCTGGAGTTCACGGTGAACAGCGCGGAGCCCGAAGAGCCGCCTTCGGTCACGCCCGTGTTCCACACCACGCGATACAGCGGCGACTTGCCGTCGATCGATGTCGACAGGCCGGTGACCGAACCCAGCGAATACATCTTCGCGTCGCCGGCCGGATGATGGATGCCGACGATCGGTGTGCTGGTGGCGCCGATCGACGCGCTGGTCCAGGACGCATACACCGCGCCGGTCGGCGGCGCGGTCTTCAGTTCCAGCAGCAGGGTGTCGCGGGTGGTGTTGGAATGACGCAGGAACGCGCCGCCGGTCAGCGTCACCGCGCCTGCCGCCTGGGTGGTGCCGCCGCAGGTGGTGGCCTTGTAGAACCAGTACGTCTGCAGGGTGTCGGCGACGGTCTGGGTGCTGATGCAGTGCGCGGCGCTCCAGAACAGGCGCTTCTTCGGCAAGTGGCTGTTGTTGAGCAGCGTGCCGGTGCACAGATAAGAACTGCCGCTCTTGGTGAACACCATGCGCGCGACCGCTTTCTCGGCGTTGAGGAAGCCGCTGGTGGGATTGACGCGGCACACGATGTCTTTTTCGCAGCTGTCGCTTTCGCCGATCTTGGTGCCCAGTTTGGCCAATGCGCTTTCGCTGGCGATGGGGCTGGTGTCGAGGTGCGAGATCTGCGCGATGGCGAGGCTGAAGTTCTGTGGGCGCTGGCCCTTCGCCAGCACGATTTCCACCGTGGCCCTGTCGCCCATCAGCACCGGCGACCAGCCGGCCTGCTGGCCGACGAACGCGCGGCCGTTCTGTTCGAACACGCGACCGTCGTTGCCGCCGAAGCGCAGGCTGACGCCGGCGGGATTGCCGCGGCCGTTGCTCTTCAACGTCAGGCCGGCGCGCATCGCGACTGCGGTTTCGGAGGAGATTTCGAAGCGCGCGGCGATGCTGCCGTCGCCCTGACGTTCCCAGCCCAGCCCGGACAGCGGGATCCTGCCGTTCGGTACGTTGCGGGCGAAGCCGACTTCGAACGGCTGGCCGCGTTTGACCTGATCGATGCGACGCGATTTCAGCGCGCGGGTATCGGCCAGCGCAGGCGCGCCCAGCGCGATCAGCGTGGGCGCAGTGGCTTCGCGGGTGGCGAATGCGGCGGCGCCCATGGCCTTGGCCATCGGCGCTTCGCTGACGAAGGCCTCGTTCATTTCGACCACCGGCGCGGCGGCATAAGCAAAGGGTGCGGCGAGCAATGTTGAAACGATCGCGATGCAGATCCGGGTCTTGCGTACCATTGGCGACTCATCCTTGTTGACGTTGGTGCGGTAAAGGAATACCGACACGCGACGCGTCTTCCATGGCCGCACGGGGCCGGGAAGAGCCTGCGATCGTTCCCTGAGGGTGGTGATGTATCGGATTGCCGTGCCGCCGCGCATGGGGCGGCAGGCGCATCGATCGTATACGCGCCACCTGCGATTTTTTGGGACAGCAGTCTCTCTTCGAATGCGCGTCGCATCGGCCGGGTGGATGCGGCAATGCGATCGTCGAAGATATTCAACGACAGCGATGCGAATAACGAAACAGCCGGGTATCGCCCGGCACGCGCGATGCGATGCTCAGCGGAACACGCGCCGCAACAGTTCCGTCGTCCGCGACGCCGGATTCTGCCGGATCCGCTTTTCCTGCTCGGCGATGACATGGAACAACCCGTCGATGGTTTCGCGGGTGACGTAGTCGTCCAGATCGGCGCTGCTGGCGGAACCCTGACCGCCGCCGAGCAGTGCGCCCATGCCGCTGCCGCCTGCTTTCTTGCTGAAGTCCTTGTACTTCTGGGTCACGCCCACCGATGCGGTCTGTTTTTCCACGATCGGCCGAAACGCCGCGTAGAGCGTCTCCTCGCTGCTGCGACGGAAGAAATCGGTCGCGGAGGTTTCGCCGCCGCGCACCAGACCGATGGCGTCCTGCACGGTCATCTGCCGTACCGCGTCGGCGAGGATGCCTGCCGCGACAGGCACCGCTTTTTCCGCCGCGCGATTCATCGACAGCTCGAAGGCATCCACTTTCTTGCCGGCGCCGAGCTGGCGCGCAAGATCGGCGAGTCTGCGGATCTTCTCCGGTACGAAAATCTTCACCGCCTGATCGCGGAAAAAGCCGTCCTCCTTGCCCAGTTGCCGCACCGCACGATCCACGCCCTGCGCCAGGGCTTCCTTGATGCCGCGACTGGCGTCGCCTTCGCTGATATTGAAAGTATTGCTGCTGCTGCCGCTGCCGAGCAGGCGGTCCTTGAGTTGCTGTTCGATCGATTGTGCGCCGACAGCGGCGGCAGTGGTCAGCGCGATGCAAGCGGTGAGGACGAGGACGGGACGACGCATGGCATGAGCTCCTGAAGTCGGATGTCGGGAGCATACGCCGCGATGCGCGGTTCTGCTGCGTGAATGGTCTGGCCTTCGGCGCGGGGTTTTCCTACAGATGCGGAAGATGCTTGGTTGCAGACTGTTGTCGACCTCAACCGGCCTTACCCCACCCCGACCCTCCCCTTCGCCTGCGGCGAAAGGGAGGGAGCAAAGCGGCTTGCTTCAGACGATTGTTCAATGTTGGCCCGGATCAGCTCCCTCCCTTTCGCCGCAGGCGAAGGTGAGAGAGCGAAGCGGTTCGCTTCAGGCGCTTGTTCGATGTCGCCGCGGATCAGCTCCCTCCCTTTCGCCGCAGGCGAAGGTGAGGGAGCGAAGCGGTTCGCTTCAGGTGCTTGTTCGATGTCGCCGCGGATCAGCTCCCTCCCTTTCGCCGCAGGCGAAGGTGAGGGAGCGAAGCGGTTCGCTTCAGACGTTTGTTCGATGTCGCCGCGGATCAGCTTCCTCCCTTTCGCCGCAGGCGAAGGGGAGGGCTGGGGTGGGGTAAGGCTTTCGACCCTAACGAGAAATCAATATGGACACTCGCAGACTGCGCGCCAGAACGCTGCGCAAAACAATGACCGATGCTGAATTGGAATTGTGGAAGCATTTGCGCGCGAGACAAATCGAAGGTTTTCGTTTTCGACGACAGGTACCCATCGACAGATATATCGTCGATTTCGTTTGCCCGCAGGCGAAACTTGTCGTCGAGGTGGATGGCGGGCAGCATCAGGCGCAGTCAAGTTATGATGCGGGGCGTACGGCATTCCTCGAACGACAGGGCTATCGTGTCCTCCGATATTGGAATCATGATGTGCTGCAGTCTGTCGAAGATGTCTTGGCCGACATCCATCGGCAACTGACTCGGGCATTCATCACTTCCCGGTCCGTCTCGCTCGGCGATGATTGAGCCGGGCGTTCGGCTTGATGCGAACCACAGACATTGGCCCTTACCCTGTCGCAGCGACGAAAGGGTAGAAGGAAAGCGAGAACACATGAAGATTCTGGTAACAGGCGGTGGCGGTTTCCTCGGTCACGCCCTCTGCAAAGGCCTGATCGAACAGGGCCACGAAGTCGCGAGCTACAACCGCGGCCATTACCGCACGCTGGAGCCGCTGGGCGTGCGCCAGATCCAGGGCGATCTGGCCGATCGCGACGCAATGGTCGCGGCCTGCACGGGCATGGAGGCGGTATTTCACAACGCCGCCAAGGCCGGCGCCTGGGGCAGCTACGAGAGCTATCGTCTCGCCAATGTCGTCGGCACCGACAACGTACTGGCCGGCTGCCGTACGCACGGCATCGGTCGACTGATCTACACCTCCACGCCCAGCGTGACCCATCGCGCCACCCATCCGGTGGAAGGCGGCACCGCCGACACCGTGCCCTACGGCGAAGGCTTCAAGGCGCCGTACGCCACCACCAAGACCATCGCCGAGAAAGCGGTGCTGGCCGCCAACGGGCCCGACCTCGCCACGATCGCGCTGCGGCCGAGGCTGATCTGGGGGCCTGGCGATCAACAACTGCTGCCGCGCTTGGCGTCGCGGGCCAAAGCCGGACGGCTGCGGTTCGTGGGCGGCGGCCACAACGTCATCGATACCACTTACATCGACAACGCCGCGCAGGCGCATTTCGACGCCTTCGCGCATCTGGCGCCGGGTGTGGCCTGCGCGGGACGCGCGTATTTCATCAGTAACGGCGAACCCAAGCCGGTGCGCGAGATCGTCAACGCACTGCTGCGCGCGGCGGGCGCGCCCACGGTCGAGAAGAGCCTGCCGTTCGGCGTGGCCTACGCCATCGGCGCCGCGTGCGAATGGCTGTGGCCGTTGCTGCGGCTGAAGGACGAGCCGCCGCTGACGCGCTTCCTCGCCGAACAGCTCAGCACCACGCACTGGTATTCGATGGCGCCGGCGACACGCGATTTCGGTTATGTGCCGCGGGTGACGATCGAGGAAGGTTTGAAGCGGCTCACCGCTTCTTACGGAGGTGCCGGCGACGCCTGATCGCCTTGTCTCCTTCCTCCGCACAGCGGGGGAAGGCCGGGATGGGGGCGCTTCGGGCGAACAGCTGCCCCCACCCCAACCCTCCCCCGCGATGCGGGGGAGGGAGTTCCACCCGCACAGTGAAGCTTCTCTATTGATCGCGCGCGCTGAGCACAGATGCCATCGAGCGCAACGCACGACCGGGGCGGAGCGCCATCCGCCCGCTAGAATGCCCCCATGACCGCCTCCCCCTTCGATTGGAAACCGCTGGCCGGCCGCGCGCTGGAATCGGCCTTGAACCGCGCCATCGCCCTGGACCCCGACACCCGCGACGCATTGCAGCCGCTGGATGGCCGCAGCGTCGTGCTGGCCCTGGACGCCGCCGAGGCGCCGTTGGCGATGCGGCTGCAGGTGGATGGCGAGCGCTTGCGGGTCGGCCCGGTCGATCCTGAACAGACGCCAGACCTGGCCGTGCGCAGCACCTTCGGCGGCGTGCTGTCGCTGGGCATGCAGACCCTGCTGCCGAAACTGCTGGGCAAACGCGACGACGACGCCGACGCGGTGCCGGTCGGGCGCATGCGGATCGAAGGCGATGCGGAACTCGCGCGCCGCCTGCAGCGCCTGGCTGAACGCTTCGATCCCGATTGGCAGCAGCCGTTCACCGCGGTGTTCGGCGATGTGATCGGCGTGCAGATCGCGAACGGCGTCGCCGCCGCGCTGCGCCAGGCGCGCGTCGGCGGCCAGAAATTCGCCGAGAGCGCCGCCGAATACCTCACCGAGGAATCGCGCGACGTGGTGCCGCGCGCCGAACTGAATGCGTTCTACGACGATGTGGATACGCTGCGCGATGATGCCGAGCGCCTCGTCGCGCGGGTCGCGCGCCTGAACAAGCGGGTGGCGACATGAATGCGGTGTTGCGCGCGACGCGGATCGGCCGCGTGCTGATCCGTTATCGATTGGACGACCTGCTCGACGACACCCCAGCCGAGCGCTGGCTCAAGCTCGCGCGCCCGTTCGTACCGCGCGCGTCGCGGGAGATCGCCCTGCAGCCGCGCGGCATGCGCCTGCGCTTGGCGCTGCAGGAGTTGGGACCGATCTTCGTCAAGTTCGGGCAGATTCTTTCGACCCGCCGCGATCTGATGCCGCCGGACATCGCCATCGAGCTGTCGCTCTTGCAGGACCGCGTGGCGCCGTTCGATGGCGAAACCGCGCGCCGGATCGTCGAAGCGTCGCTCGGCCAGGACATCCGCGAAGCCTTCGAGCATTTCGACACCACGCCGCTGGCGTCGGCGTCGATCGCGCAGGTGCACGCCGCGCGCCTGCCGGGCGGGCGCGAAGTCGTGGTGAAAGTGCTGCGTCCCGACATCGAAAAACAGATCGACGGCGACATCGCCCTGCTCGGCAGCATCGCCGCGCTGGTGGAGCGCGCGCATCGCAACGCCGACAAGATCCGCCCGCGCGAGATCGTGCGCGAAGTGCAGAGCACGCTCGCGGCCGAACTCGACCTGCAGCGCGAGGGCGCGAATGCGTCGGTGATCCGCCGTTTCTGGATGGGCAAGGACGGTCAGGATTCGCCGGACCTGTACGTGCCGGACGTGATCTGGAGCCACACCGCCGAGCGCGTGCTCACTCTCGAACGCGTATACGGCATTCCCAGCGACGACATCGCCGCGCTGGACGCCGCCGGCATCGACCGCAGCGCGCTGGCCGCCAAAGGCGTGCGCGTGTTCTACACCCAGGTGTTCCGCGACAACTTCTTCCACGCCGATGCGCACGCCGGCAACATCTGGGTCGACAGCGACCCGGCGCGCAAGGACAACCCGCGCTTCATCGCGATCGATTTCGGCATCGTCGGCCAGTTGTCCAGCGAGGACCAGTATTACCTCGCCGAGAATTTCATGGCGATCTTCAACCGCGACTATCGCCGCATCGCCGAACTGCACGTGCAGGCCGGCTGGATTCCGTCCCATGTCCGCATCGACGAACTGGAAGCGGCCGCGCGCGCGGTGTGCGAGCCGTACTTCACCCGGCCGCTGTCGGAAATCTCGCTGGCCGAAGTGCTGATCAAGGTCTTCCGCACCGCGCAGAAATACGAACTCACCCTGCAGCCGCAGCTGATCCTGCTGCAGAAAACGCTGCTGAACATCGAAGGCGTGGGCCGGCTGCTGGATCCGAAGCTGGACATCTGGGCGGTGGCCAAGCCGGTGCTGGAGAAAATCCTGGTCGAACGCTATAGCCCTCAGCGGCTGGCCGGCGAATTCCGCAAGCGGCTGCCGGAACTGATCACGCGCGCGCCGGACATGCCGCAGTTGCTGCATGCCTGGCTGAGCCAGCAGGTCAGCGGCAAGCACGAACTGGCGATGCGGTCGCACGACCTCGCCGATCTGGCGAAGACGATGAATGCGATGCAGCGCCGGATCGTGTCCGCGATCCTCGGCACAGGTCTGTTGATCGTGGCGGCCGTGTTGTTCGCGCTGGAAGCCGGCGGCCCGCGCGTGTTCGACATTCCCGCTGCGGCGTGGATCGCCGGTCTGGGCGGATTGTGGGGACTGATCGCGGCCTGGCCGCGACGTTAGCGCGATTCCGCTGCCCCATTCGTCTACTTCCCCGCCTCTCTCCTTCCCCTGCTTGTCTCCTTCCCCCGCAAAGCGGGGGAAGGCCGGGATGGGGGGGCTTTAGGCGACCTGCGGCCCCCACCCCAACCCTCCCCCGCGATGCGGGGGAGGGAGCAAAACGTAGGGCCGGCCAGCGTCCGCCCTACTTACTTCACAGCCCCAGGCGCACCCTTCGCCGCCTTCGCGAAATCCCCAGCCGCGAACACGCTGATCGCTTCGGGCTTGATGTGCTTGCGGATCGCCGCGTTCACATCGTCCACGGTCAGCGCTTTCAGCTTCGCGTCGAAATCCGCCGCCCAGGCCATCGTGCGGCCCATGTACAGATTGCGCGACAGCGAGCCGGCGACGCTGCCGTCGCTGGCGCGGCCCTGCTGGCGACGGGTCAGCAGGTCGTTGACCGCGCTCTTCAACTCGTCGGCGGTGATGCCGTCGCGGACGAAGCGGGTCAATTCCTCGCGCATCGCGCTGTCCAGCCGGGCCACGTTTTCCGGTGCGGCGATGGCCTGGATGCCGAGCATGCCCGCATCGTCGCGGCCTTCCGGGGCGCTGTCGGCGACGATGCTGCTGCTGACGTTGTAACTCAGGCCGTCCTTCTGGCGCAGGCGGTTGCCCAGGCGCGAATCCAGCGAACCGCCGCCCAGCACGCTGTTGGCGATCATCAGCGCCGGGTAGTCGGCGTCGGCATCGTTCAACGACAGGTTCGCGCGCGCCATCACCACGGCGTTGGCCTTGTCCGGCGTTTCCAGCCGCAATGCGCGCGCGGCGACGTCGGTGTAGCGCGTGGGTACCGGCGCGTAGGGCTTCGCGCTGCGCCAGTCGCCGAACAGCGTCTGCAGCTGCGCCTTCATCGCCACCGGATCGAAATCGCCGACGACGGCGATCTCGCCTTCGACGGTGCCGTAGAAATCGCGGTGGAACGCGATCGCGTCCTCGCGCTTGAGCGCGCGCAGATCGGCGAGGCTCTGGTCGATCGACGTGTAGGCGAACGGGTGATCCTTCGGCCACGGGTCGAAGTATTCGCTCATGGCCATGCCGACCACGGTGCCCGGTTCCTTGCGCGCGCTCTCAAGGCCGGTGATCGACTGCAGCCGGAACTGCTCGAATTCGGTCTCGGGGAAACTCGGGTTGCGCAGCACGTCGGCCGCGAGCGCCAGCGCCTCGGCCAGATGTTCGCGCCGCGAATTCAGGCCGATGCTCGCGCTCTGCACGCCGCCCGACACGTCCGCGGTGGTCTTCAGCGATTCGAAGCGCTGTGCGATCTGTTCGCGGGTCATGGTTTTGCTGCCGCGCATCAGCATGTCGCCCGCGGCGCTGCCGGCGGGCTCCGGGCTGCGCTTGATCGATTCCACATCGCCGAAGCGGAAGGTCGCGTTGAAGGTCACGGTGTCGCCGCGGGTGTCCTTCGGCAGCAGCGAAACCTTGAGTTTGTCGCCGATCGTGAAGGTCTCGGTGCGCGCGTCAATGTTCGCGGGCGTGGGGTCGAAGGTTTCGCCGGCGGCGAGCGCGGCCTTGCCGGTGTAGCCCTTCAGCGCCTCGTCGGCGCTGGGCGCGGCCGCGATCTCGACGCGTTCGGCGCTGTCGGTCGGGATGAATCGGGCCAGGGTGCGGTTGCTGGGTTTGAAATACGTGCGCGCGACGCGGTTGACGTCGTCCACGGTCACCGCGGCGATGCGGTCGCGCTCTAGGAAGTACAGGCGCCAGTCGCCGGCCGCGACCGATTCGGTCAGCGCCATCGCCACGCCGTTGACGTTGGCGAAACTGCGCTCGTAGTCGTTCGCGATGCGTTCCTTGGCCTTCGCCACTTCGTCGGCGGTGAGCGGCGTCGCCGCGATGGCGGTCTCGGCCTGCCGCAGCAGTTCGGCTTCGGCCTTGGCGATGTCGGCATCCTTCGGCGCGACCAGGACGAGGTTGATCATGCCGCCTTCGCGCAGGGTGTTGTTGCCGCCGCCTGCGAACGCGGCCAGCTTGGTTTCCACCAGCGCCTTGTGCAGGCGGCCGCTCGGCGCGTCGCCCAGCGCGTTCATCAGCACCGCCAGCGCCGGGCCATCGGGATGGGTCGCGCCGGGCGTGTGATAGCCGATGCCGATGAAGCGGGTGTCGCCGCTGCGGCGCACGTTGACCTCGCGCTCGCCGTCCTGGGTGGGCTCGGCGGTGTAGAGCCTGGGCAGCGGTGCCTTCGGCCGCGCGAGTTTGCCGAAATGCCGCTGCACTTTCGCCAGCGCGGCTGCGGGCTCGATGCGGCCGGCGACGATCAGGGTCGCGTTGTCCGGGCGATACCAGCTGCGGTAGAAGGCCTGCAGCCGTTCGATCGGCACGTTCTCCACGTCGGAACGCGCACCGATGGTGCTGTTGCCGTAGTTGTGCCAGAGGTAGGCGGTGGAGCGCAGGCGCTGGAACATCACCGCGCCGGGGTTGTTCTCGTTGCGCTCCATCTCGTTGCGGACCACGGTCATCTCGCTGTCGAGGTCCTTCTTCGCGACGAAGGAATTGACCATGCGGTCGGCTTCCAGCCCCAGCAGCCAGTCCAGGGTCTCGTCGTTGGCCGGGAACGAGCCGAAGTAATTGGTGCGATCGAGCGACGTGGTGGCGTTCTTCTCGATGCCGCGCGCCTTCATCGCGCCGGGGATGTCGCCGTGGGTGGGCGTGCCCTTGAACAGCATGTGTTCCAGCAGATGGGCCATGCCGGTCTCGCCGTAGTTCTCGTGCACCGAGCCCACGCCGTAGGCGATGTTGACGGTGACCGTAGGCTTGCTGGCGTCGGGGAACAGCAGCACGCGCAGGCCATTGCCCAGGGTGTATTCGCAGATGCCCTCCACGCAGGGGCCGGCGGTGACGCCCTTCGGCGCGGGGACGGCATCGGCGGCGAAGGCGGCGGTAGGGGACACCAGAGCGAGCGCGCAGGCCAGCGCGAGGGTGCGCGGGGCGGTGCGGAATCGGAGCAGGGACATCGCGGAACTCCCGGAAGGATGCGGATCGAAGAGAATGGGCGCGGCTTTTCGCAAACCCATTCTCGCAGACCCGACGCCTTCCGATGACCCGATCGCCTTCCCCGGAATTCCCGGAAGCCCCCGCTGCGCCTGTCGAGATCCCGGTGCTGTACTGCGACGAGTCGCTGGCCGTGGTCGACAAGCCGGCCGGGCTGATGGTCCACGACAGCGCCCTGGCGCGCGGCGAAACCGATTTCGTCGCCGACCGGCTGCGCGAGCAGTTCGGCAAGCCGGTGTTTCTGGTCCATCGTCTCGACCGCGCGACCAGCGGCTGCCTGCTGCTGGCGTTCGACCGCGACAGCGCGTCGACGCTGGGCAAGTCGCTGATGTCCGGCGCCGTGCGCAAGGATTACCTGACGGTGTGCCGCGGTTGGCCGGAGGAGGCATTCGTGGTCGACCATCCGCTGGACGGCGGTCCGGGCAAACCGCAGAAGAAACCGGCGATCACGCATTTCCAGCGCCTCGCGACCTGCGAACTTGCTATGCCGTCCGCGGGCTTCGAGACCTCGCGCTACGCGCTGCTGCGCGCGCAGCCGGAAACAGGGCGCTTCCGGCAGATACGCCGCCATCTCAAACATCTGTCGCATCATCTGATCGGCGATACCAGCCACGGCGACGGCCGCCACAACCGCGCGTTCCGGATGATGGGTATCCACCGCATGCTGCTGCACGCGGAGCGACTGGGGTTCGATCACCCCAGGACCGGCGCGCGGATGGAGGCGGTGGCGCCGGTGGATGCGGAGTTCGCGAAGGCTTTGCGATTGTTCGAGACGTCGCTGGGCGGTTGAGCGTCGATATTCCCGGAATGGGGTATCTGAAAGCCTGAAGCTGGCGAAGATCGTTTATTGGGCGCCCTCCTGAATCGAGCAGAGCCACGAACAGAGTTGGGCTCGGCTGACGTATCAAGCGCGTTTGCTTATCAACCCGCCTGTAGCAGATTACACCCTCAAGGTTCTCACCAGCATAAGCATCGCGGTTGGAAAGGCGACCGTTATGGGGTTCAATCGTTGTCAACCCCATTGTCGCAAATGTGGCCGCACAAGGCCTCGAATAGAAACCAGTCGCTTGAACGATAGGCGCCGCTTCGCGACTTTCATCATGGCTCGAACCGCACGCATAACCCGCGTCTGGTTTACAGAAAAGCCGGATACACGAATGCAACAATTTTTTTGCTGTCGAAGTCATCGCATCTTCAAACAACAGCCAAGCGATGCTTACTCATAAGTCAGTAACTTTGGGAACAATTCTGCGCGTAAAAACGCTTGTTTTCGCGTTCTTTCGCCCAGCGAGTGTTCTCTAAATTACGAGCTTATGAGTAATTGAGGAGTTCATGCACGAACGTCAGGCGTCATTGCCAGTTGTAGCTCGACAAAAAGAACGGCGGCGAACAATGCCACTACAACGACTAAAGCAATCAACAGCCATTTCAAGATGAGCGGAGATGTCGGTTGATCCCTTGTTGAACGTTCAAAATGTTCAATGTCGACGGGACTGGCCACAGAATGATTGGGATCTTTCAACAATGCCAAAGCATCGTTGTAATGCTGGTCCAAGCACACATAGATGGCTGCACGATAAGGCACAGGCCAGTTGGATGGTGCCCCACTGTACTTTGTATAGGTTGGAATGCCTTTAGAACGCAACAGACCAACAGTCGCTTGGTAAGCATCATTTCCGTGTACGTGGCCAATCAGTTTCATGTGACGCCCAACTCCTTCATCAACCCGGATGCAGGCTTAACCATTTATCCGCCGACGTGACGCAATCCGGCAGAAGTACCGCTACATCGGCCCCGGCGACAATCGCCGTCGGGTATATGCTCAAACCCTGTCGTCGGCGCCACTGCAACGCGGATCAATGATGTCCTGACGGCTTCGCCGACTCTTGGATGTCGGCTTCGATGTTCTTCTGCATCTCGGCGATCATGGTCTGCATGATCGGCTGCATTTCCTCCAGGGACAGCTGCATCGCCTGCGGCATCTTGCGCATGATGCTGCGGCCGGTGTCGCTGCCGTAGAAAGCGATCATCGCTTCCACTTCCTCGGCGGTGAACAGCCGCGCGTAGACCTTGCGGTAGATCGGACCGAGCGTGTCCCAGGACATGATCCTGCGCATCGAATCGCGCTGCTTGGCCATCGTCTTCTCGAATGCTGCGCGCTGTTCCGCCGTGGGATCTTCGCCCAGCATCTGCCGGCCCATGGTGTTACTCATGGTGTCGACCTGTACGAACATCTCGTCTAGCGTGCGGCGCATGTCCATCGTGTCGAGCATGCGATCGATCTGGGCGTCGGTCGGCGGCGCGGCGTGCGCGGGCACGAAGGCGCAGACCAGCAGGCAAAGGCTGAGGAGAAAACGCGTCATCGGCATGCAGGTTCCAGGCGTGGAAGGCATCAGCGCGAACGCTGGCGCAGTTCGGTGTCGACCCCGCGCTTGAGATCCTGCAGCATCGGCAGCAGCAGGTCTTCGAGGTTCTGCATCGCGGCTTCCGCGTCCTGCGCGCCGCCGAGCATCCTGCGTTCCAGATCGCCCTCGTTGCCGTAGCGCGGCTGATAGCGCTGATTCGGGTCGTTGGGGTCGGTGCGGTCGTAGCTGGATGTATAGAGGTCGCGGGTGAGCGGGCCGAGCTGCTGCCAGTTGCGGCGGATCAGCACTTCGGCGTCGCTGCGGTAGCGCGCCGCATCGCGGCTGCCGCGTTCTTCGTAGCGGTTGCGGTTGGCGCTGGTGGTGTCGTTGAGACTGGTGTCGCCGGTGCCGCCGAGCTGGCCGCGGACCGTCTGCAGCAGGGCTTCGACTTCGCGGACCGATTTGTCGCGCGCCTGGGTTTCGTTGGCGTAGGCCGCGGGCGACTGGTTGCCGAAGCCGCCATACGCCGCCGCCGGGCTGCCGCCGCCGTAGCTTGCGGCGGAACTGGTCCGATAACTCCCACCGCCGCCGACGAGAGCGGGGTCGCCACCGCTGCCGACCGACGCGGGATCCTGCGCGGCGGCGGCGAGCGACGCCATGGCCGTGAAGCCGGCGACCAGCGCGGCGGACAGGCGCGTGTGACGGGTCATGGTCGTTCCTCCTTCTTGGCCTTGCATCATCGTGCAGCCGCGAAAGCCGGTCAAATGACCTGCGCGGAGGCCCGCCGCCGCCGCACGACCGGCGTTCTGCCGTGCCGTGCCGCGACGAGGTGCCGCTACAATCGCCCGCGGAGGGCACCGTGGACGAAGACATCACCATTCCCGAATCCGAGCTGGTCGAGCGCTTCGTGCGCGCGTCCGGCCCCGGCGGGCAGAACGTCAACAAGGTATCGACCGCGGTGGAACTGCGGTTCGACGTGGCGCAGTCGGCGGTATTGCCGGAGGCGGTCCGCGAGCGTCTGCTTGCGCGACGCGACCGCCGCGTGACCCTGGACGGCGTACTGGTGATCAACGCCCAGCGGTTCCGCACCCAGGAGCGCAACCGCGAGGACGCGCGCGCGCGCCTGGCCGCCTTCGTGGCGGCCGGCACCAAGGCGCCGACGCCGCGGGTCGCGACCAAGCCCTCCAGGGCCGCAAAGAAACGCCGCCTCGAAGACAAACGCCAGCGCGCTGGCCGCAAGCGCGATCGCGCGACCAAGGATTGGGACTGACATGACGGAAGATCGACCCATGGGCAACGAGACGATGCCGGACCTGCTGGCATCGACGCTACCGCCCAGCCTGCCGCGGACGCGGTCCAGCCGTTTTACCCGTTGGGTGGCGCGGTCGATACTGCGCGCATGCGGCTGGCGGATGGTCGGCGCCTTCCCTGATCTGCCCAAGGCGGTGCTGATAGGCGCCCCGCATTCGTCGAACTGGGACGGACTCTGGGCGCTACTCGTCAAGGTTGCGTTGGGCGTGGAGGTCCGCACCTTCGCCAAGCACCAGTTGTTCTGGTGGCCGCTCGGGCCGTTGTTGCGCCGGCTGGGCGCGATCGAGGTCAACCGCAGCGCGACCGGCGGCTTCGTCGAACAGATCATCGACCGCTTCGGGCACGAGGAGCGACTGTGGGTCGGCATTGCCCCGGAAGGCACGCGCAAACGCGTGGAGCGCTGGAAGCCGGGGTTCTGGAAGATCGCCAAGGGCGCCGGCGTGCCGGTGGTGCCGGCGTATTTCCACTATCCGGACAAGATCATCGGGTTCGGCGAACCCTTCGTGCTGAGCGACGACATGGAGGCCGACATGGCCCGCATCCGCGCGTGGTACGCGCCGTGGCGGGGGCGCAACCGCGGGGTCTGACGCGCTGTGGCGGCGGTCGCACTGGATTTGTGCCGCCCTTCCCTTATTCTTGCTTGGGCTCCGCTGCACGGAGTCCACCTCTACCCCCGGGGATATGCCATGGCGTCACTGAAGAAGATTCTGGAAGCGGCCAGGCTGATCGAGCGGACCGAAGCGCCTGAGCGGGATTCAAATCAGCGCGACGCAAGCTCGACTGGTGACGCCGATATCGACGCCATCATCCGCCGCGCGGCGCAGGCCGAAGCGCCGCCGCCCCTGCCGGATGCCGACGAAAGCGCTTCGGGCGGCAGCGATGCCGGGGCCAGCGATGTCGTCGGCGTCGAGGAAGGCCTGACCTTCGCCGACATCTACGGCCGCCAGGGCGTGGCCGAGGCGCAATTCCCCGTCGAACGACTGTTGAAGCTGGTGGACGGGCTGCGCGCGCTGGATCCCACCACACGACGCGCCGCGATTACCGCCATGGATGTCGCCGACGAGACCTGGTCGATGGACGATGTGCTGGCCGACGCCGACGCCAAGATGGCCGCCCTGCGCGGGCATCAACGTCACATGCAGGGGGCCGCGGACGGCGTGGTGCAGGCGAACCGCGAGCGCGTCGCCGCGCTGGAAAGCAGCCGCGACGGCCGCCTGGCCGAACTGCGACAGCAGATCGCCGCGCTGGAAGCGCAGATCCAGGACGCCGTCGGCAGCACCGCCGCCGATGTCGCCAAGCTGCAGTCGGAATCGGAATCGAACAAAGCGGCCTTGCTGCGCGAAACCCAGCGCATCGACGCCCACATCCTCAATCTGGAGGAACTGGTCGCCCAGTTCCGTCCGCCGGTGAAGTGATCGCCGGCTGTTTCTCGTCTCTTTCGTTATTCGTCCGTCTAGGAGTGCCTCATGGCCATCAAACTCACCCCGTTCGCCAAGCTGTTGATCGGCGCGATCGTCCTGGTCGGCAGCGGCTCGGTGCTGTGGAATCTGTACAAGAACCGCAAGGCCGACGGCGGCGATGAAGGCGCCGCGGCCACCGCGCAGACCGACGGCGGCAAAGCGGTCGCGGCCGGCAGCAACGCCGGCAAGGGCGACGGCCCGCTCGGTTCGACCGACAACCCGCTGAAGGTCAGCATCGTCAGCTTCCACGGCTATGCGCCGGCGCTGGTCGCCAACGGCCAGAGCCTGAAGACTGAATCCGGCTCGCTGTTCGACCGCGAAGGCCTGAACGTGGAGTTCGTGATCCAGGACGACATTCCGACCCTCTCCACGATCTTCGAGGCCGGCACCGCGCAGTGCGCGTGGCGCACCTCCGATTTCTGGGCGCAGGAGCAGCCGAACCTGCGCAACAGCGGCCACGACGCCAAAGCGGTGATGATCGTCGACAACACCCGCGGCGCCGACGCCATCATCGCAAGAGACCCGTCGATCCGCAGCGTCGAAGATCTGGCCGGCAAGAAGCTCGCGTTGCTGCAGTTCACGCCGTCGCACGGCATGTCGATCGACGCGATCGACAACTCGTCGCTGTCCGCGCGCAAGAAGCAGACCGTCGAATACGTCTACATCGCCGCCGAAGACGGCCTGGCCGGCGTGCGCGCCGCGCTGGAATCCGGCAGCGTCGACGCCGCCGCGCTGTGGGATCCGGACCTGTCGCTCGCGCTGCGCGCGACCAGGGGCCACGTGGTGTATTCGACGAAAACCGCATCGAACCTGATCTTCGACGTGATCGTCTGCGACCAGCGCGTGCTCAACGATCCGCAGGGCCGCGAGGCGGTGCAGAAACTCGTCAACGGCTGGATGAAGGGCGTGGACGCGGCCAAGGCCAACCCGGACGGGGCGGTCGACGCGCTGGTGAAGACCGAGGAATTCTTCACCCTGCTGGCCAAGGACGAAGGCAAGCCCTTCGTGAAGAAGCTGTTCGATAATCTGCTGTGGACAGGCGTCGCCGACAACGCGGGCATCCTCGGCATGTCCGGCGGTACCAACCACTATGAGCGCGTCTATCAGCGCTTCGACCAGATCTATCGCGCCGCGGGTGCGCTGGCCAACCCGAAGTCGCCGGTCATCGCGCCGCAGGACAGCTTCGACACCAGCTTCATCCGCAAACTCTACGATGCCAGCACCTCGGCGCAGGTCGAGGCGAAGAAGGTCGAGACCTATACCGCCGTCGAGCGTGAGGAAGCGGTGCAGGCGCCGGCCACGGTGACCAAGCCGGTGATCGTGAATTTCGGCAGCGGCCAGTCGGCGCTGACCAAACGCGCCGAGAAGACCATCGACATCGACATGGTGCCGTTCATCGAGAACAACGGCAGCGCGTATTTCGAAATCAGCGGCAATACCGACAGCACCGGCAATCTCGCGGTGAACAACCGCCTGTCGCAGGCGCGCGCCGAAGCGGTGGCGGACTATCTCAGCAAGCAGTGGGAGTTCCCGCGCGAGCGCTTCAAGATCGTCGGCAACGGCCCCAACAAGCCGCTGTGCGACGAGAACAATCCCGGTTCCGAAGGCGTGGATCTCGACGCCTGCCGCGAAATGAACCGTTCGACCCGCATCGCGGTGTTCGGGGCGCGTCCGTAATGGCCAACGGCTGGAACCCGTATGCCGCCCTGCCCGGTGGGCTGCGGCGGCAGCTGGGCATCGCCGGTGTCGCCGTGGTGTTGCTGCTGTGGTTCGGGCTGAGCGCCAGCGGCTGGATCAGCGCCAACAAGCTGCCGTCGCCGGTGTCGGTGGTGAAGGCCTTGTCCTATCTCATCTGGAGCGACGGCAATAGCCTGCTGTTCGACGCCACGCTGTGGTCGGTGGGCCGGGTCGCCGCGGCCGGCGTGCTGGTGGTGGCGATCGGCGTGCCGCTGGGCATCTTCATGGGCGCGTCGCCGAAGTTGAACGCGCTGCTGTCGCCGCTGATCGATCCGTTCCGCTCGGCGCCGGTGGTCGCGCTGCTGCCGATCCTGGTGATGTGGCTGGGCAT
>JBKJTC010000142.1:0-23195 GCA_046590925.1 Lysobacteraceae bacterium | reverse complement strand
CAGCAGCCAGTTGCGGCGCGCGCCGGCTTCGACGCGTGCGCGCAGATGCGCGCGCAGCCCGGCGATGCCGGTGCCGTTGCCGATCAGGATCAGCGGGCGCTCGGCGGCGGGCGGATGAAAGCCGGGATTGCTGCGGATGCGCAGTCGGATGCGTTCGCCGGGCGCGGCGGATTCGCACAGCCAGCCGCTGCCCAGCCCTGGCGTGCCGTCGGGGCGCGCCATCCGCCGGACCAGCAGCTGCAGGCGGCCATCGGCGGGAATCGAGGCGATGGAATATTCCCTGTGGGGCAGGGGCTTCAGTCGCGCGGCGATGTCGGTTGCCGTCGATCCTGCGATCTCTTCAGGCGCGGGCCACTGCGAGCGCGCCAGTCGTGCAGCGAAAGTCCGAGGTCGCGAGTCGTTAGAGTCGTTGCCGAGCGCGATCTCGCCATCCAGACCGTGTTCGCGCAGCCAAGCCTCCACCGCCGACGCGGCATGACACGGTCCGACCTCGGCGATGTCGCCGGCCTTCCAGTCCGGCAGCGCAGTACCGATGGGCTGCAGCGCGAGATGGAACGCCGGCCCACCGAGGCTGCCGGGGTTCAGCAGCGCGCGTTCGTCGAGGCGCCAGGCGTCGTAGTGCGGCGGCGTCCAGTCGGGCAGATCGGTGACGCCCGCGAGTTGCCCGAGGCCGTGCTGCCAGTGGCGCAGCGCACTGTCGTCGGCGTTGTCCACTTCGACCAGATCGAAGATCGGCCGCGCGCCGCGACCACGCAGCCACTCGTCCAGCGCGTGGCCGAAAGCGCAGAAGTGCGCGTACTCGCGATCCCCCAAGGCCAGCACCGCGTACTGCAGGTGATCGAGCCGCGTCGGAGGCGAGTTCATGACATCGCGGACGAAGCGCAGCGCCGGATCGGGCGGGTCGCCTTCGCCGGTGGTGCTGGCGACGAACAGCGCGCGTTGTGCATTGATCAGCGTCGCGGCGTCGAGACGCTCGATCGCGCACAGCCGCACCGCGACCCCGCTGGCGCGCAGGCTGTCGGCGCTCATTTCGGCCAGACGCCGGGCGAAACCGGTCTGACTCGCATGCACCACCAGCACGGTCGATGCGTTTTCGTCATCCGCGGACGCTGCGTCGTCGCGCGAACGCGGGCGCCACAGCAGCGCTGCGCAGGCGCCGATGTAGACGAAGGCGACCGCCAGCGCCGACAGACTGCGGTTGCGGGCCGGTGCGCCCGCCGGCCAGCCGTTGTTGTGCAGGCCGAACAGCAGCCATGCCGACGCGGCCAGCGTCAGCAACACCAGCGCATTGCCCAGCCGCTGCCGGTGTTCCGATGGCATGCGGATCGTCATGGGTCGGCCACCGTGCTCAGTTCCACGAACCGTGGCGTAAGCCGCTCGCGCAGACCATCGTCGCCGCGCAGCAGGAAGCGCGCGGCGAGTCCATGTTCCGTCGCGAACGCATGGCCCGCATCCGCGCCCATCACGGTCAATGCCGTCGCCCAGGCGTCCGCGCGCATCGCGCTGTCGGCGATCACGGTCACGCCGGCGGGCGCGTGGCGTACCGGGCGCCCGGTGCGCGGATCGAAGGTGTGCGAATGTCGTTCGTCGTCCTGCTCGAACGCATGCCAGCGGTCGCCGGACGTCGCGACCGCGAGACCTTCGAGCGCGACCACGTGTACGCGCGCGCCATCTTCGCCATCGGCGGCGGTCGCAGCGTCGCCGTCTTCCGCCGCGGCTTCCACCAGTACCCGCCAGGGTTCGCCGTCGGGCTTGCGGCCGTAGCCGTAGAGTTCGCCGCCCACTTCGACCAGCGCGCTGGCGATGCCATGCGCGCGCAGATGCGCGGCGACGAAGTCGGCGCCGTAGCCTTTCGCGATTGCGGACAAGTCCAGTACGGCGCCGCCCGGTTGCAACAGCTGCGGCGGCTCATGCTGAAGTAAGAGCCGGCGCCAACCTGACACCGCACGAACGGTATCGATGGTCGCCGTGTCCGGCACTTGTCGCGGTCGCTGCGCGGGCCCGAATCCCCAGGCATCGACCACCGCGCCGAGGGTCGGGTCGTAAGCGCCGTCGCTGGCTTCGGCGATCTCCAGCGCACAGCGCATTACCGTGTGGAATTCGGCCGGCAACGGATGAACGCTGCCGGCCACGCTGCGGTTGTAGCGGCTGATGTCGCTGTCGTCGCGCCACTGGCTCATCTGCGCGACCACGGTGTCCAACGCCGACTGCACGCCGCCGTGCAGTGCGTGCAGGTCGGCGCGCGGCGCGCACGCCGCCTTCACCGACCATGTCGTGCCCATCGTCGCCCCGCCGAGGGTGGCGACGCTCAGTGCTGGTGGCATCGAAAATCCGCTTGCATCGTGGTCGAGTCGATCATGCTGATGTCGAGGATGCTGATGTCGAGCATGAAAAACTGTGCCGTTTACTGCGGCAGCACCTCGAAGGTGGCGACATAGCTCAGGCGGCGCTTCTTGGCCTGCGGCAGGCTGGTCTTGTCGTCTTCGGTGGCGACTTCCAGCCAGTACATGCCGGCTTCTGGCCAGGTGACATCGAACTTGCCGTCGGCGCCGGTCGTGGCCTTGATTTCGTTCTGGGCGTTGCGGTAGCGCGTGCCGCCGCTGACGATCTCGATATCGAGGCCGGCGGCAGGCTTGCCGTCGATCTGCAGGGTGAAGGTCGCGGCTTCGCCAGCGAACAGATCGTTCGGATGGGTGACCGCCACCAGCTCCAGACCTTCACCGGACGGCTTGAGCGCAATGTCGTTGGGCGCGCCGCGGGTGACGAAGGTTTCGATCCGGCCGAGCGATTGCATGACCTGCAGATTCTTCGCGTCCTGCGGCACTTCGCTCGCGAACTTGGCGACGGTGCCGCGCCAGCGCTTGGGCTTGCCGTCCGCGTCTTCCCAACTGGCGGACAGGCCGCTGTTGAGCATCGCGATGCGATAGGTGCCCGACTGCTTCAATTCGAGATCGAACACGCTGCGGAATTTGCCGGTGGCGCCGTTGGCGCTTTCGGCGCGAGTGCCGTCCGGCGCGGTGATCGCCAGGCGATCCAGCGCGATCGGCACGTGGTTGAAGTAGAACAGGTCGTTGGAGACAGCGGCGTCCACAGTCACCCAGGCGTTCTCGCCGGCCACGACGGTCTGCGAAGGCAGCAGCCAGGCTTTGTGGGCGGACGCGGTGAACGGGAGGGCGGCGGCGAGCGCCAGCGCAAGCATGAGTCTGGATTTCATGGTGAATTCCTGCGGCAGTGGAAAGAGGGGCGTCGGGATGCGGCGGTCAGGGCTTTACGGTCAACGCGACCGCGCCGAGTTCGCTGCTGCCTTGCGCGCTGCCTTTCTGTGCGGTGGGCCTGGCGGCCCAGCGGAAGGGAATCTTCAACAGTTCGCGGCCGCCCACTTCGCGCGAGGCTTCCACCACCAGGGTGTATTCGCCCGCAGCGAGGCCGGCGAGCTGCGGGTGGCGATCGTTGAACGCGAGCTGATGTTTTCCGGCTGGTTTGGTCGGCCCCGTCACGCCGTCTACCGGCACTTTCAGCGAACGACCGCTCTTGCGCCACCACTGGCGGAGATCCGGCAGCCATTTGGTGCCGTGGCCTTCGCTGTTGCTGCGCTGCTGATACCAGACCGAAAGATTCGCCGCGACTTTCTGGTCCGTGCCTTCGATCCACACCGCGACGTAGGGGCGATGGTATTCGGCCACCTTCAACTGCGGGATTTCGACGCTGATCTGCAGCTCGGCGGTGTAGGCCGGCAGCGCGAACAGCGGGCCGATGACGAGGGTGACGGTGACGGGAAGTCGGGTCTTGTTCATGGCGTGAGGGCGTCGGGTCGGTAAGCGGAGGGTGTGGCGTTGGATGAACTCGGGAATGGAATCTAGTGGATGAACAGCAGCGCGATCAGCACCGGCACGACCAGTCCGAGGCCGACGTAAGGCCAGGTCATGCGTCGCTGGCGGGCGTGCATCTGCAGCAGGAACAGGCCGGTGACGCAGAACACCACGCAGGCGACCGCGAAGATGTCGATGAACCAGCTCCACGCCGGGCCCGAGTTGCGGCCTTTGTGCAGATCGTTGAAATAGGCGATCCAGCCGCGGTCGGTGCGTTCGTACTCCACCGCGCCGGTGCCGCGATCGATGCTGAGCCACGCATCGGCGCCGGGCGAGGGCAGCGACAGATAGAGCTCTTCCTCTGACCATTCGGCCTTGCGTCCGCGCAGCGCGATGCCGAGACGTGCATCGAGCCAATCGGCGGTTGCCGCAGGCAGCGGCGCTTCGCCGTCGGCGCGGTTGCCCAGTGCCTTCAACAGCGGCGCGGGCAGGGTTGCGGTGCGCTGCACCGTCTGCGGTTCGGCTTCGATCCGCGCGGCGTGGTTGAGGGTGATCCCGCTCAGCGCGAACAGCAGCATGCCGATCAGCGATACCGCCGAACTGATCCAGTGCCAGTTGTGCAGCGTGCGCAGCCAGAAGCCGCGCCGTTGCTGGCCGTGGGCGATGTCGGTGGTGCTGCGCGACAAAACGGGCGACCTCATGGAAGAAACGGGAATCGCTGCATGACGTCGAGCATGTCCGGATCGAGCATGTCCGGATCGATCACGGCCAAGATCAAACCTCGGCCGATTGCCGCAGCAGATTGTGATGGACGCCGGTCAACTGCAGCAGCGCCGCATGATCGGCCACGTCCAGCGTCAGTCGGCGGATCGAAACATCGAGTTCGAACAACAGCCGGCGATGGCCGTCGTCGCGGATCATGCTCTGCATCCAGAAGAACGAGGCCACCCGCGCGCCGCGGGTCACCGGCAGCACGCGATGCCGGGATACAGCACCATGTGGCCCGCGGGCAATTTCACACGCTGCGTGCCGTAGGTGTCTTCGATCTCCAGCTCACCGCCCGTCGCCGCGGCTGCGGTCGTAGCGCAGCGCGTTGTCGACATGGAAGCCGAACGATTGTCCATCGCCGTAGCGGTTGAGTTGCTCCACCTCGAACTCAGAATTTGAAATTCAGCGTCACATACGCCGAACGCGGTGCGCCCGGGGTGATGTTGCTGTCGCTGTGCGCCGAAGGGAAATACGTCTTGTCGAACAGGTTTTCGACGTTGAGTTGCGCCGAGAAACGCTCATTCAACTTGTAATAGATGGCGCCGTCGTAGCGCGCGTAGCTCTTGAGCGTGACCGCGTTGCTGATCGAGGCGAAGGATTCGCTGCGGTAGCTTGCGCCGATGGCGACGCCCCAGTGATCGGTGAAATCGTAGCGATTCCACAGGCCGAGCGAGGTCTCCGGCGTTTGCGGCAACACCCGGCCGGCGGGCGTGCCGGGCACAGCGCTCACGGTGCGCGCATCCAGCCAGGCATAGCTGCCGATCACCTGCCATTTGTCCGTCAGCTTTCCTGCGAGCGACAACTCGACGCCGTCGACGCGCTGGCTGTCGCCCGTGAGCAGGATCAGGCGCGTTGGATCGGTGGGGTCGGCGATCGCGGCGTTGCTGCGATTCAGACGGAACACTGCGGCTTCGGCGGTGAGGCCCGGGCGCAGTTCCCATTTGGCGCCGATTTCGGTGTTCTCGAACTCTTCGGCATCCAGCGACTGGCTGTTGAACGCCAGCGAGCCTAGCTGTTCGCCCGAGCGCGGCAGATACGTGACGCCGTAGCTCGCATACAGCGAGAGATTTTCGACGGGCTTGAATACGACGCCGACGCGCGGGGACCACAGCCTGTCCGAAGACGACAGCCGACGGTTTTGCGACGATACGCCCGTGCGCAGATCGGTGAAGTCGACATTGAACTGGTCGTAACGCAGGCCGACGATGGCCGACCACTTCGGCGAGAATTCGATCTGATCCTGTGCATAGATCGCTGCGGCTTTCGCCACGCCGGTGTTGCGCGCATCGCCGCCGCCGCCGGTGCTGTTGTTGGCGTAGACCACCGCCGGCGACACATTCGGATCGCTCAGCGGTACGACGCAATTGCTGGCGGTGGAGCCGGTGAGGCAAGGCGATCCCGCGCCGAGCGCGAACCTGCCGCTGCGGCGGAGGTTGTCGGTTTCCTGACGGCCGAATTCGACGCCGGTCATGAATTTGTGTTCCACCTTGCCAGTGGCTGCCGAGAAGATCAGATCGGTCTGGTTGAACAGATTCTTGCGATCGGTATCCTGGCGATAGGCCGACAGTGCGACCGTCGTGGCCGCGGCGTTGACGTTGCCCGGGAATACGTTGCCGTAGTACTTGTCGTAATTCGCGACGCGAGTGCGGTTGCGCAGCACGGTGCCGTCGCCGAAATCGTGTTGGACCAGTGCGTTGAACGCATTCACTTCGACATCGCCGCGGCTCGCTTCCGGGTCGCCGAAGAACGTCTCGCGATCGGTCTCGACCGGAAAGCGCGTCCCGTTGAACGCATTCGCATACGATGGAATGCCGCGGTCGGCGGTCCGTCGATCGCGGAAATACTCATAGCCCAGCGTGATGAGGGTGTTTTCGCCGACTTGAATCGCCGTGGTCGGATTCACGCCCTGTCGTTTCAGTGCGTAGCCGTCACGGAAGCCTTCCGAATCCTCGTACACACCGGTGACGCGAAACGCGACGGCGTCGCTGAACGGATGCGCATAGTCGGCGGTCGCCCGGCGCTTCTGCCACGAGCCGACATGCAGGCCGACATGCAGCGCCTCCTGCCAGTTGGCGGTCTTGGTCACGCGGTTCAAAAGACCACCGGGGCTGCCGCGACCGAAGATCATCGCATTCGGGCCTTTGAAGGCCTCGATGTGCTCTATGTTGTAGGTGTCGCGGTAATACTGTACGTCGTCGCGCATACCATCGACGAAGAAATCTGCGGTTGAGCTGTTTCCGCGGAACACCAGCCCGTCGCGATTGCCTTCGCCCTGGGTGATGCCGATGCCAGGTACATAGCGAACGGCGTCGGCCATGCCCTGCACGGCCCGGTCGCGCATCTGCTGCTCGGTGGTCACGGTGATCGCTTGCGGCACATCCTGCAGCGCAGTATCGGTTTTCGTGGCACTGGTGCTGCGCTCGGCGGCGTATCCAGTCAGGCGCCCGCCGCGGACGCGGATGGTGTCGAGATCCACCGCTTCTTTCTCGGCAGTGGCCATGTCCGTCCCGGCGAACGCGGGAGCTGCGATGAGCGATGTCAGAACGGCGGCTAGAGCGGCAGCCAGCGGGGCATGGGCAGGAAGACGGTAGGTCATGGGATCGATTCGTGCGATGCGCTGATACGTGGCGCGGGATGGAGCTCATGTTAATGAGAACTATTCGCAAATGCAATTACTTCGCAACCGTGAGACATCCATGGCATCGCAGTAGTGTTGCCGGTATCTCTTCTTCAGGCATCGAGAGCCGCGCCGCCATCCACGCGCAGGTCGTGGAAGGTGATGTGCCGCGCACGGTCCGACAGCGGGAAGGCGACCGCGCGGGGCGATCTCTCTGGCCGGCGATCCGTCCGGCGTTATGTCGATCCGCGGCACCGCCGCGGCGTTCGACCCGACCACCACGATGCTGCCGTTCGCCAGCACGGCCATCCGCTGCGCCACCGCGCGAGTGACCACGCACTGCGCGCAGGCATTCGTATCCATGCACGCATCCCAGTCGGCGTCGATCTGCGTCGATGCCGCACCGATCCCAAGAATGCCGGCGGCATGCGCCGTGCGCGATCGGCCCGAGGTCGTTTCGATCGATACGACGGCGCTTTCGACGTGCGGCGTTGGGTTCAGCGCCAACGGCAGCGCGACCGCATTCGCGCCGTCGTCGCGCAGCGCGAGGCGGGCGCCTTCGGCGGCAAGGCGCTACGCGATGGCCGATACCGCCCGCGGCGCCGGTGACCGCCATGACGCGGCCCGCGAATTCCCCCGCGTGGCTCGACCGCCATGCTCGACCGCTATGCGCAAGGCTGCGCTGTTCATGCCGCCGCCATCCGAAGCTGCAGGCTCGCCGCTCTGCGCGGCGAGCAACGATGCCTGCCTGCGCAACGGTCGCGATCAACGACTGCAATGCAGCGTAGCGCACGCCGCGTGGCTTTGTCTTACGCCAGCGGAGAGACAGTGATATAGAGGTCGTCCACCGGTTCCGCCGGCACCGGATGCGCGCGGCTGCGCAGGCCGTCGAACACGAATCCGCGGTCGAACGGCAACAGATTCAGCACCGGCCCGTACAACTGCCGATGGCTGCCCTCCAGGCCGGCGTCGATGCGCATCCATTCGTCGTTGTAGCGCTGGTGACGGCGGACCGTGCGCAGCCGTCCGCGACCGATCGTGCGAGATCGCCCAACGGCATCTGCGCGGAAGTGCGCACGCGCAGCGGAATCACATTAATGCCCATGCGCGATGTGGTCAGTGCGGCCGGACCGAGCCGGCTCATCACCAGCAGGCCGATCGACACTTCATCGAAGCCGCCAAGGGCATGCATCCACACGGCGATGGTGGCGATTGCCGGGCGCCGATGGGATGCGCTCAATGGTGCGGGTCGCGGAAGGTTAAGAATTTATGCCCGAAATAGCTGGTCACCACCGGCACCAGAACGCCGACCAGGTGCGCCATCGCCTCGGCATGCTCGATGATGCCGATCGACGGCAGTAACCAACGGGCCAACACCATGCTGATCGCCAGGGTCTGCAGCAAAGCGAATAAATTCACTCCAATATATTTTCCTGCCTGCGGGACGATCGGCTTGCCGGTCCCATCGAAAACGAAGGCGCGCATCAGAATGAATCCAGACAGCAGGCCCACCAGGAATGCGAGCACGACCGCCGCTTCGAATCGGACGAACTCCGAAAAGAGGAAGCGGGATGCCCAATTCAACCCGGCGGCGACTCCCCCGCTGAGGAGAAAATAAGCAAACTGTCTTGAGATCAACTACGGTTTCTCCGCTATCACCAAAAACTGCTTTCCGACGAAGCGCCAGGCGAAAGGCAGCTTCAGGTAAAGCTTGAGCGCGAACAGCGGCTGGTTCTTGCCGCCCGACATCGTGTATGGGAGGAAGCGGGCCGTCTTTCGAGTGACCTGGAAGCCTTTCAGGGAAAGCGCCTCCGCCATCGACTCCTCCGTGATCGGAATGTAGTGGTCCCAATAGTCCCAATACGCACCCGGAACAAACTTTATGTTCGGACCCAGGCAGATGATCTTCCCGCCTGGCTTCAAACATCTGAATGCCTCGCGTAGAGTCCGGTCCACCAGATCCTTGCTGGGCAGATGCTCAAGGAAGTTGCTGGTGAAAACGACATCGAGGGCGCCATCCTCTAAAGGCCAGACCGTCGAGCAGTCCTGATGCAGGAAGGTCGAATGACCGGCGACTCTCTCGCCGCAATCAGGATTCAAATCCATCGCGTATTTCTTGCGGGCCTTTATGCCCCTGGAAAACTCTCCCCAGCCCGCTCCGAGATCGAGCAGCACGTCCTCATGCGCGATATATACCGAAAAAAAATCATTGCAAAGGATTCTCCATACCGCGTCCCGGTACTGATCGGTACCTTGGAACCGCTGTTGATATTCCTGTTGCAACTCTGTCGAACGCGAATCCATCTTGTTGCCTTTTAAGAGGTTTGAGGGCAAAAGCCCGCTACAGCGCGAAGGCGGTCGTCATTCCGGGGGACGGAGGCGAGGATGACTACGGGTGAAAACCCTTTCCACGGCTGCAGGGGATCGGGCTGCAGAAGTCGACCGATGCGCCGATTCCGCCTGCGATCGGCAACCTCAGGAACTCCCGCGACTGGAACTGCCGAATCATGCGGTCGCATCCTTGGCCATCTTTCTTCCGAACTCGATGCTCTCGGAAATGCCGCGGTCTTCGGGGTAGTAGTACGAGGTGTCCGCCACCCACAGCCCCTGCACCGGCAGCGCTACCGGCGGCAAGGTGTCGAGGTGCCCGGGTTCGCAGATTGGTTGTGCGTAGCGGTAGCGGCTGGCGCGGATATCGATGAAGTCGCTGTCCGTCAGTGCGGGATTGATCTTCTGCAGGTAGCTGCGCACCTTGTCGATGAATGCAGAGTCGGGTTCGGAGAATTTCGGATGTTCGCCCGGCATGTAAAAGGGTACGTAGACGATATGGTGTTCGAGAGGACGCAGATTTGTGTATTCGACCACTCCGGGGATATCCATCCCGGGGTCGTTGGTGTTCAGCCAGAAGTTGCCGGTCACGGATTTGCGCAGTTTGGCGATCACGCAGACAACCGCGATGTTCTTGACCGCGCGGAACTTGGCAAGGACGTCCTCCGGTAGGTCAGGCATCACGCTTGGGACGTAGGGCAGGGGAATGGTGCTCACGACCTTGTCGAACGCTTCGAAGCCCGATGTGGTCTGCACGCCCCTCACCCGGCCATCGGTGATCTCGACGCGATTCGCCGGCGTGCGGAGGCGGACTTCGCCGCCGTGCGCTTCGATCTCGGCTTTGAGGGCATCCATCAGGGTGCTCGAACCGCCATCGATGTAGCCGAGCTTCTCGCGGAAGAGGCTGTAGCGGGAGCGGCCGATGCGGCGGATGCGGCTCCAGATCCACGCTGCCGACAATTGCGGGGTGTAGTCGTAGAATTTCAATTCGAACAGCTTGCGCCATAGCACTTCGTAGGCCTCGGCGCCGACCCAGCGTCTGATCCATCCGGTGGCTTCGACGTGGTCGAGGGGGCGCCAGTCGTCGCGCTTCGTTGAAAGGAATGCATGCAGGCCATATCGGAACTTGGCGATCCAGCCAAGGCCGCGGAAGCGCAGGAGTGCCATCGGATTGCCCCATGGCTGCAGGCGATCCTGGTACCAGTAGCCCATCCTGGTCTCGACCCAATGCATCCGCTCCGACAGACCGAGTTCTTCCAGTACCTGCAGGAATGCATGATCGGAAATACAGTGAAAATGATAGTAACGCTCGATCTTCAGGCCGTTGAAGTCGAACGATGCGGTCATCCCACCCACCCTGTCATCGGCCTCGAACACGACTGGATGATGGCCATCCATGGCGAGCTGGTACGCCACAGCAAGGCCCATCGGACCCGCACCAAGTACCGCAATACGCTGGGGAGTCGCGGCCACCGTCAGAACTCCAGGGCCACGTGGCCGTAACGAGGATCGTTGAATGTCTGGTCGATCGCCCGACGAAACGGTGTTGCGCGCACGCCGAAGATGCCCGGCCAATCGATCACTTCGAATTCGTCCTTCGCGACGAGTGCGGAAAGCTGCTGCGTGGTGAACGGCGGGTTCCGGTCGAACATCGCCCATGTGCGCAGCAATGCGTGGAACAGCGCATATGGGATGCGGACGATCAGTGTGCGTGCGCGGGTCGCCGACTTTATCTCGCGGATGATGTCGATGTAGTCGACCTTTTCGTGGCCGGAGATGTTGAAAATGCCGTCAGGACCTCCGCGATCGATGCAACTGATGATGACGTCGCAGAAGTCGCCGACATACAGCGGCTGACGCATGTAACGGCCGTGGCCCGGGATCGGGAATGCAGGTGTCCTGCTCATGAAGCGGGACAGCCAGCCGAGGTGTTTGCGATCGAACCACCCGAACATGAGCGTCGGCCGCAGGATCGGGCAGGGAATGCCGCTTGCCAGCACGAGTGCTTCCTGCGCTTTCTTGCTGCGGGTGTAGAAATCGTCCGCGGTCGATTCGACTACGGACGAGCTCACATGCACCAACCGACAATCGCTGCTGTGCTTGATGGCATCGAGAATGTTGCGGGAGGCATCGACGTTGTTGCGGACAAACTCGTCGTAGTCGATGCCGCCGATCTGTGCCTGCAGCATCACCACGACATCGGCTTCCGCGATATGTCTGAGCCAATCGCCTGGCTCGGCGAGGTCGGCATATTCGACAACGACGCCGGGCTGGACCGCCTGCAGGATCGCGATGTTCGTATGGTGCTTGTCCAGCACGACGATGTTGGTGAAACCGCGGTCGCGAAGGCGTGCGACGAGGTTTTGGCCCACCAGCCCGGCGCCTCCGGGGAGTACGATCTTCATTCTGTCGTTCATGGCGTCAATCCGGGACCGTCAGGGTCGCGCTGAGCGGGCATTCGCGGTCGCTATCCGCGTCGCGCGAGACGAGGCGAACCGTGTATTTCCCGGGCGCGAGCGTCATCAGCGCGATCCGGGATATGCCGGCATCGATCGTCTCGGCGATGCGATGGGCCATATTGACATCCGGTCGCGGAACGCGCAGCGCTTCGAGATAGACCGGATCGCGGCCGTCCGCCGTCAGTGCGAAGAACAGCGGGCCGGGCAGTTCGCCTCCTCCGGGCTTGTCGAGCGCCCACCCGCCCAGCGACAGCACCGCGCGGCCGTTGCGCTCCTCGACCCTCGCGTTGTCGATGTTGCCATCGCAGTCGATAGGTTTCATCGATTGCGGCAGTGCGCCGGTCTGTGGCGAGGCGATGAGGCAGCCGTGGGACTCGCCGATCTTCCAGTTGCGTCCTTCTCGCGACGACCATGCCATGAGATCAGACAGGCTGGGCACGTCGGTCGAGCATGCGACGACCGCACCAAGCCGGCCCTTGTCGACGTAGTCTTCCGGTCGCGCGGCGATCATGTTGTGGGTGGGCAGCCAATTCGGGACGGTGAAGGACTTGCGTTGTGAAAGGTAGGCCAAAGACGAGTTCCATTGGTGCCCGAACGCCACAAACTGCCCGCCTTCCTTCACTTCGCGCTGCAGCAGGGTGCCGATCGCCACGTCACGATTGGTCTTGTCGAAGCGGGTGTCGATTTTCAGCTGGTAGTCGCTGCGCAGAATGATGATGTTGGACACGACGATGAGCGCCACGCTCAGCAGCATCGCCCGATGTCCCGTCGTCGAGTCGACTGTCGTAGCGATGGCCACGGAAATTGCGAACAAGAAGAAAATCATGTTCGCGACCTGGTAATAATCGTGGACGATGTGGAGGTTCGAAAATATGAGCAACGGCAGGAGCGAGAGCGCGATCGAAGTCGCGATGATCGATCGGATTTTCAGGCTCGCTGGAACGACGAACGGGAGCAACAAGAGGAACGCACCGACGCTCGCGCCGGCGTTGTTGACGAACATCCGCTGCCACACCACGATCTCCCACAGCTCCGGCGATGAACGTTGCGCCAGGGTCCCGAAGGTGAACGGGCTGATCATGTACGACGTCATGTGCTTGCCGAGGGGGTTGATCGCCTTGTGGGCATCGCTGAAACGGACCCACGCATATCCGACCAGCACCGCCGCCACCACGCACAATCCGGTCTTCCATGTCCGCGCATCGAACAGGAATGCTGGAACACTCCTGGTTTGCAGCAGGCGATGGATGCAAAAAACGACCGAGAGCACCATCAGGACGGGGAGTGCGGTCGTGGACTTCTGCAGGACGGCAAGCGATGCGAACAAGAAGAACAACAACATGGGCTTCCAGACAGTCTCGCCGAGCAGGATGTCGATGAAATATTTGATCGAGGCCAGCGTGAAGAACAGCGCAGTGGTCTCGATCATGAACGACCGCCCCCAGAACGCATACAGCGGCGAGGAAAACGTGATCGCCACGAAGCACCAGAAAGTGGTGCGAGGCAGGTCGAGCCGGCGTATCGCCGAGCGTACCGGCCACAGGCACAGCGCGAGGAAGATAAAGCTGGTGGTGCGCCCTGCGCTGTCGAGCGAGATCCCGGTGAGCTTCGAGACCAGGGCGACCAGCCACGAGTAGAGCGGAAATTCGAACGGGATCGACCAGGGCTTCCCGGCTACCGGGGTTTCGTAGGCGAACCGGAATCCGTCCTGCGCGAACCAATACGCATTGAGCGCGGTCTGCGTCTGGCGGAAGCTATGCCACTCCAGAGGAGGCTGGTTCGCGAATTGCAGGGCCAGCCGGGCGGCGTACAGGAGCACCACGACAGCGAGGCCGATGAGAGCGGCATGGCTGGCGCGTCGGGTCGACAGCTTGGCAAGCTTTGTGTAAAGCGGATGACTCATATCTCCAACCGGTTGAAGATGAAAGCGGGGAGGTGGCGGATCACCTGCATCACGAGCGCCCACTTCGCGGGGGCGTACACCACGGGCTTCCGCCGCGCAACGCCGCGCACGATGCAGTCGGCGACCTGCTCGACGGACGCGAGCCGCACGCCTCGCTGTTTGAGGTGCGAGGTCATGGGGGTATCGGTCGGGCCTGGTTTGATGAGGACGACCGATACGCCCGAGCCGGCCAGCCGGTGTTGCAAGCCTTGCGCGTAGCGCGCGACCAGTCCCTTCGCAGCGCCGTAGGTGTAGTTCGATTTGCGCCCGCGATCACCGGCGACCGATCCGATGATCGCGAGCGTGCCTTGGTCGACGCGCTGCATGTGGCCTGCGAATGCCTCCGCGAACAGGATCGGCGACAGGCCGTTCACGATGACCGCGTTGCTGGTTTCCCGCAGAGATTGCTGGCACTGCGCCTGGTCGAGGAGCGAGCCATGGGCGATCAATGCGAGGTCCACGGGTCCATCGCGATGGATATCTTCGACCAGCGCCTGGATACGATCGGCGTCGATGAAGTCGCCCTGGATTCCACGGATCCGGGCGCCCGGGGCGCGCACGCGCAGGTCTTGCGCCACCGCTTCGGTGCGGGTCGCGTCGCGCCCCACCAGGACGATCTCGGATGGCGACTGCGCAGCCCATCGACGCGCGCAGTGCTCTGCGATGCGCGAGGTGGCGCCGATGATGACGATCTTCTTGTTCGTGAAGTGCATGTCAGTAACCCATCAGGCGGCAGGACATGGCGGACGAGATGCCCGGATCCCGGAAAGGAAGGAAGCTGGGGAGCACAGGGTATCCAGACTCGAAGAGGCTGCGCGGCATGCGCGAGTCCTTCGCCAAGTACAGGCGGCCTTTGGCTTCGGCGACGATCGCGTCCAATCGGTACAGCAGCGCCAGCGTCGACGGGCCATGATTGGGAAAATCCAGCGCAAGCGTCACGCCCGCCATCGGGAAGCTGAGCATGCCGGCAGACGCACGGTCTCCGAATGTCTTGAGGATTGCGAGGAACGAGCCCGTTCCGGAGCGCGCGATCTCGCGGAGAAGCGCAGTGATCGCTTCGGCCCCCGTATCGCGCGGGACCACGCATTGGTACTGGTGGAAACCTGCGGGGCCGTAAATGCGGTTCCAATCGAGCAGATTGTCCAGCGGGTAGAAGAACGGCTGGTAATGGGCGGTCTTTCGTCCGGCCCGCCATGCGCCGATACGATAGTAAGCAGTGTTGAACGCGCGCAGGGTCGCCCCGTTCACCAAGGGAATCGGGGGCGTGACCGGAAACCTGCTCGACTTCGCGCGTGGCTGAGGGCCCTTGCCCGGATCGGCATGGTTGGCGCGCATGAACAGGCCTCGCACGCCGCGCGCTGCCGACAGGCAGTCGATCCACGACACCGTGTATTCCCAGTCCGCTTCCGACGCGTCTGCCAGTTGAAAGAACGCATCGAGGCTGGTGTACGGGATCGTCTCCGTTGCGAGCCACGGCCCGTCGACGCGACGAAGTTGCAGCTCCGCAGAAAGGATAACCCCGGTCATTCCGATCCCTCCGACGGTTGCGCGGAACCAGTCCTCGCGCAGCCCCGGGCCGCAGTCAATCATTTCGCCGTCGGTGCGCAGCAGCGTAATCCGGTTCACGTGGTGGGCAAACGTTCCCATGGCGTGGTGGTTCTTGCCGTGCACATCGTTGGCGATCGCGCCGCCCACGGTGGCAAGCTGTGTCCCGGGCGTGACTGGAAGCATCCAGCCTCGCGGGACGGACATCTGTTGGACCTCGCGTAGAAGCATGCCACCCTCGCAGCGCAGTCGCCCCGTCGCCGGATCAAATTCGATGAACCGATCGAGTCCGCGCGTGTCCCACAGTCTGCCGCCGGGGTTGAGGCAGGCGTCGCCATAGCTGCGTCCGTTGCCGAACGCGACGCCGCAGGGTTGACCGCTCAGGGCGACCGCTGCGTCCTCGCCATGATGCAAGGCCACTACCTGGTGCTCGTCGTGCGACAGGCGCCCCCATGCGCTGACCCTTACCATCGCCAGCCTGTCGCCCCCACGACCAGAACCATCAGGAACAGCACTCCGGCGACCCAGCTTGCGCGGTCCTTGACCGCGAAGACCAATGGATCATCGTGCATGTTCCCGCGGTGCGCCTGCATCCACATCCAGCTGATCCAGAACAGCAGCACCGGCACGGTACCCCACATGATTTCCGGCGTCCGGTAGAGCTTGGTGACGTCATCGCTGTTGATGTACAGCGCAAGCACCAGGACCGCCACGTAGCCCGCGACGAGTCCCATGGTCTGGACGAGGGGTGCATCGCTGGTGCGGTAGCCACGGCCATGCACCTTTTCGTGGCCGCCGAGTAGTAGAAGCTCCAGTTCCGCGTACCGTTTCACGAACGCAAGCGAGAGGAACAGGAAAACCGAGAACGCGAGCAACCAGAACGATAGGCTGTGGCCCACGGCTGCGGCGCCAGCGATGATCCGCAGCGTGTACAACATCGCCAGCGACAGGCAGTCCACCAGCACCATGCGTTTGAGGATCCACGAATACGCGCAGGTGATTGCGAAGTAGCACATCAACCAGGCAAGGAAAGCCTTGCCAACGGAGCTGCCGATCGCAAGGCTCACCACAAGCAGCGCTGGCGCCAACACGACCCCCGCCCACGCGGGCACCAGGCCGGATGCGAATGGCCGGAAGCGCTTGCGCGGGTGCAGCCGGTCGCTTTCCATGTCGAACAGGTCGTTTGCGATGTAAGCCGACGACGCGCACAGGCTGAAGGATGTCAGTGCCAACATCAGCGCCGACCAGGCCGAAGGGTTGATGAATTCATGTCCGGCGAACATCGGTACGCACAACAGCAGGTTTTTCAACCACTGGTGCATGCGGAGCATGCGGCGCCATAACGAAAATCCACGGGCTGGCGCAGGAAACACCTGTTCGACATTGCCCTGGGTGCGTGCGTCGCGAAGCACCGTGGCGGGCGCATTCACGACGATCGCCTGGCGGGCGCGTCCCCAGACTTCGAGGTCTGCTGCGGTGTTGCCTGCATAGTCGAAGCCGCCGCGTCCGTAACGCGCTTCAAGCATGTCGGCCTTGTGGCCTCCGGACAGGTTGCGCGTCCCGTCGCTGCCGATGACGTCATCGAACATTGCGAGGTGACCGGCGATCGTATCGGCGATCGATTGGTCGCTCGCAGTGCACAACACCAGGGGTCGACCTTCGGCGCGACGCGCACGCAGCCATTCGATCAATTCCTCGTTATAAGGCAGTGCTGCGGGGTCGAATGCCGTCCGCGACGCGATTTCGCGCTTGAGCGTCGCCTTTCCGGTAGACAGCCAGAACGGTATCCGCAGGGTATCGAGGGGGCGCTCGCGGAACATGCGCAACGCCGACTCATGCAGCATGTCCGTCAGGACGAGCGTGCCATCGAGGTCGACCACGATCGGATGTTGGACCAAAGCGGACTCTCCCTGTCCAACTGGTACAGTGCAGAGTACGCTGGTTTCGGGTTGCAGTGGCGTGATGACGACTATCTTGCGATTCGCACGGCGCAGCACGCCCATCCGACGCATTCATGGCGTCGCGATGCCCGCAGCCGGATCCCCCGATGTCCCCATTCGATGGCTATCGGCCTGCCTCTGGCGCCGAAGGCGCGCGCGGCGGACGGATTTACCGGTGAGCAGATCAGACAACAAAAAAACCCCGCATCGCTGCAGGGTTTCTTTGTTCTGATCTGGTGCCCAGGAGAGGACTCGAACCTCCACGGTTTTACCCGCTAGTACCTGAAACTAGTGCGTCTACCAATTCCGCCACCTGGGCAGGTGGGCGCGTATGGTGCGTTGCGACGCGCACGATGTCAACGGTCTGCCGGCCGAAATTTTCGTTCCTCCAACGGGAAGGAATGGTTGGGCCAAGGCGCCGTCCGGGCATCCATCGGGTTTCAGGGGGATCTGCCCGTACTGCGGATGCGGGCGTATACTTGCGGCCAATGTCAAAAACCACCAAGAAAGCTACTGGCCCTCGCGCCACGCGCGCCCCCGATGGCGCTTCCCCCAAATCCGCTTCCCGTACCGAACCGCGCAATGCCGCGTCGGGCACACCGGGCAAAGCTCCCAGAGCGAAGGCGCCGCAGCCTTCAGCCAAACCACCGAAATCCGGCGGTCCTCCTAAATCCGGTCATCCCCGCAATGCAGGCAAGTCTTCCGGCAAGCCCGCCAAAGCCGCGCCGTGGTTGCCCGATACCTTTGCGACACAGGGCAGTCCCAAGCCGCAGGCCCGACGACAAGCCGACGCAGGCTTCTCCTCCGCCATCAGCGACCCGCATGCCGCCCGCGAAGCTTCTCGTTACGCCGATCCCATTCCCAGCCGCGAAGCGATCCTGAAGCTGCTCGGCGAAGCCGACGGCCCGATGATGGCCGAGAACGTGGCCGAACGCCTCGGCCTGGACACGCCCGAGCGCCGCGACGCGCTGGGCAAGCGCCTCGGCGCGATGCTGCGCGATGGTCAACTGCTGCAGAACCGCCGCGGCGGTTATCTGCCTGCGGCGCGCATGGACCTGATCGCCGGGACCGTGATCGCCAATCCCGACGGGTTCGGTTTCCTGCGCCCCGAGAGCGGCACCGGCAAGAGCGACGACCTGTTCCTGCCGCCGCTGGAAATGCGCAAGGTGCTGCACGGCGACCGGGTCATGGCCAGCGTCACCGGCATCGACCGTCGCGGCCGCCGCGAAGGCGTCATTGTGGAAGTGCTGGAGCGCCGCCTGAGCCGGCTGATCGGCCGGTTCACGCTGGAAGCCGGCATCAGCTTCGTGCAGCCAGACGATGCCCGCATCCAGCGCAACGTGCAGATTCCTGCCGACGCGCGCCTGGATGCGCAGAACGGCCAGTTGGTGGTGTGCGAGATCGTGCATGCGCCCGACGCCTACCGCCCGCCGATCGGCCGCGTGCTCGCGGTGCTCGGCGACAAACTCACGCCCTCGCTGGTAGTGGAAGCAGCGATCCATGGTCACGACCTGCCGCATGAATTCCCGCCGGAGGTGATCGCCGAAGCCACCGCGGTGCCGCTGCAGGTGACCGAGCGCGATATCGCCGGCCGCGTCGATCTGCGCCAGCTGCCGCTGGTGACCATCGACGGCGAGGACGCCAAGGATTTCGACGATGCGGTGTGGTGCGAACCGAACAAGACCGGTTTCCGGCTGATCGTCGCGATCGCCGATGTTTCGCATTACGTGCGTCCGGGTGCGCCGCTCGACGACGAGGCGCAGAAGCGTGCGACCTCGGTGTATTTCCCGGGCTTCGTCGTGCCGATGCTGCCGGAAACCCTGTCCAACGGCATCTGCTCGCTGAACCCGAAACTCGACCGCCTGTGCTTCGTCTGCGATATGCAGGTCGGTTTCGACGGTGAAGTCGGCAAGTCGAAGTTCTACGAAGCGGTGATGCATTCGCACGCCCGCCTCACTTACACCCAGGTCTGGCAGGCGGTTGGCGAGAACGACGCGGACGCCATCGCGAAGATCGGTTCCCTGTTGCCGCAGGTGCAGCGTCTGCATCAGCTGTATCAAGTGCTGGCGAAGGCGCGCAAGGCGCGCGGCGCGATCGAATTCGAATCCTCCGAAGTGCGTTTCGTGCTGGGTCCGCAGGGCGAAGTGGTGCAGGCGGGCATGCTCCAGCGCAACGATGCGCACAAGCTGATCGAAGAATGCATGATCGCCGCGAACGTCGAGGCCGCGCGATTCCTGTTGAAGAAGCAGGTGCCGGCGCCGTACCGCATCCACGACAAGCCGCCGGAATCGAAGTACACCGATCTGCTCGAATTCCTCAAGGAGTTCAAGCTGCGGATGCCGCCGTGGGCCACCGTCGAGCCGCGCGATTTCACTGCGCTGCTGACCAAGATCCGCGAGCGTCCCGACGCGGCGCTGCTGGAGTCGGTATTGCTGCGCAGCCAGTCGCTTGCGGTGTATGCGCCCGGGAACATCGGTCACTTCGGTCTTGCGCTGGAGTCGTATGCGCATTTCACTTCGCCGATCCGGCGTTACCCGGATCTGCTCGTGCATCGCGCGATCAAGCATGCGCTGACCGATGCGAAACCGGCGGCGTTCACGTATTCGCAGAGCGGCATGGCGGCGCTGGCGCTGCAGTGTTCGGAACGCGAGCGTCGCGCCGACGAGGCCGAGCGCGAAGTCGACGAGCGTTATCGTGCGGCGTGGATGGAAAAGCACATCGGCGGCAAGTTCGACGGCATCATCAGCGGCGTCACCAGCTTCGGCCTGTTCGTGGAACTGGACGACTCCAAGGTCAACGGCCTGATCCACGTCACTCAGCTGCCGAACGATTTCTATCACTTCGACCCGATCCGCAAGACGCTCAGCGGCGAACGCGCCGGCCGCGTGTTCCGGCTTGGCGACCGGGTGACCATCATCGTGCTCAAGGCCAGCCTGGAGGAGCGCAAGATCGATTTCCGCCTTGCGGAAGAACGCGGCGTGGCACCACTACCGCCGCGCGGGCAGCCGGCGAAGCGCCCGAAGCGGAAGTATTGACGAACCCGTCGTAGAGCGGAGCAAAGCTCCGCTACCATCTGTCCGCAGCCAGGCATCCCCGTAGAGCGGAGCAAAGCTCCGCTGGTAGCTTCCCGGAGCCAACGCCGCCCCAAACGCGGCGTTTCCCTACATCGGACAGCGCGATTTTCCGATTGCCCCATCGTTGCGGCTGTTCGATGCTGAAGCATGTCCAGTCCCTGTCTTCTCAAAGGCCGCCGGTCCCAGGTCGGCGACTACTATGCGGTCACTACGAATGCACAAGGCCGAAAGGCGGTATTCCGCGATCCATCGTCCGCGAATGCCGTCATTGCGGAAATCCATCGTTCCCAGGAATGCGGCGATATCGAATCGCTGGCCTGGGTGCTGATGCCCGATCATTTGCATTGGCTGTTCTGCCTGCGCTCCAGCGGTCTGAGTGCCGTCGTACAGAAAATAAAATGCAGGAGCGCCAATTCGATCGATCAAGCGCTCAATCGCCAAGGAATCGTGTGGCAGGCGGGGTTCTATGATCGGAGAGTGGACAGCGAGGAATCGCTTCATCGCCAAGCGCGCTACATGATCGAGAATCCGCTGCGTGCAGGCATCGTGTCGAGTATCGAGGAATATCCATATTGGTGGTGCGCTTGGGTTCGGCGTAGGAACGAACTGTGGTGATTGGAGGAGGCGTCTGGTTATGGAGATGGCATAGCGGAGCTTTGCTCCGCTCTACGATGCGCGGGGCAGCGGAGCTTTGCTCCGCTTTACGGTGCGCGGGGCAGCGGAGCTTTGCTCCGCTCTACGGGGTGACGAAGCGTATCGCCCCGCGCGCGGCAATCAGGCCGCTGGCGAAGCAGGCGGTGAGCAGATAGCCGCCGGTCGGCGCTTCCCAGTCCAGCATTTCGCCGGCGAAGAACACGCCGGGCAGGGTCTTCGATTGCAGGCTGTCGTCCAGCGCTTCCAGACGAACGCCGCCAGCGGTGCTGATCGCTTCGGCCACCGGCCGCGCGCTGCGCAGCGTCAGCGGCAGACGCTTGATGGTGTTCGCGACGCGCACGGCGTCGGTCATCGCTTCGCGCGGCAGCACTTCGTGCAGCAGCGCGACTTTCACGGCGTCCAGCCCGGTCTGCCGACGCACATGTTCGCCGAGGCTGCGTTTGCCGCGCGATTTCTCCAGATCGTGGCGTAGCCGTTCGGCATCGCGGCCCGGCGCCAGATCCAGCCACAGTGTCGTTCCGCCGTCGCGGAGGATGCATTCGCGCAGATCGGCCGAGATCGCATAGATCACGCTGCCTTCGATGCCGGTCGCGGTGATCACGCATTCGCCCTGCAGCGCGTGCATCGCGCCGTCGGGATCCTGCCAGTGCGCGACCACCGGTTTCAGCGGCGCGCCGGCGTGTTTGTCGGCGAGATGCGCGGTCCAGCTGATATCGAAACCGCAGTTCGACGGTCGCAGCGGTGAGATATCGATACCGCGTTCAAACAACGTCGGCACCCATGCGCCATCGGAGCCGAGCTGCGGCCAGCTCGCGCCGCCGAGCGCGAGTACGCTTGCGCCCGAATGCACGTGGCGCTCGCCGTCGGGCGTATCGAAGCGCAGCCGGTTGTCGTCGTCCCAGCCCAGCCAACGATGCTGCACGTGGAAACGCACGCCGCGTTCGCGCAGCCTCCGCACCCAGCCGCGCAGCAGCGGCGCAGCCTTGCGATCCGTCGGAAACACCCGCCCGGAGCTGCCGGCGTAGGTCTCGATGCCGTATTCCCGCGCCCATGCGCGCAGCGCTTCGCCGTCGAAGGCGTCGAGCCATCCTGCGACCTCCGTCATCCGCTCGCGATAGCGCGCATCGAAACCGGGTCGCGGCTCGCCGTGGGTGAGATTCAGCCCGCCCTTGCCGGCGATCAGGAATTTGCGCCCGACCGACCCCTTCGCCTCGAACAGATCCACCGCCAGCCCGGCCGAGTTCGCGATCTCGGCCGCCATCAGTCCGGCGGGGCCGCCGCCGATGATGGCGATCTGCGTGGTGGACGGAAGGGCTTGCGACATCGAGGAGGACCGGGTGCGTGCGGCGGACAGGGCGGCGGATGATAGCGCGGCGCAGACGGATCGATTGAGGCAAAAGCCCGCTGTTCCCGGCACAATAGCGCCATGAGCAACCAATCATCTCCCTGGATCGTCGGCATCAATGCGGTGGCCTCGGCGGTCGAACACGACGCCGAGCATGTCCGCGAAGTCCTGATCGAAGCCGGCGCCAAGAACCCGCGCCTCACCGAGATCGAAGAGAACGCACGCCGCAAGGACATCGATGTCCGTCGCGTCGCCACCAATGCGCTGGAGGGCGTCGCCGGTGGTCTGCGCCATCAGGGCGTGGTCGCACGCTACGCCGCCGCCAAGACCTATAACGAAGACGATCTGCCCGAACTGATCGAAGCCGCCGCCGGCAAGGCGCTGCTGCTGATCCTCGACGGCGTGCAGGATCCGCACAACCTCGGTGCGTGCCTGCGCAGCGCGGCCGCTGCGGGCGTCACCGCGGTGGTGATCCCGAAAGACAAGGCGGTGCAGGTCAACGCCACAGTGCGCAAGACCTCGGCCGGCGCCGCCGACAGCATCCCCGTGGTCCGCGTGACCAACCTGACGCGCTGCCTGCGCGAGCTGCAACAACTCGGTGTCTGGATTTACGGCCTGGCTGGCGACACGGACGCGTCCTTGTACGCACTGGACCTCACCGGTAACGTTGCACTGGTGCTGGGCGGCGAGGCCGGTGGCCTGCGCCGGCTCACG
>JBKJTC010000124.1:0-35290 GCA_046590925.1 Lysobacteraceae bacterium | reverse complement strand
GCCGCGCGATTCCTTGCGGTTCTCGGCCGATACGATCGTGGTCAGCGCCTGGCCCAGCAGATTCTGCAACTCGAAGGTCTCGACCAGATCCGAATTCCAGATCATCGAGCGGTCGCTGACCTTCAAGTTGCAGAATCTGCTGGGCCAGGCGCTGACCACGATCGTATCGGCCGAGAACCGCAAGGAATCGCGCGGCGCGCACGCCCGCGAGGATTTTCCGGATCGCGACGATGCGAACTGGCAGAAACACACGCTGTGCTGGGTCGACGATGCCGGCAACACCCGCATCGACTACCGCCCGGTGCACATGTACACGCTGAGCGATGACGTCGCGGTTGTTCCCGCGAAGCCCCGCGTGTACTGATCAATCGTGTATCCAGACGAACGCGTGTGCACCAAGTGCGTATCCATTCGATATGTACCAATCGATCGCCACTGACGGACTGTAACGATGGCTGAGTTTTCGCTCCCCAAGAATTCCAAGATCCACAAGGGCAAGCGCTTCTCCGCGCCGGCCGGCGCCAAGCGTACGCGCGAGTTCAAGGTCTATCGCTGGAGCCCGGACGACGACGAAAACCCGCATACCGATACGTACGAGGTCGATCTCGACAGCTGCGGACCGATGGTTCTGGACGCGCTGATCAAGATCAAGAACGAGATCGACCCGACGCTGACCTTCAGGCGCAGTTGCCGCGAAGGCATCTGCGGCAGCTGCGCGATGAACATCGACGGCACCAATACGTTGGCCTGCACCAAGGCGATATCGGAATGCAGCAACAAGAAAGAAGTACCGATCTATCCGCTGCCGCACATGCCGGTGATCAAGGATCTGGTTCCCGACCTGACCCATTTCTACGCGCAGTACGCCTCCATCAAGCCGTGGATCCGGACCCAGAGCGCGCCGCCGCCGGACAAGGAGCGGCTGCAGTCGAAGGAAGATCGCGCCAAGCTCGACGGCCTGTACGAATGCATTCTCTGCGCCTGCTGCAGTACCAGTTGCCCGAGTTACTGGTGGAATGGCGATCGTTATCTTGGTCCGGCGGTATTGTTGCAGGCGTATCGCTGGATCATCGACAGTCGCGACGAGGACACCGGCGCGCGTCTGGACGATCTGGAAGATCCGTTCAAACTCTATCGCTGCCATACCATCATGAACTGCGCGCGGACGTGCCCGAAAGGCCTCAATCCGGCGCAGGCCATCGGCGAAATCAAGAAACTCATGCTGGCGCGGCAGGTCTGAGGACCGCGCGCCACGCAACGCAATGTCGATCTCGATCGGGCAGCGATGGATGCATGGATAACAACACGACCAGCACTTCGGCTTCAGCTGAAGCCGGTCATCGAATGCATGATGCCGGCGAAGGAATCGAGCGAAAATTCAAAGCCATCGACTGATGGTTCGCCTCTCATCGATCGCATGATCCCGGCGTGCCGGTCGATTGCGAATGCAAGGAAAACACAATGAACAACACAACGATCTTCCTGCCAGCGCTCGTCATGGTGGCGCTGACTTTCGTGGTGCTCGGCGTGATGTTCAGTCGCCGTGTCGCGCAGATGAAGCGCGACCGCATCCATCCGCAGAAGGTGTCGACGTCGACCCAGGCCTCAGCCTTGTATACCGACGTCGCGCCCGCCGACAATTTCCGCAATCTGTTCGAGACGCCGGTGCTGTTCTATCTGGCGCTGGTGGTCGCGGCGCTGACCGCGCAGGTCACGCCGCTGGTGCTGGGGCTGGCCTGGACCTATGTCGCTGCGCGCGTCGTGCACAGCGCGATCCACTGCACCTACAACAAGGTCATGCATCGCTTCCGCGCGTTCGCGCTCAGCATGCTTGTGCTGCTGGTGTTGTGGGCGGTGCTGGGCTACGGATTGATCGCGGGATGACCGAGTCGGGCTCCGGAGCCGCGGAATTGCAGCGGTTGCGCTGGCGTTGCAGACGCGGGATGCGTGAACTCGACCAGTTGTTCGGACGCTACCTGGACCGCAGTTGGGCCACCGCATCCGCGGAACAGCGCCTGGTATTCGAGCGCCTGCTCGGCTGCGAGGACGACCGGCTGTGGCGCTGGTTCCTCGGTTACGAAACCCCTGAAGACGCCGAACTGCATGCGCTCGTCGATCGCATCCGCGCCCTGCCGGTTTGAATTGCGGCCTTCGCGCGCGCTGGCCGGCGTGATGCTGATGCTGGCGGTGCTGGTGCCGTGGGCGGCGCTGTCTTCGGATCTGCCGGCCCGGGTCGGCGGGATCGTGGCTGTTCTGGCGGTCTGTCTCGCGGTGGGCCTCGCAGTGCGCGAACTGCGCCGGACCGCGCAGGCGGTGGTGATCGATGCATCGGGCGCCGCCGCCATCGATGGTCAGGCCGTCGAAGCGCTGCGGATCGATTGGCGCGGCACGCTGGGATTCGTGTCCTGGCGCGATGCCGCCGGTCGCATCCATCGTCGCAGCCTGTGGCCCGATACCCTCAGCCCGGCCCTGCGCCGTGAACTGCGGCTGGCCGTGCCGGCATCCGGCGCTGTGCGCGGCACCGACTCGATGTCACCATAGCCGGCATTCGTCGCCTGGGCCGTCATGTTCAAACCCATCCCTGTCGCCATCGGCCTGCGCTATCTCCGCGCCAAGCGCCGCAATGGTTTCATCTCCTTCATTTCGCTGGCGTCGATGCTGGGCATCGCGCTGGGCGTGGCCGCGCTGATCACCACCCTGGCGGTGATGAGCGGATTCCAGCGCGAAATCCGCGACCGCATGCTGCAGATGGCGGCCCACGCCACGGTCAGCGCCGACGGCGAGCCGCTGCAGAACTGGGCGTACGCCATCGATGAAGCGCGCAAGGATCCCCGCGTCGCCGGCGCTGCGCCGTACGTCGAGCGCCCGGTCATGCTGCAGGGGCCGCGCGAGGAGGGGGCGCTGCTGCGCGGCGTCGACCCCGTTCGCGAGGGCGAGGTGTCGGTGCTCGCCGAGAAGATGGTCGACAGCGCTTCGCTGAAATCGCTGGTGCCCGGCAAGTTCAACATCGTCCTCGGCCGCGAACTCGCGCTGTGGCTGGGCGTTTCTGTCGGCGATACGGTCATCGTCTACACCCCGGAATTCCAGAGCACGCCGCTGGGCGCCGTGCCGCAGATGAAGCGGTTCACTGTCACCGGCCTGTTCGAAGTCGGGCATCAGGAATTCGATCGCAACCTTGCGGTGATCCATCTCCAGGATGCCCAGCGCCTGCTGCGGATGGGCGAGGGCGTTACCGGCGTGCGCCTGAAACTGCACGACATGGATCTGGCTTGGCAGGTCTCGCACGATCTCGGCAAACGCTTGGCCGAGCGCATGCGCGAGAATTTCCGGGTCAGCGACTGGACCGGCGACAACGCCAACATGTTCCGGGCGCTGAAACTGGAAAAGACCATGATCGCGATTCTGCTGTCGCTCATTATTCTGATGGGCGCCTTCACCCTGGTGAATTCGCAGGTCATGCTGGTCACCGACAAACAGGCCGATATCGCGATCCTGCGCACCCTCGGCCTGACCCCCCGCGGGGTGATGCAGGTGTTCATGGTGCAGGGCTCGCTGATCGGCATCATCGGCACGCTGACCGGCGTGGCCAGCGGTATTCTGCTGACCCTGAATCTCGAGCGCATCCTGAAGCTGATCGAACGCGTCTTCGACGTGGTGCTGATGCCGGCCGACGTCTACTACATCACAGGTCTGCCGACCGAGCTGAGGGCTTTCGATGTGACGGTGATCGCACTCGTCGCGCTCGCGATGGCGTTCGTGGCCACGCTGTATCCGGCATGGCGCGCGGCGCGGACCGCACCTGCGGAGGCCCTGCGCTATGAATGATTTCCGCGCGCCTGGGCACGACATCGTTGGACAGGATGCGGCCGATGAGGTCGTGCTGCGCGCCGAAGGCCTGGCGATGACCTATGCCGAGGGCAAGCTGCACACACCCGTGTTCGCTGGCCTGAATCTGCAGGTGATGGCGGGCGAGACCGTCGCCATCGTCGGCGCTTCCGGTGCCGGCAAAAGCACCTTGTTGCACCTCCTCGGCGGCCTGGACATGCCGACCGACGGTGAGGTGTATGTCGCCGGCCACAGGATGAGCGCGCTGTCCGATGCCGAACGCGGGCGGCTTCGCAATCGCGCGCTCGGGTTCGTCTATCAGTTCCATCACCTGTTGCCCGAATTCACCGCGCTGGAAAACGTCATGCTGCCGGTCTTGCTGTACGGGGCGTCGGTGACGGAGGCCACGACCCGTGCCCGGGCCCTGCTGGAGTCGGTCGGGCTTGGGCATCGTCTCGAACACAAGCCGGGCGAACTCTCCGGGGGCGAGCGTCAGCGCGCCGCCGTCGCGCGTGCGCTGGTCAATCGTCCGGCCTGCGTGCTCGGCGACGAACCCACAGGCAATCTGGACGAAAAGACCGCGGCGACCGTATTCGAGCTGATGCTGGAACTGAATCGCGAACACCGGACCAGTCTTGTCGTGGTGACCCACGATCGCGGTCTGGCGGGGCGGCTCGATCGGGTTCTGGAGCTGCATGAAGGGCGCCTGCGTCCTCTCCAATAAGCTGCGTCGTGCGCTATGGAAAGCGTGTTTCGGGCAATCGATGACAGTTGCAATCCGCGCTGCATGTGGCGTTTGCGGATGAACCGGCCGGCCTGAACGGATTTTTGGCGCTGGCCCGCAAGAATCGTTCCGGTTTTCTTGACCAGCCGCAGGTGATCAGGCTATGTTCACCTAACGCAGCCTTGGGACATGTTCCGGGCTGCAGGCGCCGCGAGCCGATCCGAATGCTGGTCGCGGGTGTCGGGGGAATTCACCGGGTTCAATCAAAGGACGTCGCGGCGGTTCGAATCATCTACGAATGGCTGACGGCGACGATCGGTGCGAGGAGGGGGCCTGATCTGTCGTGACAACAAGGATTTACACCGGCCTAACTCGGCCACACCGTAACCGGTGCGATTTTTCGAGGCAGACTTCTCCGGCTGCGTCTGGCGAGTATCCGTCTGCATCCGTATCCAGAATGCGCCCGCTCCGACCGGCTCCTGCCGCGGGGGGGCGTCCGTTTCACTCAATTTCTCCGAATCTTTCTCCGAATCTTTCTCCGGGTGGCGTGTGAAATATCCAATCTCGATTTTGTCCAGGTTCCTGCTCGGCGCCGCTCTGGCGATGGTGCTGTCCAGCTGCGCCACGCGACCGGCCCCTGATTTCGGCGGCCGCTGGAAGTCCGTCAACCGTTTCGCGGAAGAGACCCAGGCGCTTCCGTTGCAGGATGCGTACCTCTTCTACGCTTCACCGATGGACCGCACGCTCAAGAACATGCTCGAACGCTGGGCGGACGACTCCAACATGGTCCTGACCTATCGCCACCCGATGGACTACACCCTGCATACCGCGGTGGCCGAAATCCGCACGCCGAGTCTGCAGGAAGCGCTGTCGCAGCTGAATGCGGCGTATTCGGCTCAGCAGGTCACCGTCGCCGTGAGCGGCAACGAGATCGTCGTGCGCATTTCGTCCGGCGATGCCGGCGGGGGCTCCGGCCGCTGACGGTTTCGGCCCTGTAGCCCAGGCATCGCTGCCGGACGCAGGATCCGGGCCTCACGCGCCAGGTTTCGCCCCTTCCCCAACTTCCGGAATACAGGCTCCAGCATGTTAGGCAAGAAGAAAGACTCTCCACAAATCGACAACGCTTCCGCGAAAGGCATCAATTTCGAGGTCAGCATCGCGGACATCGCACGGCGCAGCGAGAAGCGCGCGTGGATGATCGCCTGGACATGCATTTTCATGGTCTTTGTCATGCTTGGCGGTTTCGTCTACATCCTTCCCTTGAAGAAGGAAGTTCCGTTCCTGATCATGGCCGACGCCTTTACCGGCCAAGCGACCGTCGCGACGCTGAAAGGCGATTTCAACAGCAAGAACAGCATCACGCAGAGCGAGGCGCTGGCTCGAAGCAACATCGCCCAGTACATCATCGCCCGCGAGTCCTTCGACGTTGCGCAGATGAATCTGCGTGACTGGGATCTGGTGAACGTCATGTCGGGCCCGAACGTGCGCGCCGGCTATGGCGCCATCCATGCGGCCAATAATCCCGAGAGCCCTTACAGGCAGTACGGCAAAGACCGCGCCGTGCGGGTGAAGATCCTCAGCCTGCAGCCCAAAATCGGCAAGGGCGAAGGTTCGCGCAGCAGCGCTACCATTCGTTTCCAGCGCGTGTTGTACGACAAGAAGACCGGCGAAACAAAGCCCATCGACAGCAAGATCGCCCGACTCGAATTCACCTACAAGGCGAACCTCGAGATGGACGAAAAACAGCGTTACAACAATCCGTTGGGCTTCCAGGTGACGGAATATACGGTCGACAACGATTACGCGGAGTCGCCGCCAGTTGAAATTCCGGTACAGGTGCAGCAGCAGGCGCCCGCGGGTTACCCCGCACAGCCAAGCGCGCAGCCTTATCCCGGCCAGGCCATTCCGGGCCAGCCGGTGCCGGGCCAGCCGGTCGTTCCGGGTCAGCCTTATCCGGTCGCCCCCGATTTCGGTACGCCTGCAGGCCAGGCGCCCGCAGGTCAGCCGCCGTACCCGCAACAAGCAGTCCCCGCCGGCACGCAGCCGGCTGCTCAGCCCCAGGCTCCCGTCCAGGCGGCCCCCAATCAAGTCAATGGAGTAGGCAACAGATGAGCCGCTTGCATCGCTCTTGCTATGCAGTCCTGCTGTGCGTCCTGGCGTCGATGACGCTGGCGATGCCGGCATTCGCGCAGGTCATCGTCGAGTACGAATACGAGCCTGACAGAATCTACGAAGTCCGCACCGGTCTGGGCATCACCACCCAGATCGAGTTGAGTGCGAGCGAGGATATCCTCGACTACAGCACCGGCTTCAACTCGGGCTGGGAACTCAACCGCCGCGACAACGTCTTCTACCTCAAGCCCAAGAACGTCGACGTGGACACCAATATGATGGTGCGCACGGCGACGCATTCCTATCTCTTCGAACTGAAGGTGGTCGCCACGGACTGGACGGCGCTGGAGCAGGCCAAACGGGCAGGCGTGCACTACAAGATCACGTTCAGTTACCCGAACAATTCGGTGTTCTCGCCGTCGGCCGCGGCCGATGCCAAGGGCGTGCCGAAGCCGAGGAACAGCGAGATCGATACCGAACTCGACAAGACCCGAGCGTACTATTTCGACTATTCGTACTCGACCCGCACCAAGAACAAGTGGCTGATTCCGGTCAACACCTACGACGACGGGCAGTTCACGTATATCCGGCTCAACAACGTCAATCGTTTCCCCTCCGGCGATTTCCCGTCCGTGTATGCGCGTCAACGGGAAGGCGGAGAAGATTTCCTGGTCAATACCACCGTCGAGGACAATACCCTCGTCGTCCATGGTACATATCCCTTCCTGGTCATCCGTCACGGGAAGAACGTCGTCGGCCTGCGTAGGAACAAGCAAAAGTGAACCAGAATCTACCGCCGAATCCGCCCGGCCAGCCCGGTGACTATCCCTATGACGACAACCAGGGCCAGGGGAACAATCCCTATTACGCCGCCCAGCAGCCGCCGTCGCAGCAGGCCGATCTTGATGCGGGCGCGCCGCAGCTGAAGTCGTCGGACTCGCAGCGCATGAATCGCAAGGCGCTGATGTTCATTGCCGGTATTCTGGCGATGCTGGTTCTGATGACCTTCATCGTCATCAAGAACGCGTCTTCCGACAAGGAAGACGAGGTCAAGAAGCCGAAAGAAGAGAAGGTCGTCATTCCCGATCTGCCGAAGGGCGCCGGCCAGCCCGGCGGACCGGATTTCGCGGAGTTGCAGCAGGATCCCCAGCCGGTTCCGGTGCAGGAATTGCCGCCGTTGCCGCCGGAAGAGCCGATGCGCGGTGGTGGCGACAACCGTCAATCGCAGCAGCGCCAAGACTACCGCGACAGCGGCCCGCAGGAACCCCAGGGTCCGACCCTCGCCCAGCGTCGCATGGGAATGGTCGATGGCAGCCAGGGCGGCGGCGCTGGCGCCGGCGGCGGTCAGAGTAACGATCCCGTGCTCAATGCCATGCTGGGCAACCTGCAGACCGCGCAGCAGCAGGCCGCTGGTGGTCCTGCGCAGGCGGCTGGTACGGCGCGCGATGCCGGCGGCAAGGCCAGTATCGCGCAGTACCTGCGTACGCCCGATGCGCTGCTTGTGCGCGGCACCTACATCCGCTGTGTGCTGGAAACCCGCATCATCACCGACGTACCGGGTTACACCTCGTGCATCGTCACCGAACCGGTGTATTCCATCAACGGCCGCAAACTGCTGCTGCCCAAGGGTTCGAAAGCGCTGGGCAGATACCAGGGCGAGCCCCAGGGCCCACGCGTCGCAGTGATCTGGGACCGCATCACCACGCCGACCGGTCTGGACGTCATGCTCGAAGGTCCCGGCATCGACAATCTGGGCGGTGCGGGCCATCCGGGCGACTACAACGCCCACTGGGCCAGCAAGATGAGCGCGGCGCTGTTGATCAGTCTGGTCAGCGATGCGTTCAAATATGCCGCCGCCAAGAACGGCCCGGAGACGGAATCGGTCACCACCGGCGGTCTGGTCACGGCCCAGCCCTTCGAGAGCAATACCGCGAGGACGATGGAGCGCGTCGCGAACCAGGCGCTGAGCAAGTCGTTGGGTCGACCGGCGACGGTCACCATCAACCAGGGCACGGTGCTGAATATCTACGTGGCCCAGGACGTCGACTTCTCCGGTGTCATTTCGGTCACGCGTCGCTGATCTTGAGCGACTGATCCCGGCCGCCTGACTCCGACTACCGAACCGACCCATCTCCGACACTCGTCTCCATGGATATCGACAACTCACCGATCGCCAACGTTTCCAACGATTTCCTTGAGTATCAGTACAGCGTGCTCGGCATTCTCGAGTACATGAGCTCTCCTGAAGTCACGGAAATCTGCATCAACCGGCCCGGTGAGCTGTACCTGGAGACCAGCAAGGGTTGGCAGCATATCGAAGTGCCGTCGCTCACTTTCGAGCGGTCGCGGCAGTTCTGCACCGCGGTGGTCAACGAGAGCAACACCGGCCAGCGCATCACCGACGTCGATCCGGTGGTGTCGCTGACCTTTCCGACCGGGCAGCGCGCCCAGTTCGTGATTCCCCCGGCCTGCGATGCCGGCAAGACCTCGATCACCATCCGTCTGCCGGCAAAGCGCAATTTCACGCTCCAGAGTTACGAGGAAAGCGGTTTCTTCAAGCAGATTCTCGAGGGCGATCCGGAAGTCAGCGATCACGACAAAGAGTTGCTCGAATTGCGCGCCGAGCGCAATTACGCCGAGTTCTTCAAGAAATCGGTCATGTACAAGAAGAACGTAGTGGTCGCCGGCGCGACCGGCAGCGGTAAAACCACATTCATGAAGTCGTTGGTCGGCCATATTCCGCATGAAGAGCGGCTGGTCACCATCGAGGACGCCCGCGAGCTGTTCATCGAGCAGCCGAACATCGTGCACCTGCTGTATTCGAAAGGCGGCCAGAGCGCGAGCAACGTCACCGCCAAGACCTGCATGGAAGCCTGTCTGCGCATGAAGCCGGACCGGATCATCCTCGCCGAGCTTCGCGGCGACGAGGCGTTCTACTTCATCCGCAACTGCGCGTCCGGCCATCCGGGCTCGATCACCAGCTGTCACGCCGGCAGCACCTCGCAGACCTGGGATCAGCTCGCGCTGATGGTCAAGGCGTCGAACGAAGGTTCCGGCCTGGAATTCGCGGTGATCAAACGGCTGTTGATGCTGACCATCGATATCGTCGTGCACATCAAGGCGCACGCCGGGCGCCGCTACATCACCGGCATCGACTACGACCCGAAGCGCATGCTCGGTCTTTGATGCGAGCGCATTGCGCGCGCGCTCGCTCGATGCGTCTTCAGTAACGGCTTTCTTCGTATCCCGCCACGCCGTTGCGGCCGATCCGCACTTCGATCCACCGATCGTATTCGTCTTCGCGCACCGCCGACACGGTGCACCCGCACAGGGCGCCGGCGATGTCGGCGACCGTATTGCTGTGGCCCACGACCAGCACCACGCCCGCAGCAGGGTGCGCACGCCGCAGTTGCGCCGCGAAATCGGCGGCAGGCTGCGCAGCGTCGTAGGTCGAGACTTCGATGCCATGCGCCTGTGCGGTCTTTGCCGCAGTCATCCGTGTGCGGCGATAACGGGTGGCGTAGGCAGCCGTCACGCGCTCGTTTTCGAGACGTTCGCTCGCGCGCTGCGCGCGCGCCTGACCGGCCTCGCTCAGCGACGGATCCTTCGGGTCGTCCGCGGCCTTCTCGGCATGGCGGACGATCACGAACGTCGTCGTCGCGGAAGCGGATCGACCCGTCTCCGCACCCCGTGTCGCACAGCCGCCGCCGAGCGTGGAAAGCGCAGCGACCATCAGCAGGCAGCGCAGGGAATGCATCGTCATGTCGTCAATCTCAGCGTCGCCAGCAGGCCGCGCGCCGTCTGCAGTCGCGCAGTGGCGTCGGGAAGTTCGAGCTTGATCCGCAGTTTATCCGGCCCGTCCATCTGGTAATGCCTGGGCTGTCCCTGGATCAGGCGGATCACCGACATCGGATCCACATCGGGCTTCGCCGTGAACTGGATGCGCCCGCCGCCTGCACCGAGATCGAGTTTGTGGATGCCGAGCGCCGTTGCGTCGAGCTTGAGTTCGGCGGTGGCGAACAGATGTTTCGCCGGATCCGGCAGCAGCCCGAAGCGGTCGATCATCTCCACCTGCAGTTCGCGCAGATCGTCGACGTTGCGGGCACTGCTCACGCGCTTGTACAGGGTCAGGCGAGTATGCACGTCGGGCAGATAATCCTCGGGAATCAGCACGGGGATGTGCAGATCGACCTCTGCGCCGCGATGGTCGTGCAGATCGAGGCCGAGCGCATCCACGCCCGGCAGCTTGCCCTGTTTGATGCTGCGCACCGCACGATCCAACAGCTCGGTGTACAGCGAGAATCCGACCTCGGCCATCTGTCCGCTCTGGTCTTCGCCCAGCAGTTCGCCGGCCCCGCGGATTTCCAGGTCGTGCGTCGATAGCGTGAAGCCGGCGCCGAGCTCATCCATCGATGCGATCGCTTCCAGCCGCTTGCGCGCGTCCGAAGTGATGCTGCGGTTGTCCGGAGTCACCAGATAGGCGTAGGCGCGGTGATGCGAGCGGCCGACCCGACCGCGCAGCTGATGCAACTGCGCGAGGCCGAATTTATCGGCGCGGTTGATGACGATGGTGTTGGCGTTCGGAATATCGATGCCCGACTCGATGATGGTCGAACACAGCAGCACGTTGAAGCGCTGCTTGTGGAAGTCCAGCATCACCCGTTCGAGTTCGCGCTCCGGCATCTGGCCATGCGCGATGCCGATCCGCGCTTCCGGTACCAGCGCTTCGAGTTCGCGCTGCATGCGGCCGATGCTTTCGACATCGTTGTGCAGGAAATACACCTGACCGCCGCGCGACAACTCACGCTGGAAGGCTTCGCGCAGCTGCGCGTCGTCCCAGGGCACCACGAAGGTCTGCACCGCGAGGCGATGCGCGGGCGGCGTGGCGATGATCGACAGATCGCGCAGCCCGGTCATCGCCATGTTCAGCGTGCGCGGGATGGGTGTGGCGGTGAGCGTCAGCAGATGCACGTCGGCGCGCAGCGCTTTCAGCGCTTCCTTCTGGCGCACGCCGAAACGCTGTTCTTCATCGACGATGACCAGTCCCAGATCCTTGAACTTCACATCGCCCTGCAGCAGACGATGGGTGCCGACGATCACGTCCATCTTGCCTTCGGTGAGTTTTTCCAGCTCGGCCTTGATTTCCTTGGTCGATTTGAAGCGCGAGAGCACTTCGACCTTGAGCGGCCAATCGGCGAAGCGGTCGCGGAAATTGCGGTAGTGCTGTTCGGCGAGCAGGGTGGTGGGCACCAGCACCGCGACCTGCTTGCCGGCGATGGCGGCGCCGAATGCCGCGCGCACCGCGACCTCGGTCTTGCCGAAACCCACGTCGCCGCAGACCACGCGGTCCATCGGTCGCGACGACGCCAGGTCGCGCAGCACCGCTTCGATCGACGCGAGCTGGTCGGGCGTTTCCTCGAACGGGAAAGTCGCGGCGAAGGGTTCGTACAGCGCGCGGTCGATATCCAGCGCCAGTCCGGCGCGGGCGTGACGCTTGGCCTGGATTTCCAGCAGTTCCGCGGCCACGTCGCGAACCTTCTCGGCGGCTTTGCGCTTGGCCTTGCCCCAGGCTTCGCCACCCAGCGAATGCAGCGGCGCGGTGTCCGGCGATGCGCCGGAATAGCGGCTGACCAGATGCAGTTGGGTGACCGGCACGTACAGCCGGTCGCCCTTGGCGTATTCGATGTCGAGATATTCGCCGGCCTGGCCTCCGGCTTCCAGCGTCACCAGCCCGCGGTACCGGCCCACGCCGTGGTCTTCGTGCACCACCGGCGCGCCTTCGCTGAGCTCGCCGAGGTCGCGGATGATCGCTTCGGGTTCGCGGCCCGCGCGTTTGCGGCGACGCGGCTGCGCAGCGCGTTCGGGAAACAGCTGGCGTTCGGTGACGACGACCCACGGCGCCGCGTAGTCGATGCCGAAACCGTTGTCGAGCGGCGCCACGGCGATGAACACGCGGTCCGGGGCATCGTCGTTCGCCGCCTCGAGGAATTCGGGGAACGACGCGACCACGCGCGGATGGATCCCGGCCGCATGCAGCACTTCCAGCAGCGCCTCGCGGCGCCCGGCGGAGTCGGCGGCGATCAGCAGCCGGCCCGGATACGAGGTCAGGAAGGCTTTCGCCGCCGCCGCGGGTTCCGCGTCTTTCGCCATCAGCGGCAGATCGGGCGCGGGCTGTGTGCCGATCGACAGCGCCTCGTCGCGACGCGGATGCCCTTCGCCGCAGATCTCGATGCGCTGGCCGAGATTCAACTGCGTCCGCAGTGTGTCCGGCGGCAGATACAGTTCGTCCGGCGGCAGCAGCGGCCGTTCGATATCGTGCCGCCGCTGCTCGTAGCGTTCGCCGGTGGTACGCCAGAAATGATCCGCTGCTTCCTGCACGCCTTCGCCGAGGATCGGCAGGCTGTCGGTGCCGAGGTAGTCGAACAACGTCGCGGTTTCAGCGAAGAACAGCGGCAGGTAGTACTCGATGCCGGCCGGCGCGTGGCCGGCCTTCAGATCCTGGAACAGACCGCTGCGACGTGTGTCGATATCGAAGCGGTCGCGCAGCGTATCCAGCGCGCGCTGCAGCGATTCGCCCTCCAGCGGTACTTCGCGGCCGGGCAGCAGTTGCACCGACTGGTATTTTTCCAGCGACCGCTGCGACTCCGGATCGAACGCGCGGATGGTGTCGATTTCGTCGTCGAGCAGTTCGATGCGATAGGGCTCGTCCGAGCCCATCGGATAGATATCGAGCAGGCCGCCGCGCACCGCGAAGTCGCCCGGATCGAACACCTGCGGTACGTTGCGATAACCCGCGCTTTCGAGGCGTCGTTTTTCCTCATCCATGTCCAGCCGCTGGCCGACGCTCACGTCGAAACTGCCGCCGACGATGTGCGACAGCGGCGCCAGTCGCTGCATCAGCGTCTGCACCGGCACCACCACCACGCCGCGACGCAACGACGGCAGGCGGTGCAGCGCGGCCAGCCGCTGCGAGACGATGTCCGGATGCGGACTGAAGCGATCGTAGGACAGGGTTTCCCAGTCGGGAAACGGCACGACCGGCAGCGCGGGATCGGCGCCGATCAGGGTGCGCAGATCGTGCTCCAGCTGATGCGCCGACTGGTTGTCGCGCACCACCGCAAGCAGTGGGCCGTCGTGCGCGCGCGCAAGGCGCGAGATCGCCCAGGCCAGTGCGCTCGCGCTCGCGGGGGCACGCCACCAGGCGCGCAGCTGCCCGCGCTTGGGCAGGAGATCGAAAGCGGTTGGAGAAGTCATGAGGTCATTTTACCGGCCTGCACCGGACGGCGGACGTTCGCGGGACGATTGCCAGCCGTTGGACGCGCGTCGATACTCGGCCGGTGGGCATGCAGCCCACGTTCCACACCTTCATCAAGGAGAAAATGCGCCATGAAGCATGAATCGAGATCTGGGCGAAACATCTGGCGGCCGTTCGCAGGGTTGGTGGCCGGTATGGTCGTGTCGCTGTCCGCTTGGGCATATTGGCCTTGGGAATCGATATCCGTCACCAGTCATTACGATGGCAACGGCTCACTTGTCGGCGTCGAAGCCGTCGGTGCCTGTGGCTTTCCGCTGATCGGCCAGACTGGGGCGAGTACGATCCAGCGAATGTACAGCTGCGATCAGCTCGATGAAATCGAAATGCCGTTCTGACCGTGCAGGGGCGACGATACCGGCGCATGCCCAGTGCATGTCGGCGGTAGTGCCGCTTATTCGATGTGCGGTGCCGACGCCAGGTCCAGCGTGATCCGTGCCAGCCCCGCGCTATCCGATGTTTCGCGATGGAAGCCCAGGGAATGCGCGAGGCCCAGCATCGCGGTGTTGTGTTCCAGTACGTCGCCGTAGAGTTTCGTGAGCTGTTTGCGACGCGCCCAGCGCACCAGACGCAGCATCAGCAGCCGGCCCAGGCCCATGCCGCTGATGAAATGGCTGACCAGGATCGCGAATTCGGCCTCGCGGGTGCCGGGCGTGATCGCGATCCGCGCGACTGCGCCGATGAGTGCTTCGCCCGGCGGCAGCGGTTCGGCGACCACCAATGCGAATTCCTGCTCGGGATCGGGGCGGGTCAGCCGTGCTGCGGCTTCCGGGGTCAGTTCCTTGATGGCATACAGGAACCGCTGACGGATCTCTTCGGGGCGCAGCAGGCTGAAGCCGGCCCGCAGCGGCTCGGCATCTTCCGGCCGGATCGGACGGATCAGCACCTCACGGCCATCAAGCAGTCGTTTGTATTCGTGCCAGGGCGGTAGTCGTTCGCGTCTCACCGGCGCATCTTCCCACAGGCAAGTAGAGGGTGTGCTCGGCCATGACATCCGAAGCGCCGCGCGCGAACTGGTCGGGCACTTTGCCCGCTCCATGCCAGGGTCGTGCGTTTTGAAGATAGCGGATGTGTGTTACGACGAATAGCGCGATGCCCTCCTGCGCGCGAGTCGCCCTGCGGCCGAACTTCGGTTCGCCGATGTCAGCCAGCCTTGACCGCCTTCGGCTTGCGCAACTTGGACACCAGGGTGACCACCGCGACGATGATCGCGCCTGCGACGACGCCCACTGCTGCGTCGAACAGCATCGACACCAGCCAGCCGAAATCGCCGGCCTTGAAGGGTTCGATGAAATGATGCAACGGCCCGATGCCGTGGACGAGGATGCTGCCGCCGACCAGGAACATGGCCGCGGTGCCGGCGATCGACAGGAACTTCATCAGCCACGGCGCTGCGAGCAGGATGCCGCGACCAAGCGCGCGGGCGCCGCCGTTCGCGCGTTTGCTGAGGTGCAGGCCGGCGTCGTCCAGCTTGACGATGCCCGCGACCAGGCCGTAGACGCCCACGGTCATGATCACTGCGATCGCGATCAGCGTGCCGATCTGCACCGAGAAAGGCTTGCCGGCGGCGGCGCCGAGCGAGAGCACGATGATTTCGGCGGACAGGATGAAATCGGTGCGGATCGCGCCCTTGATTTTATCCTTCTCGAAGGCGACCAGATCCACGTTTTCGTTGGCGACCGCCTCGACGAGTTCCTTGTGATGTTCCTGATCCTCCTTCGAGCTGTGCAGGAACTTGTGCGCCAGCTTCTCGACGCCCTCGAAGCAGAGGAAGGCGCCGCCGATCATCATCAGCACCACGACGATCGGCAGATCGATGCCGCGGCCGCGCAGCCAGCTCTCGAACCAGCTGATCGCCAGCGCCGCAGGCACCAGGATCGCCTTGTTGACCACCGATCCCTTCGCGACCGCCCAGACTACCGGCAGTTCGCGGTCGGGCTTGACCCCCGTGACCTGCTGCGCATTCAGCGCCAGATCGTCGCCGAGCACACCGGCGGTTTTCTTGGTGGCGACCTTGGTCATCACCGCCACGTCGTCGAGCAGCGTGGCGATATCGTCGATCAGGGCAAGCAGGTTGGAACCGGCCATGGGAGCGTTCGGGGCAATGGGGATGCGGATTTTCGCATAGACGCCGCGTCGCCGGTGCTTCCCTTCCGGTCGGGCGGCCGACGCACGCTGCCGCGCAGGGTCAGGCGGGTTTCTGCAGCCATTCCAGCCGCGAATAGGCGCCGGGTTCGCCCAGCGCCTTGCGCAGCGCCGCGAGGCTGGCCTGCAGCCGCAGATCGAACTGCCACGGCGCATTCAGCACCAGCAGGCCGCTGCCGTTCATGCGCAGCGGCGAGTCGTCGGGACGCACCAGCAGCTCGCAGACCAGGCTGGATTTCGCCTGCAGATGATTGAGCTTGCGGTAGAACGGCATCAGCGCGGTGCGGCGCTTGATCGGATACCACAGCACGTAGACCGCCTGCGGCCATCGGGTCATGGCGTCGCGCAATGCCGACAGCGCGGTGTCGAATTCTTCGAGCTGGGCCTCGTAAGGTGGATCGATCAGGACCAGCCCGCGCGCGAATTTCGTGTCGCCGATCTTCGGCGGCAACAGCGCGTGCATCGCGGCGTAGCCGTCGCGGGATTGCACCGAAATGCGCATATCGCGGCCCAGATTGTGCTTCAGCAGCACGGCTTCTTCCTCGCGCAGTTCGCAGCAGGCGATGCGGTCCTGATCGCGCAGCGCGTTCGCCAGAAGCCAGGGCGAGCCGGGGTAGGCGAGCGGCTGGCCGGTCTCCGCGCGACACCTGGCGACCGCGGCGAGATAGCGCGCGATCGCGGGATCCTGCGGCGGCCTGGCCAGCAGCCGGCCGATGCCGCCCGCGGCTTCGTCGGTCTTCAGCGCTTCCTCGCCATCCAGCAGGTACACGCCTGCGCCGGCATGGGTATCGAGCGCATAGATCGCTGCCGGCTTCGCGGTCAGCGCATCGCACAGCGCCAGCAGGGCGACATGCTTGAGGACGTCGGCGTGATTGCCGGCATGGAAGGCGTGGCGGTAATTCATGCAGCGTAGGTCATGCAGTGGAAACCGTGCGGCGTCGCGGGCGCGGGACCGTCATGGTATGCGAATCCCCGGCCTGACAGCCTCTTCATGATCTCTCCATGCCTTGCACCGATCCTGCCGGCGCGCGCAGCAAGGAAGAGATCATGAACAGGCTCCTGGACCGCCTACAATGCCCGCCGCCGCCTTTCCGACGCCCGCCATGGCCGCCACACCCGCGATTCTCATCGCCGAAGACGAAACCGCGATCGCCGAAACCGTGCTGTACGCGCTGCGCAACGAGGGCTTCACGGCCGAACACGTGCTGCTGGGCGGCGACGTGGTGCGACGGGTGCGCGCTGGTGGTGTGGATCTGGTGGTGCTGGATGTCGGATTGCCGGACATCACCGGCTTCGAGGTCTGCCGCGCGCTGCGCGCTTTCAGTGAAGTGCCGGTGATCTTCCTGACCGCGCGCGACAGCGAGATCGACCGCGTGGTCGGGCTGGAATTGGGTGCGGACGATTATGTCGTAAAGCCATTCTCGCCGCGCGAACTGGTGGCGCGGGTGCGTGCGCGCCTGCGCAGGCGCACCCAGGCCGAAGCCGCGAGCTGGCAGGCGTACGGTGCGTTCGAGATCGACCGCGACGGCAAGCGCATCCGTTACCGTGGTCGTGCCCTCGATCTCACCCGCTACGAATATGGGCTGCTGGAGGTGCTGATGCAGCGTCCGGGCGCGGTGCTGTCGCGCACGCAGTTGATGGATCGGGTCTGGGCCGATGCGCTGGACAGCAGCGACCGCACGGTCGACACCCACATCAAGACGCTGCGCGCGAAGCTGCGCGCAATGGACGAACGCGACGACGATCCGATCCGAACCCATCGCGGGCTGGGTTACTCGCTCGAAGTGGGTCTCGGCTGAGCCGCGCATGAAAATCGGCCTGCGCATTCTGCTCGGCTACTTCCTGATCGTCGCGCTGGCCGCGCTGCTGCTGGGCCGGGTGTTCCTGCAGGAAGTGAAACCGGGCGTGCGCCAGGCGATGGAGGACACTCTGGTCGATACCGCCAATCTGCTGGCGGAACAGGCCAAGGACGATCTGCTGGCCGGGCGCATCGACGATGGCCGCTTCGCCGCCAACGTGCGCGCGCTGACCGACCGCGATCTCGGCGCCGAAATCTGGGGCTTCACCAAGCGCAAGGTCAGCACCCGCATCTACGTGACCGACGCGCGCGGCATCGTGGTGTTCGATTCCGGCGGCGACGATCTCGGCAAGGATTATTCGCGCTGGAACGATGTCTATCTCACGCTGCAAGGCCGCTACGGCGCGCGCTCGTCGCGCAGTGACCCCAACGACGAAGCCAGCTCGGTGATGCACGTGGCCGCGCCGATCACCGTGCGCGATGGCGACACGTCGCGCATCATCGGCGTGCTCACCGTCGCCAAACCCAACCAGGCCATCGCACCGTTCATCGACCGCAGCCAAAGTGTGATCCTGCGCTGGGGGTTCGTGCTGCTGGGCGCGGCGCTGATGATCGGCCTGCTTGCGGCATGGTGGCTGTCGCGCCAGCTCGGCGCGCTGCGTCGCTATGCCGATGCCGTCGCCGCCGGCGAACGCGTCAGCCCGCCCGACAGCGCCGGCGAGTTCGGCGACCTCGGCCGCGCGCTGGAGACCATGCGCGCCAAGCTGGAAGGCAAGCAGTACGTCGAACAATACGTGCATGCGCTGACCCACGAACTGAAAAGCCCACTGGCCGCAATCCGCGGCAGCGCCGAGCTGCTGCAGCCCGCGCACGGCGCCGCGCCGATGCCCGAGTCTGATCGCGCGCGCTTCGTCGCGACCATTCGCGCCCAGAGCGAGCGGATGTCGGAAATGATCGACAAGCTGCTGGCGCTGGCGGCGGTGGAATACCGGCAGCGCATCGAACAGCCGCAGCCGGTCGATCTGCGCATCATCGCCGACGAGGCGGCCGAACGGATCGCGCCGAAATATGCGCAGACGGGTTTGCGATTGCGCATCGTCGAAGAGGCCGATGCCTGCGGTCTGCGCGTGTCGGGCGATCCCTTCCTGCTGCGCCAGTCGCTGCTCAACCTGCTCGACAACGCCGCGGATTTCGCGCCGGCGGACAGTGAAGTGGAACTGCGGCTGCGTCGCGACGCAGGCAACGTCGTCATCGAAGTGCTGGATCGCGGCCCGGGCGTGCCGGACTACGCATTGGATCGCACCTTCGAACGTTTCTACTCGTTGCCGCGCCCGGACGGCGGCAGCCGCAGCAGCGGCCTGGGCCTGTGCTTCGTCGCGGAAGCCGTGGAGTTGCACGGCGGTCGCGTTGCGCTGGGCAATCGCGAGGATGGCGGCGCCGTGGCGAGCATGCTGTTGCCCATCATCCTGTAGAGCGGGCTTTAGCCCGCTGCATTGATTCCATGTTTCGTGGGCCGGGGACAGCGCGCTGAAGCACGCTCTACAGCGGCCGTGCGCCGCATCGCTTCACCCCGGCTTCACACAGCCGCCATCGCCGCCCCGCAAGCCCTGTCGAGACTGGCGCCATCCACAACGCCGGAGTCCGACATGCGCCTGCTCTTGAAAATCATGATGATGGTCGCCTTGACCATCGCCATCCTCGTTCCCCTGATGATGATCCGCGGCACCATCCAGGAGCGGCAGATGTATCGCCGCGAAGCGGTGCAGACCGTCGCGCGCAGTTCTGCCGGGGCACAGGCGTTCTCCGGCCCGGTGTTGATGGTGCCCTACACGGAACTGCTCGAAGTGGAAGAAAAGGACAACGCCGGGGTCACCCGCAAGGTGCAGCGCGAGGAAGCCGGGCTGTGGATGTTCTTTCCCGAAACGCTGGAGGCCGACGGCACCATGAAGCCGGTCGTGCGCAAGATCGGCCTGCATCAAGTGCGCAAATACGAGTTCGATACGACGTTGGACGCGCAATTCCGCGTCAACGTGCCGGGCGACGCCAACGCCATCGCACCGCGCAAGATCGGTCAGCCTTACCTGAGTTACGCCATCGCCGATGTCCGCGGCGTGGTGGGTCTGCAGACGTTGACGGTCAACGGCCAGAAGCCCGAACTGCTGCAGGGCCCGGGCAGCGGCGATGGCGGCGGTCTGCATGCGCGTCTGCCGGCGACCACGGCCGGCGCCACGATCGTCCTCGACACGCGTCTGAAGTTCACGCTCGAAGGCACCGAATCGCTCGCGATCGCGCCGCTGGCGAAGCGCAACGTCATCACCATCGCCTCGCCGTGGCCGCACCCGCTGTTCAATGGCGACTTCCTGCCGCGCAAACGCAGCATCGACGACAAGGGCTTCCGCGCCGAGTGGGAAATCTCGTCGCTGGCCAGCAATGCGCAGGCGCAGTACCTCGGCGGCGCGCGCGTGCCGGGCATGGCGCCGGCCGGTTCGGTCGATGTCGAACACATGGATCAGGCGGTGACTGGGCTCGACGCCATCGGCGTATCGCTGGTCGAACCGGTCAACATCTACACCCAGGCCGATCGCGCCAGCAAGTACGGCATCCTGTTCGTGCTGCTGACCTTCGTCGGCTTCTTCATGTTCGAACTGATCAAGCAGCTGCGGATCCACCCGATCCAGTACGGCCTGGTCGGCCTGGCGCTGGCGATCTTCTTCCTGCTGCTGGTCGCACTGTCGGAACACATCGAATTCGGCATGGCCTATCTCGCCGCCAGCGTCGCGTGTATCGGCCTGCTGGGTTATTACGTCAGTCATGTGCTGCGGTCCTGGCTGCGCGGTATCGGTTTCGCGGCGATGCTGTCGACCCTCTACGGCGCGCTCTATGGCCTGCTGATCTCGGAAGACAATGCGATGGTGCTCGGCGCCGGCCTGCTGTTCCTGATTCTGGCTGCGATCATGGTCGTCACCCGCAGGATCGACTGGTACAGCGTCGGCGCCGCCGCGCCGCCGCCGCTGCCGAAGGGTTGACGGTTCCGGTGGGCCCGAAACGCCGCAGGCCTTGTGCTTGCGGCGTTTTCTTTGCTTTAGACTCGACCGATGACCGCACGCGCCGCCGCCTTTCCCCGCATCCAGATCCGCCGCTGTACCGGCGCCGTGGAGATCCGTCGACATCTCGATGCGGTCGCCGCGCTGCGCATCGACGTATTCCGCGATTGGCCCTATCTCTACGACGGCAGCATCGCCTACGAGCGCGGATACCTGGAAGCCTATGCGGGTTCGAACGACAGCGTGTTCGTGCTCGCTTTCGAGGGCGATGCGGTGATCGGCGCATCCACCGGCTTGCCGCTGGCCGACGACTCCGCCGAATTCCGGGCGCCGTTCGAAGCCCGCGGTCTCGATGCCGGCAGGGTGTTCTATCTGGGCGAATCCGTGCTGCTGCCGCAGTATCGCGGCTATGGCATCGGCCACGCCTTCTTCGATCATCGCGAAGCGCATGCGCGTTCGCTCGGCCGCTTCGATACCACCGCCTTCTGCGCGGTGGATCGCGATGCCGACGATCCGCACCGTCCAGCGCAACATCGCGGCAATGAGGCCTTCTGGGAGAAGCGCGGTTACACACGCCAACCCGACATGACGATGAAACTCCGCTGGAACGAGATCGGCGATAGCGAGGCGGGTCATGGCGAAATCGAGCACGCATTGACGTTCTGGACGCGCGCTTTGGCGACGGAGGCTGGCGCATGAAAATCGCGGTCGCGAAGTATCCGATCGATGCGCCGCTGCGATTCGACGATTTCGCCGACAAGCAGTCGCGCTGGCTGCACGAGGCGGCATCGACAGGCGCCGATATCGCTGTGCTGCCGGAATATCTGTCGCTGGAGCTGGGCGCGAGCTTCTCGCCGGAGATCCGCGGCGATCTGCACGCATCGCTGGCTGCGATCCAACCGTATCGCAAGGCTTGGCTCGATCTCTACGCGGGATTGGCGCGCGACCACGGCGTGCGCATCGTCGCCGGCACGTTCCTGCTGGATCTCGGCAAAGGTGTGTACCGCAATCGTGCGGATCTGTTTTCGCCCGAAGGCGGCCATGTCTGGCAGGACAAATTGCAGCTCACCGGATTCGAGAAAAAGACCGGTGTCATCGAAGCCGGCGATGCGCTGAAAGTGTTCGATTTCGACGGCGTGCGCGCCGGCATCGCGATCTGTTACGACATCGAATTTCCGCTGCCGGTGCGCGCGCAGTGCGAGGCCGGCGCGCAGTTGCTGCTGGTGCCGAGCTGCACCGACACTGCGGCCGGCGCCACCCGCGTGCGCGTGGGCTGCCTCGCGCGGGCGCTGGAGAATCGCTGCTTCGTCGCGAAGGCGGTGACCGCCGGCGAGGCGCAGTGGAGCCCCATGCTCGACGTCAACACCGGCGATGCGACGGTGTACGCGCCGATGGATGTCGGGCTGCCGGCCGACGGCATCGCGGCTGTCACTTCCGCAGCCTGGGGCTGGGCGTATGCCGACTTCGAACCGCAGCGTTTGCGCGACAGTCGTGCAAACGCACAGGTGGCGAACGATCGCGACTGGTCGGGGCAGTGGGTGCCAGCGTTGCAGCAGGCGACGGTTGAAAGCTGCGAATGATCCGTTCTGTAGAGCGGCCTTCAGGCCGCTGCTTTTGCGAAGACAGAGCGACGGCACATAGAGCAGCGGCCTGAAGGCCGCTCTACAGGAGCAGGGTGCTGATGGTGCTGTCGCGCAACCAGATCGAACCCAGCGCCAACGCGCTGCCTATGCCGGTCGCGGCCAGCACATCGCTGGGATAATGCAGACCCAGCACGACCCGCGTGACCGCGACGCTGGCGGCGAACGGGATCAATAGCCACGCCAGCGAGGGCACGTACGACAGCGCCACGATGGTGAACCCCACCGCATGCAGCGTATGGCCCGACGGGAAGCTGAATTCGTCCAGAGGCGCGACCCAGGCGCGGATGCGCAGGTCCGCAGCGCAGGGGCGCGGGCGCCGCGTCCAGCGTTTGAGGGCCTTGTAGAGGATCAGCGATACCAGGCCGATCGCCGCGAGATGCAGCGCGGCCACCGCGCCAGTACCGCCGCCGAACACCACCAGCGCAGCCATCAATCCGTACCAGAACACGCCATCGCCGAGCCGGCTGATCAGCGCGAAGAAGCGCCGCGTCGCGATCCGCCCGCACAGCGCGTTCGCGCGCAGGCACCACGCCGATTCATTCGTGCGTAACCGGCGACGCAGCAATCGGCTGTTCATGGCGTTTCCCCGCAAAGGCAAGGCGTTGGAGGATGGCGTCGAAGTCGGCGGCGACCTGCTGCGGGCGCAGCTCGGACACCGCATCGCGCGCGGCGATGCGCATGTGCGCGCGCAGATGCGCATCCGCGGCGATGCGCACCGCGGCGCGGACGAATGCGTCGTCGCTGTCGGCGGTGCCGTCGGCTATCGCCGCGCCGGGTTCGCCGTCGCGCAGGCATTCGTGCGCCGCGCCGTAATCGAAGGCGACGGTCGGTACGCCGCTGGCCATCGCTTCGAGGGTCACGTTGCCGTAGGTTTCGCTGCGACTGGGGAACAGGAACAGGTCGCTGCTCGCGAAATGCCGCGCCAGCGTTTCGTCGCGCTGGATGCCGCAGAACACGAAGTCCGGATTGTCCTTCGCCAGTTGCTCGCGCGCCGGGCCGTCGCCGACCCAGACGAAGCGCGCGTCGGGGCATCGCTGCTGGATGTTGCGGAACGCGCGCACCGCCAGGCCGAGATTCTTCTCCGGCGCGATCCTGCCCAGATGGATGACGGCGATGTTTTCGGCGCGCAGCCCCCAGGACGCACGCAGCGCATCATCGCGGCGTGCGGGATGAAAGAGTCCGTTGTCCACGGCCCGCGGCAGCCGCGTCGCATGTCGGAAGCCCATGCCCTGCAGATCCTCGCGCAGGGCATGGGTAGGCACCAGGGTCGCCTGGGCGCCGTTATGGAAGCGGCGCATCCAGTGCAGTGCAGCCGACTGCAGGAACGGCGCGCCGTAATCGCGCATGTAGAGATCGAAACGGGTGTGGAATCCGGTCGCGGCGGGGATGTGCAGCGCACGCGCCGCACGCAGCGCCGACCACCCCAATGGGCCTTCCGTGGCCACATAGATCGCATCCGGGCGGTGCAGGTTCCACAGGGAGATCAGTTTTCGCATCGCCGGCAGACCGAAACGCAGGCCGGGGTAGCGCGGCAGCGGCAGGCTTGCGACGAGATGTTCGTGCGCCACCGATGCGCTGTTCCGCGACTGCCTCGGCCGGATCAGGCCAACGGTGTGGCCGCGTTCGCGCAGACCCTGTTCGAGACTCTGCACGGTGAGCGCGACGCCGTTGATTTCCGGCGGATAGGTCTCTGTGACGATCGCGTAGCGCATCGGCATCGCTCTTCGGTTTGAAGAAGCATGACGACGACAGATGAAACCACGGTGGCGCAGCGGTGACAGCGCGATGACGCGTCAGGAACGACAGCGGTTCCGGATGGCGGATGCGCTGCCTGGCGTCACAGCGCGAGATGCAGCTCGATGCCGAGCCCCGCGAAACCTTCCGGCTCGTGTTCCAGGTCCGAACGCAGCAGTGGGCGCCGGTCGAGCCAGCTTTTCGACATCGAAACGGCGATGGTGTTGCCGGCCAGCCGCAGTTCCAGTTTCGGAATCGTCTCGGCCTCATGCGAACGGTGCAGCAGCACCGCCAGACGCAGTAGCGCAGCGCTTCGCCTGACCGCCGCATGCAGGCGGTCGGGCAGGGCATCGAGCGATTTGTTCGAGATGTTGCGGCGGTGGTTGCGCACCAGTGCGGCCAGGAACGACTGCTCCTGGCGCGAGAAACCGGCGATATCGGAATGTTCGAGAATGTAGGCGCCGTGGACGTGATACTGGCTGTGCGCGATGGCCAGACCGAGTTCGTGCACGCGCGCGGCCCACATCAGCATCCGGCGTTCGTCGTCGCCGAGGTTCCATCGCGCGGCGATCTGGCCGAACAGCCGCAGCACGGTGTCTTCGACGCGCTTCGCCTGCGCGCGGTCGACGCCATAACGCTGCATCAGCGCATCGATGGAAATATCGCGCGGATCGTCCACGCCGCCGCGGCCGAGCATGTCGTACAGCACGCCTTCGCGCAGCGCGGCCTTGCTGACCATCAAGCGTTTCAGACCGAGGGTTTCGAACGCGGCTTCCAGGATGAGGATGCCGCCGGCGATGATCGGTTTGCGGTCGTCGGGCAATCCGGGTAGATCGATGGCGTCGATGCGATCGGCGGCGAGCAGACGCTCGCGCACGATCGGCAAAGCTTCGGCGGTGATCGCGCCCTTGGTCAGTTTCATCGCGGCGCAGATGTCGCCGATCGCCTTGTTGGTGCCGGAAGAACCGATCGCTTCCTGCCAGCCGAGCCCGCGATACAGGCCGGCGAACTGTTGGAATTCGGCTTCGATCTCGGTCAATGCTTCCTTCCAGCGTTTTTTCGAGAGTTTGCCGTTGGGAAAGAAGCGCCGGGTGCTGGCGACGCAGCCGATCTGCAGGCTTTCGCGTTCGATGGTGTCGAAGCCGGAGCCGATGATGCACTCGGTGGAGCCGCCGCCGATATCGATCACCAGCCGACGCTGCTGCGGTTTCGGCGGCTGCGCGTGGGCGACGCCGAGATAGATCAGGCGCGCTTCCTCGCGGCCGGACACCACTTCGATGCCGTGGCCCAGCGCGGATTCGGCGGACGAGAGAAAGGATTGCGGATCGCGCAGCGCGCGGACGGTATTGGTGGCGATGGCGCGCACGCGATGCGGCGGCAGGTCGCGGATGCGCTGGCCGAAACGCGACAGACAATCCAGCGCACGCTCGCGCGCGTCGTCGTTCAGGCCGCCTTTGCCGTCCAGCCCATCGGCAAGACGCACGGTTTCGCGCAGGCGGTCGATGACCCGCAACTGGCCCAGCACATTGCGCGCCACGACCATGTGGAAGCTGTTGGAACCGAGGTCGATGGCGGCCAGCGAGTCGCCATCCTGCAGGGGAGCGGCGGGCAAGTGGTGCAGGGAAACGGATCGGTTCAAGCGATGTTCCTGTCGCGGGTCGGACGATACGGCGGCGAGTGCCCGCGCAGCCTAACAACATGGACCCGCAAACGGAACGCCTGTGGCGGCGGTGCAACACAGATTTCGGCAGGACATACGTAGAGCGGCCTTCAGGCCGCTGCTCCTCATGTCAGGTCAACGCAGCGGGCTGAAGCCCGCTCTACAGGTGGATTCAACCGCAGAGCTTGGCCAGCAGCGTCGCCTGTGCCGAATGCGGCATCGCATCGCCTTCGGGCGCGAGCCGCTGGTAGCTGCCGTCGGCCTGCAATTCCCATGCGTTGAGATTGTCGAGCAGATAGTTGTCCAGCGATTCTTCCTTCACCCGTGCCGCAAGCTCCGGATCGAGGATGGGGAAGCCGATTTCGACGCGGCGCAGGAGATTGCGCTCCAGCCAGTCGGCGCTGGAACAGAACAGCTCCGGGTCGTCGTCGTTGCCGAACCACCAGATCCGGCTGTGTTCGAGGAAGCGGCCGACGATGGAGCGCACGCGGATGTTCTCGGACACGCTGGGAATGCCCGGGCGCAGCGTGCAGGCGCCGCGTACCAGCAGATCGATCTTCGCGCCGGCCTGCGAGGCTTCGTACAGCGCGCGGATCACCTGTGGTTCGTTCAGCGCATTCATCTTGGCGACGATCCGTCCCTCCTTGCCCGCGCTCGCGTGCCTGGCTTCGCGTTCGATCCGCTTGAGCACGCCTGCGTGCAGGGTGAATGGCGATTGCAACAGTCTCTTGAGCTTGATCGCCGGAGCGAGGCCCGAGATTTGCTGGAAGATCTGGTGCACGTCGCTGCCGATCTCCGGATCGGCGGTGATCAGGCCGAAATCGGTGTAGGCGCGGGATGTGCCGGCGTGATAATTGCCGGTGCCCAGGTGGGTGTAGCGGACGAGCTTGCGGCCCTCGCGGCGCACGATCAGCAGCATCTTGGCGTGGGTCTTGTAACCGACCACGCCGTAGACCACCTGCACGCCGGCGTCCTGCAGGCGGTCGGCGAGGCGCAGATTCGCCTCCTCGTCGAAACGCGCGCGCAGTTCGATCACCACGGTCACGTCCTTGCCATTGCGCGCGGCCTGGATCAGATGCTCCACGATCGGCGAATCCTTGCCGGCGCGGTACAGGGTCTGCTTGATCGCCAGCACGTTCGGATCTTCCGCTGCCTGTTTGATCAGCTCCAGCACCGGCGCGAATGCGTCGAAAGGGTGATGCAGCAACACGTCGTCAGCCGAGGCGCGCTCGAAGATCGTTTCCATGTCCTTCAGCTTGCGCTGCTGGTACGGCACGAATTTCAGGTCGGGGCGCTGCACGAGGTCGTAGATCTGCGCGGCGCGATTGAGATTCACCGGCCCCTGGATGCGATAGACCGCGTTTTCCGGCAGCTCGAAGTTCTCGAGCAGCGTGCGCACGATCGGATTCGGACAATCGGCGGCGATTTCCAGCCGCATCGCGCGCAGATACCCGCGGCCGACCAGTTCGTCGCGCAGCGCGAGCGCGAGGTTCTCGACTTCTTCTTCGTCGACGATCAGTTCCGAATTGCGGGTGACGCGGAACTGGTAGGCGCCCTTGACCTCCATGCCCGGAAACAGTTCATCGACGAAGGCGGACAACACCGCGGACAGGAACACGAAGTCGTGTTCGCCGCCCGATGCGCGCTCGGGCAACTGGATGATGCGCGGCAGCGATCGCGGCGCGCGCACGATGGCGAGATGGCCGGCGCGGCCGAACGCATCCTTGCCTTTCAGTACCACCACGATGTTCAGCGACTTGTTGAGGATCTTCGGGAAAGGATGCGCGGGATCCAGGCCCAGCGGCGACAGCACCGGCATGATTTCGTCGCGGAAATAGGCGCGCAGCCAGCGCGTCTGCCGCGCGTTCCAGTCCTGCCTGTGCAGCACGCGCACGCCCGCTTCGTTCAGCGCCGGGCGCAGCACTTCGTTCCAGCAGCGGTACTGCCCGTCCACCAGTTCCGCGGCGCGATCGTGGATGCGTTTGAGCAGGGTCGCATGGGGAATGCCGTCGGGCGCCAGCGGCATGCCGAAATCCTGCGCCTGGCGCACGGTGGCGGCGCGGATTTCGAAGAATTCGTCCAGATTCGTGCAGGAAATGCACAGATATTTCAGCCGTTCGAGCAGCGGCACCCCAGCGTCCTGCGCATGCGCCAGTACCCGGAAGTTGAAGTCGAGCTGCGGCAGTTCGCGATTGAGAGACAGCGCGGGGTCGCGCTGCGGATCGGCGTCCTGGGACGGATCGGGCTGCGGTTGGGGCTGTGTCGGCACGCGTCCGGAGGCGCGCGCGGACTTCCGCGCAGGAGAATGTTTCGCAGGGCGTACGGGCGTGCGTGTGCTCATTCGTGATCTTCTGGATAAGAGTCGAGGTCGCGCGCGCGGATGCGCTCGCGTCCGAAACGGCAGGCGAACCGGCTGCCGCGGCCCACTTCGCTTTCGATCTCCAGCCGCGCCTGGTGCAGATTCAGCACGTGCTTGACGATCGAGAGACCGAGGCCGGTGCCGCCGCTTTCGCGGGAGCGGCTGGTGGACACGCGGTAGAAGCGTTCGGTGATGCGCGGCAGATGCGCGGCGGGGATGCCGTAGCCGGTGTCTTCCACCGACAGGCTCACGCCGCCGTCGCGTTCCGATGCGAAGCGGATATGGATGCTGCCGCCGGCCGGCGTGTAGCGGATCGCGTTGCCGACCAGATTCGAGAATGCGCTGTGCAGTTCCTTGGTCGAGCCCCAAAGATCCACGCCGGCGAGGTCTTCGGCGGTGATCGTGTGCCGGCGCTGGCTCAGCGCATCGGCTTCGCGCTTCAGTGTCGTCAGCATCGGCGCCATCGAGACGATTTCCTCGGGCAACTCTTCCTGGGCTTCCAGCCGCGACAGCATCAGCAGATCCTCGACCAGCTGGGTCATGCGCTGCGACTGGCGCTGCATCTCGTTGAGCATCGGCGCCCATTCCGGATGTTCGACGGGATCGAGCATGTCCAGATAGCCGTGGACCACGGTCAGCGGGGTGCGCAGTTCGTGCGACACGTTGGCGACGAAATCGCGGCGCATCTGTTCCAGATGCATGAGCTTGCTGACGTCGCGCGCGATGAGCAGCCAGAGTTCGTCGGAGTACGGAATCAAGCGCAGGCTCAGGCGCAGGTCGGGCTGCACCGGCGACGCGGCATCCAGCAGCGGTTCGGCGTGGCGCCCGCCGGTCAGCCAGTGCGCGATCGGCAGCGGCTGCAGGCGGTCGCTGAGCGCCGCGCCGAGGTCGCTCGGATAATGCAGGCCCAGCAGCCGGGTGGCGGCTTCGTTGAACCACTGGATGCGCTGGCTGTTGCGCTCGACCACGACGATGGCGTCGGGCAGCGCGGCGGTGGCGGCTCGGTAGGCGCGCAGCATGTCGATCAGCCGGCGCTTGCGCGCGCGCATCTCGTTCTGGCCGCGATAGAGCAGGCGATCCAGCTCATTCCAGACCCCGGGGCCGGTGGACGGCGTGAGCCGCTGTCGCGCGGTGAGCCGCAGCAGCAGCTTGCGCAGTTTCCAGTAATGCCAGGCGACCACGCCGAGCGCGGCGATGGTAATGACAGGCCAGACGTGGCCGACGGCCAAGCCGAGCGCAAGCGCGGCGACAAGCGCCAGCGCGAGCTGGCCGAGGGTCTTGAACCATGCGGATCGAGCGTCGTTCGGCATCCGCTGAGTCTATGGGAATCGGTGAGTCAAAGATGGTGAGTCAAAGATGGTGGGTCAAGAATGGCCGGGACGCAGATCGCAGCACCGATGATCTGCGGCCGCGCGGTCTGCGCGGGCAGCATGGCGCTCAGAGTATGGCGCTCAGAGCGTAGCCGAGAAGCGATAGCCGGCGCCGCGCACGGTCTGGACCATGCCGTCGAGCACCACGGGTTCCAGCGCGCGACGCAGCCGGCGGATATGCACGTCCACGGTGCGCTCCTCGACGTAGGTGTTGCCGCCCCAGACGTGGTCCAGCAGTTGATTGCGGGTATAGACGCGTTCGGCATGCGTCATGAAGAAATGCAGCAGCCGGTATTCGGTCGGGCCGATCTGGATCTGCGCGTCGCCGGCATACACCCGGTGCGAGGCGCCGTCGATGCGCAGGCCGCCGACCTGGACGCTGCCATCCTCGTCGTCCTCGCGCGAGCGGCGCAGCACCGCGCGGATGCGGGCGAGCAGTTCGCGGGCGGAAAAGGGTTTCACGACGTAGTCGTCGACGCCGGCTTCGAGGCCGCCGACGCGGTCGTTCTCTTCGCCGCGCGCGGTGAGCATGATGATCGGAATGTCGCGGGTGAGGGCATCTCGGCGCCAGCGCCGGGCCAGTTCCAGACCGCTGGTGCCGGGCAGCATCCAGTCCAGCAGAATCAGATCGGGGACGCGCTCGGCGATGGCCGCCTGGGCTTCGCGGGCGTCGCCGGCGTGGATCGGTTCGTATTCGCCCTTGCGCAGGGCGAAGGCGACCATATCGCGGATCGCGGGTTCGTCGTCGACGATCAGGATGCGCTTCTGCATGTCGTGGCTCTGCATGGTGCCCGGAGCGGGCGGCTCGGCGGGCCGGCTGCGGCCATTCCGGGGAGCGGGCACAGTAGACGACATTTTTATGACCGGACCATGACGACGGACATGTGTGTCGTATCTTGTGCGCAACCGCAGGATCATGCGGTATGCGGCTGAGATCGCGGCAGCGCGCGCGTCAGGGATCGATCAGATCGGCCACGTCGGCATGCAAGGCGGCCAGTCCGCGGTCGAACGTCGCCAGACGCCCGTTGCGATGGCGTGCAAGCGCAGCGAGGTAGCTGTCGGTGACTTGGCGATGGCCCAGCACGCCGACCCACGAAATCCTGGTGTAACCGAGATCGTCGGGCCAGAACGTGTGCCGGGTGTGGCTGGTCAGCCGGACCAGGACCGCGACTGCGGATGGCGCGTCGGCCACGGCGCCGAACCGCAGCAGCATGCGCATCAATGTGCCCTGGGTGATGGGGCAGGTCGCGAATGCGTCGACGCGCGATTCGAACCAGCGCACCGCCGCCGGGTGATGCACGTGAGAGCGGTCGATCAGCGCGATCAGCACGTTGCCATCCAGCAAATGAGTCATGTTTCGTCGTCCAGCGCTTTGACGTCGTCGCTGGTGATCGGCTGCAGCGACGCCACGACCGGTAGCCCGGTCTGGGGATGGACGATATAGCTTGCAGGCGTATCGGTGACCCGACCGGCATCGGCCGCCAATCCACGGCGCATCAGTTCGGCCACTGTCTGGCCAAGGCTGCGTCCGGTGTGATGCGCAAGGCTGGTCGCGATGCGATGCAGATCTTCGGGGAGGTCGATGGTGGTTCGCATCCCCGCATCGTGATGCCGTGATGCAGTGATGTCAATCGGGCGATGTGATGCCTGCTTCGACCGACTTCGGTGTCAGCGCCGGTCGAGCACCTCGTCGCGTACGCCCTGCCGGCGCAGTTCCAGTACGGTCGGGGTGATGACGGCGATGCGGGCTTCGATCCTCGCCCGGGCGTAGTAGTCGAGTTGGGGCCGCTTGAGCAGTGTGTTGAGCTGGATCAGTGCGCGTTCCGGTCGTCCGTTCAGGTATTCGGCCTCTGCATAAGCCTCGCCTGCCCGGTCGGGGTCGCCGGCGACTTCGCTGGCGCGTGCGAACGTCTCCTGGAAGACCGGATCTTCCTTTGCTGTGACCAACAACGGCCGCAATACCGCCTGGGCGCGTTTGCCGGCGCCGACGTCGTTGCGTTCAGCCAACAGCTGGGCGTAACTCAGCACCGCAGCGCGGTGATTGGGACTTCGCTGAAGGAAGGTCTCCAGGCGCGTATCGGCCCCGGCCAGATTGCCGCTGCGGGCCTCGGTTTCGGCCATGGCGATGACGATCCACGGGTCCGCTGGATACTTCGCAAGCAGAAGCGTCAGCTCCTTTGCGGCGAGGGCGTAGTCGCCGTTGCGATAGCGCGCGACCGACAGGCCGTAACGCTGGGCGTCGGTCAACGGCTTGGACCGGCCTTGCTGTTCGTATTCGCGGATCGCGTCGGTCGTTGTGTTGGCGCTGAAGACGCGGATGCGTTCCCGGGCCCAGCCGAACTGCACGTTGTCGTTGGTGCGTACCGGGCCGGCCACGCGCAGGCTGGAGGGAAACAGCGGATTCTCGCTGGTGATGGTGCTGCCCGGGTCGAACGCCGGGGCCTTCGTCGCCAGGTCCGCGGCGCGCTGCTTGGCTTCGCTGATCCGGGTGGTATTGACCGGGTGGGAGCGGAGGTAGTCGGGCGTGCGCTCGCGCTCGCCGCCCTGATTCACCCGCGAAATCGTCTGCATGCGGGTGAACATGTTCGCCATCGCATTCGGGTCGTAACCGCCGCGGGCGAGGGTCTGGATGCCGAGCCGGTCGGCCTCGGATTCGTTGGAGCGGGTGTAGTCGATCTGCCTCTGGATCATCAGCGCCTGCGCCGAAGCCAGCGCCGCCATCGACGCGTCGTCAGAGGAGTTGCCGCCCGCGGACTGGGCGATCGCGATCGCGCCCAGCATCGCCAGCAGGATCGGCACGCTGTCCTTCTGCGCGCGTTCGACGCTGCGCAGCACATGGGTCTGGGTAACGTGGGCGACCTCGTGCGACAGCACGCCCGCCACTTCGTCCTCGCTTTCCGCCGCCAGCACCAGACCGGCATTGGTGCCGATATAGCCGCCGAGCGTCGCGAACGCGTTGAACTGCCGGTCCTTCAGCATGAAGAACGTGAACGGCTGCTGCGGTTTGTCGCTGGCCGATGCCAGACGATGCCCCACCGATTGCAGCCAGCCGTCGATCAGCGGGTCGTCCAGCACATAGCCGTAATGCCGCAACTGGCTGAGCAGCATGCTGCCGTATTCCGCCTGCTTCGCGGGATTGAGCAGTTCGTTGGCCGAAGAACCGATGTCGGGCAGCCGGTTGTCCTGTGCCGGGGCCATGAACGCCGCGAGCGTGAAAGTAAGGGCAGCGACGGCGGCCGGCAAACGCATGGGCAGGATTCTCGGGTACAGATCGATGGGACAGCATGCCGCTTCCGGGCCGGATGGGCGTGAATGCGTTGTTAAGCCAGACGTCGCGGATGCTTCGGCCGCATGCCGCCGGCTTCGTTCCGGGGATCGCAGCGTTGCGTGCGACAGCTGGAAAAGCCCCGGTACGACCCTCATCATGTCCGCCCAGATATCGATTGCTTCACTTTTCCCGGACAACCCGCGCAGCCGCGCGACGAGGAGACCGCCTTGAGCGATGCCGCCCCCCAGACACCGATCGTGATCTACACCAGCGCGATGTGCCCGTATTGCGTTTCCGCCAAGAACTTCCTGAAAAGCAAAGGCCTGAGCTGGTCCGAGATCCGGATCGATACCGACCCGGCCGAGCGCGAACGGATGATGGCGCGGACCAGGCGTACCAGCGTGCCGCAGATCTTCGTCGGCGACGTCCACGTCGGTGGCTTCGACGACATGATGGCGCTGCACCGCGCCGGCAAATTCGAGCCGCTGCTGAACGGAGAGGGCGCATGAGCGGCGCCAGCGAAAACGACCGGATCGCCGAGTTCACGGACTTCCGCAAGCGCATGAACGAACGCATTCTGGCCGAACCCAATCAGGTTGTCCGTCGTTTCTTCGCGCTCGACACCCAGACCTATCAGGCCGGCGCGCTCGACGTGAAGACCAAGGAATTGCTTGGCCTGGTGGCGTCGATGGTCCTGCGCTGCGACGACTGCATCAGCTACCACGTCGCCCAGTGCAAGGAAGCCGGCGTGAGCCGCGACGAGATGTTCGAAACCTTCTCGGTCGGGCTGGTGGTCGGCGGCTCCATCGTCATCCCGCACCTGCGCCGTGCGGTCGATTTCCTCGACAAACTCGAACAAGGCGACGCCACCGCCGTCGCGCCGGCGCACGACCACGGCTGAGCCCGCCAGCGGGCCGCTGTGCCGTATTCGACCATGGTCTGAATGCGGCGTTCGAGCAGGATGAGCGCCGTTACGGCATAATTCGACGGTTGTGCGTGCATAACGCTGCCCGATCACCCTCACAAGCCACCATCCCGAATCCAGGCCCTGCGCGCTGCGCAGGGCCTGTCTGGAACCAGATCATGACCCAAACGATTACCGTCATCCGTGGCGATGGCATCGGCCCCGAAATCATGGAGGCCGCGCTGTCCGTGCTGGACACCATGGGCACCGGACTGCAGTACGAGGAAGCCGACGCCGGTATGGTCGCGCTGGAGAAACATGGCGAACTGCTGCCGCAGTCGACCCTCGACTCGATCCGCCGCAACCGCATCGCCCTCAAGAGCCCGCTGACCACGCCGGTCGGCGAGGGCTTCAGCTCGATCAACGTCGAACTGCGCAAGCGCTTCGACCTCTACGCCAACGTGCGCCCTGCGAAGTCGTTCCCGAACACCAAGTCGCGTTTCCCCACCGGCGTGGATCTGATCACGGTCCGCGAGAACACCGAGGGCGCGTACATCGGCGAAGGCCAGACGCTGTCGGAAGACGGCGAAACCGCCATGTTGACCCAGAAGATCACCCGCCGCGGCTCCGAGCGCATCGTTCGCTACGCCTTCGATCTGGCGCGCAGGACCGGCCGCAAGAAAGTCACCGTGGTCCACAAGGCCAACATCCTGAAGTCGACGTCGGGTCTGTTCCTGCGCACCGCGCGCATCGTCGCCGCCGAATATCCCGACATCCTCTGCAACGAGATGATCGTGGACAACACCTGCATGCAACTGGTGATGCGCCCGGAGCAGTTCGACATCATCGTGACGACCAACCTGTTCGGCGACATCATTTCCGACCTCTGCGCCGGCCTCGTCGGCGGCCTGGGTCTGGCGCCGGGTGCGAACATCGGCACCGAGGCGGCGATGTTCGAGGCCGTCCACGGCTCGGCGCCGGACATCGCCGGCAAGGGCGTCGCCAATCCCTGCGCGCTGCTGCTGGCGATCGGCCAGATGCTCGACCACGTCGGGCAGCCGGACAACGCTACCCGTCTGCGTCACGCCATCGTCGCTACCCTGGAAGCCAGGGATTCGCTCACTCCGGATCTCGGCGGTACCGGCAATACCATGTCCTTCGCCAAGGCGATCGCCAGCCGGCTTTGAAGCTTCGGCCGGGGACGTTCGTGCGGTTTGAGACGCAAAAAAACGGGGCGCCTGAAGCGCCCCGTTTTCTTTTTTGCTTTTTTGTTCGCTGGTCCGGGATCAGTCGCGCGACTGCAGTTTCGACAGGAGGCGCAGCAGTTCGAGGTACAGCCACACCAGGGTGACCATCAGGCCGAAAGCGCCGTACCACTCCATATATTTCGGT
>JBKJTC010000230.1:0-20252 GCA_046590925.1 Lysobacteraceae bacterium | reverse complement strand
TGGAAGGGCGAGTCGCGCGAATTCCAGAAGGCCGGCGGCGCGGTGCTGCTGACCTTCGCGCTGGCGCTGCTGGTGGTGTATCTGGTGCTGGCCGCGCAGTTCGAGAGCTTCATCCACCCACTGGTGATCATGCTGACGGTGCCGCTGGGCGTGCTGGGCGCGCTGCTGGGGCTGTGGGTGGCGGGCAGTACGCTCAATCTCTTCAGTCAGATCGGCATCGTGATGCTGGTGGGGTTGGCGGCGAAGAACGGCATCCTGATCGTCGAATTCGCCAATCAGCTGCGCGACGAGGGCAGGGAGATCGGCGAGGCCATCATCGAATCCTGCGTGGTGCGCCTGCGCCCGATCCTGATGACCTCGATCGCCACCATCATGGGCGCGGTGCCGCTGGTCGTGGCCGGCGGTCCGGGCTCCGCCAGCCGCGCCACCATCGGTATCGTGGTGATCTTCGGCGTGGCGTTCTCGACCCTGCTGTCGCTGTTCGTGGTGCCGGCGTTCTACCGTCTGCTCGCGCCCTTCACGCATTCGCCCGAAGCGGTGAAGCATGCGCTGGAGAAGCTGGAAAGCGAGACGCCGCAGGCTGCCGGACACGCCTGAGATCGCGCCCGGCTCCCTGCTCACGCGGCGCCCTGCCGCGCGGGCCACCTCGGCGCGCTATGCTGCGCGAATCGCTTCCGGAGAGCCGCCCATGACCACCCAGCAAGTGCCGCAATCGGTGATCGACGCCCTGCAGCGCGGCGACAAGATGGGTGCGATCAAGCTGTTGCGTGAGGCCAGCGGCGGCGACCTGAAGTCGGCGATGGCGATGATACAGAACCTCGCCGGGCGCATCGCCGAGCAGCAGAACGGCGGTAACGACCAGTCCGGCGATCACAGCGGTCCACATCATCTGGGCGCGACCGCAGCGCAGATCGCCTCGCGCGCCGAGACCATTTCGGTCATGTCGAAGTCGCATCCGCCGACGGTGATGCCCGGCGATGGCGTTACCCATCAGTGGGTGTGGCTGTTGATCGGTGTGGTCGCGCTGGCGGCGTGGGTGTTCTTCGGCTGATCCGCAGGCCGCGGCGTTCGCCCGCAGCCGCTGCGAACACTCGTTACAATCGCTCATGCCCTGGAAACAAACTCCTTATTCCTCCCCGGCGCCTGCCGAGCCCGCGCGCCAACAGCGCCGCGACGTCGAGCTGCGTCTCTATGGCCTGAATGCGGTGCGCGCGGTGTTCGCGCGACGTCCGCAGGCCATCCGCAAACTGTATCTGGCCGAAGCGCGGATTCCGCAGCTGCAGCCGCTGCTGAAATGGTGCGTCGCCAACCGCGTCGGTTATCGCGTGGTCGAGCAGGACGATCTGCAGAAACTCGCCGCCAGCGCCCACCACGAGGGCGTGATCGCGGACGTGCTGCGCGAGGAGCCGCTGTCGATGGCGCCGTGGCTGCGCGAGCTGCCGCCCGGGCCGTGCTGCGCGCTTTGGCTGGACGGCGTGGGCAATCCGCACAATCTCGGCGCGATCCTGCGTTCCGCCGCGCACTTCGGCGCGGTCGCGGCGTTGTTGCCGAAGCAATCGACCCTGGCGCTGTCCGGCGCCGCCGCGCGCGTCGCCGAGGGCGGTGCGGAAATGGTGCCGTTCGTGCGCCTGGGCCGCGAAGACAACGCCATCGCGCAGCTGCGCGGCGCGGGGTTCTCGATCGTCGCCACCGTCGTGCGCGGCGGCGGCGATCTGTTCGCGACGAAGTTGCCGGAGAGAACGATCTTCGTGCTGGGTGCGGAAGGCGAGGGCATGGATACGGAACTCGCCAAGGCCTGCGATCTGCGGCTGTCGATTCCGGGCAGCGGCGCGGTGGAAAGCCTCAACGTGGCTGCCGCGACGTCGGTGCTGCTGGCGGAGTGGTTCAGGGCCCGCAGTCGCTGAAGCATTCTCTGTGAGTGATGCCATTGCTTCCTGTGGGAGCGACGCAAATCGCGACAGGTTGCTGAAACACTTTCCGCAAGCCGTCGCGATTTGCGTCGCTCCCACAGGGCAAGCCCTCACGCCATCCGCTTGATCGCATGCACCACCGCTTCGTACTCCGCGGCCTTGTGTGGTTCGCGGATCATCGCCGCAAGCGTGGTCGAGAGCGCGGCTTCCTGCAGCATATGCACCAGGTTGTCGTGGGTGACGCGATTCATCTTCAGGGGCTTGCGGGCGCCTTCGGTGCGCTGCCGAAGCCGCCGTCTGCCGATGCCGCGAGATACGCGAACACCGCATACGCCGCGGCGTTCTGGGCCAGCGCCGCGGGGTCGATCTTGTCCAGGGTGTCGTCCGGCGTGTGGTGCAGATCGAAATAATCGGTCCCGTCCTGCCCCAGCCAGGCCCAGGCCGCGCCCTCGGCGGCGATGGGGCCGACGTCCGGCCCGGGGCCACCCTTGGCCAAGGCTTCGATGCCCAGCGGCTTCAAGACCTCGACGATCTGCGTCACCGCGGCTTTCGCGTGCGGCGCGGCGCTGGTGTTGAATCCATAGATGCGACCGGCGCCGAAGTCGCTTTCAGCGACCAGTTGATGCTTCGCCACCGCCGCTTTGTACTGCGCGGCGTAGGCCTTGCCGCCGTAGAGGCCTTGCTCCTCGTTGGCGAATGCGATCACGCGGACGGTGCGCGCGGGTCGCTGCGCCTTCGGCAGGCGACCGATCAGATGCCCGGCCGCCATGGTGATCGCAACGCCCGCGCCGTCGTCGACCGCGCCGGTGCCGAGATCCCACGAATCCAGATGCCCGCCGATCACCACCACCTCATCGCGCAGCGTGCGATGGCTGCCGGTGATCTCTCCGACAACATTGAACGATTCGGCGGTGCCGTCCCAGCCGCAGTCCAGCGCGAGGCGCAGCCGGATCGACTTGCCGCGCGTCAGCAGCCGGGTGATCTGCTCGGCATCCGGCAGCGCCAGCGCGGCGGAAGGAATCGGCGTCAGCCCTTCGTCGAAGCGGGTGACGCCGGTGTGCGGATAGCGGTGTTGTTCGGTACCGGCGGAGCGCATGACGTAACCGACCGCACCGGCACGGATCGCCGCGCTCGGCCCGCGGCTGCGGATCCGGCTGGCGGGCCCGTAGCCGTTGCCGTCGCGCGCGCGCTGCATGGTGTAGTCGACGAACGCGATCTTCCCGGCGAGCGATCCCGCCGGCGCCGCTTCCAGCGCGGCGAGGTCGGCAAAACGCACCACCTCGCCTTCGACCGTGCCGCCCGGGCTGCCGCCAAGTGCGGTCAGATGCAGCGGTTGCGCGAATTCGCCCACCACTGCGCCGCTTTCCCCGCGCCGCACCCATTTCGGGAAACTCACCGGCTCCAGCCGGACCTTGTCGTAGCCCAGCGCCTTGAACTTCGCCTCGGCCCAGCGCACCGCCCGCAGATCGGCTTCGCTGCCGGCCAGGCGCGGCCCGACTTCCGTGGTCAGCGATTCCACCACCTGCCACGCGGTCCTGTCGTGCAGCGCCTGTTCGCGCAACTGTGCGGCAGTCGCGCGTGCGGCTTCGGGAATGCGGGTTTCGCGCGGCGCCTCGGGTGATGCGGCGCCTGCGGAGGCGGTAACGATCGCCGTAACGATTGCCGTGAGCAGGGCAACGATGGACCACGATTTCGAACGCATTGCGAACGCTCCGACCCGGAAAAACGAAGCCGCGAGCGTATCAGCCCGCGGCCCCGGATACAGATGCCGTCGGTCACGCTGCCGCGACCGGGCCGGCGCATGTCGCGCACTTATTTCTTGATGGCGTCGCGGATCTCGCGCAGCAGCAGCACGTCCTCGGGCGCTTCGGCGACGGCCGGCGGCGCGGCCGCTTCGGCTTTCTTCAGCCGGTTCATGACCTTGATCACCACGAACAGCACGAACGCGATGATCGTGAAATCGATGACCGTCTGCAGGAAGGCGCCGTACTGGATCGCGACCGCCGCGGCGACTTCCTTGCCGTCCGCGCCGATCACCGCGTCCTGCAGCACGTAGGCGAGATCCCGGAAATTCACCCCGCCGATCATGTTGCCGACGACCGGCATGATCACGCCATCGACCAGCGAACTCACGATCTTGCCGAACGCGGCGCCGATGATCACGCCGACCGCGAGGTCGACGACATTGCCCTTCATCGCGAACTCTTTGAACTCGGAAATCATGCCCATGGAATCGTCCTCCGGAAGTTGCGGTCTGAGTGAATGATGCGGATCGGAATCCAGGCCGCGGAAGCGTCTTCGTGCGCCCCGCGCGACTGTTTTGCGGAGGTTCTACAGCGGCGGCGCGATCCGGCAATCGAGGCGGATCAGATCGTCGAGGCGGCCTTCGCAGACATCGCCCGGCTGCAGCACGGCCACGCCCGCGGGCGTGCCCATGAACACCAGATCGCCGGCGCGCAGCGCGTACAGTTTCGACAGCTCATGCAGGATGTCCGGCACGTCCCAGATCAGCTGATCGAGCCGCGATTCCTGGCGCAGCGCGCCGTTGACCCGCAGCGACAGCGTGCGTGCGGCCAGCGCGCCGACATCGGCCGCCGGCAGCAGGTGACTGATCGGGGCGGACTGGTCGAAGGCCTTGCCGGTGTCCCACGGCAGCCCTTTGGCTTTCGCTGCGGCCTGCAGGTCGCGGCGGGTGAGGTCCAGACCGATGCCGTAGCCGAAAATCAGCGCCTCGGCCTGGGCGGGATCGAGTACGCCGACGGGCGCGTCCTGGCCCAGCGCGACGACCAGTTCGATTTCGTGGTGAAGATCCTGCGTCCCGGGCGGGTAGGCGGCCACGCCATCGACGACAAGCGCGTCCGCGGGCTTCAGAAAGAACACCGGTGTGCCGCGTTCGGCTTTCGACGCCGGCGCGGCGGCGCCCATCTCGCGGGCGTGATCTGCGAAATTGCGGCCGACGCAGTAGACGCGACGAACCGGAAAATATCCGGTGAGCGATTGCCCGCGCACGGGCACGCGCGCCGCGGCGGGCGGTGGAATCAGATCGGGGAGGGATGCGTTCATGGCGCCATGATCGCGCGCCGGACGACGGTGCGTCGAGCCCGCCGCGAAGGGCTCGAAAGTGCGGGGCTCAGCGCGCGTTCGACAGCATCGGCTTGCGAACGACCCGGTATTCGCCTTCCAGGGTCCGTGCGGGCGTTGCCGCGATCGGCTTGCCGCGACGGCGCCACAGACGCGACAGCAGGCCCATACCCAGCATCGCCGCACCGACGATCACGCCCACCACCAGCAGGCCCGCGAGCACAGCGACACCGATCAGTGCGACGAGGATGCGCAGCGCGCGATGTCGCGGTTTGCGCGGCGCGAAGAATTCGCGGCTGCGGTGGCGGTAATTCTGGAAGCGCAGAACGGAGGAAGCGAACATGGGGAGGTGTCGTGACACACTAATGGCCAGCGGCCGGTCGCCGCAGTATCGGACGCACGATGACGGAAGGTGTGAGAACTTCGTTAAGTCAGGATGCCTTGAATCGGGACGCCGCCGCCAAGCCGCTGGCGACGTTCGACGACCTGCCCGATGGCGAATTGCTGGAGGTTGAAGCCGAGCTCGATGGCAGCGCCGAATCCCTGATCCTGCATCGCGACGGCGACCGCGTTCGCGCTTGGCTGAACATCTGCCCGCACGCCGGCCGACGCTTGGACTGGGCGCCCGGCAAATTCCTGCAATCGAAGGACGGCCTGCTGGTCTGCGCTGCGCATGGCGCCAGTTTCGAGCTGCGCGAAGGCGCCTGTGTTGCCGGGCCCTGTCGCGGCGATGCGTTGCGGATGGTGGCGGTGGAAGTGGTCGAGGGCAGGGTGCGGATCGCGAGGGACTGATGCCTGCGACTCTGTTCCAAATCAAGTTGGCGACCTAATGCCAAGAGAGCGGAGGCCCCTTAGCTACGAGGTACCTGCTGCCGCTCGCGCTGTTAGACTCAGTTCCGTTCTTTATTTCCCTTGTCGTTGTATGCGACACGATCTAATAACCTGTCGGGTGATTCGTCTTAAGCGCTCGACAATTTCGAGCAGCCGATCTTGATGAAATTAGAATAAGCACATGGCTTGCTCTGGAGGAAGCCATGTGGTCATCGAAGGGAAAAGCTGAGTTATGAAGTCAGCTTTTCAACTCGTTCTGCAAGATGCTCAAAGATTTCAGAAAAATTGTTTCGGCTCTCAATTATGGTTTCTTCCGCGTGGCCAAAAACTTTGCCTACCTGTTTTATTTCTTGGTTAGTAAGTGCGAAAACGGGTTTTGAAAGTTGCTGGCTGATTGCAATAAGTGAGTTGAAATCTGCAACATGAGCTAAATCATATGCAGTAAGTCTACTTCCCTGCAATGCGGCTTCAACTCGCGAACGAGGAAGTGTACAGTCAATTTTTTCCAATGATGGGATCAAATTGCTATTTATTGCGGCACGAATTCGATCAATTCATGTCTGGAATGAAGTCGCAGGTTTGTCATTGCGAGGGCGATAGCGTTGCTGGACCGCTCCAAGGAATTTCGGATTGTTACGAATTGAGAAATTTCTGTTGTCGAAGCCATTGTCTTCTCTGAATCTTCTAATCTCTCGCTGCCACTTCACAATATTCTTTTCTAGAGACCCTATTGCCTGTAAGCAGAAATAATCTGGTGATGTAGGGACAATAAAGAAATCGCTGGACATCAGCGCGACCTCGTTAAGTCCGCCTACGTTTGGGCTGCGATCGTATAGAACATAGTCAACATCCTTCAGCCGAGCAATGTCTTGAAGGATTGCTGGCAAGTTTCCTGGAATGTTTCTCGTCGCCGGTATGCCAGATGCAATTTTAAGTGAGACGCTTATTTGTGAGTCGAGGTCGGCAACATCAAGATGCCCCGCGAAAAGATAGAGGTTTTGATTTCCGGTTTGGAGCAGTTCCCCAGAATTTGTTTTAAGGAAATCGTTTGGGGAAATACCATTGATGAGTGCGTCAACAATGGGTTTCATCGTCAAATTTTGGCGGCTTTCATAGAATGCGGCCATGTGCTCGTCATCTATCGCACGGTAACCCAGCACAAGACCCGTCAAGTTGCTTTGCGAGTCGAGATCGACCATCAGAACTTTATGGCCACGATCAGCTAAGCTCCACCCTAAATTGAATGTGGTTGTGGTTTTGCTAACCCCACCTTTGTGATTAAACAAGCAAATTGACTTGGCCATTTTATTTCTCCTATTAACTTCTTGGTTTCGAGCGCCGACTAGGTTCTGCATTTGATCGCGAATTTAACGAGCTGTTTTTTAGCCAGATGATTCTCAATCCCGCATCAATGTCGACTTGCCGAACAGGCTTTCCACCAGATCCACCGCGAGTTCGGCGGTGGCGTTGTGATTGTCCAGCGCCGGGTTGAGTTCGACGATATCCAGCGAACCCATGCGGCCGGTGTCGGCGATCATTTCCATGACCAGCTGCGCTTCGCGGTAGTTCGGGCCGCCGGGGATGGTGGTGCCGACGCCGGGGGCGATGCTGGGGTCGAGGAAATCCACATCGAAACTCACGTGCAGATGGGTGTTGTCGTCGAGGTCTTCCAACGCTTCTTCCATCACGCGCTTCATGCCGACTTCGTCGATGTAGCGCATGTCGTAGACGTCCAGGCCGTATTCCTTCACCAGCCGCTTCTCGCCGTCGTCGACCGAGCGGATGCCGATCTGGCGGATTTCGTCGGGGCGCATCGCCGGGACGCTGCCACCCAGATGGACCAGCGGCTCCGGGCCGATGCCGCAGAGGCAGGCCACCGGCATGCCGTGGATATTGCCCGTCGGCGTGACACTGCTGGTGTTGAAGTCGGCGTGGGCGTCCAGCCAGATCACGCGCAGCTTCTTGCCGGTGTCGCGGCAGTAGCGGGCGACCGCGGTGATCGAGCCGACGCCCAGGCAGTGGTCGCCGCCGAGCACGATCGGCATGCGGTTCGCGCGCAATTCGGCGCCGACCGCGTCCATCAGCAGGCGGTTCCAGGCAACCACTTCGTCCAGATGGCGGTAGCCGTCGGTGGGCGGCAGCCAGGGGTTGGACGGGCCGGCGAGGTTGCCGCGATCGGCCACATCCACGCCGCGGGCGGCCAGCGCCTCGCCGATACCGGCGATGCGCAGGGCATCGGGCCCCATCCGCGCGCCGCGGTGGCCGGCGCCGATGTCGGTGGGAGCGCCGATCAGGGACACGGGCGGGAAGCTGCGCTGCATGGGGAATTCCCGTGAAGAATGGGGTTTGGTGCCGACAGTCCGATTTGAACGGACGACCTACCGCTTACAAGGCGGTTGCTCTACCAACTGAGCTATGCCGGCGAGATCTGCTGTGCGGGCCGCGAGGCGGACCGACAGGAAGGGGAAGATTCTAGCAGGGTGCTTCGACTGGACAGAGACCCCGATTCAGCGGACCCCGGCGCAATCGGTTGCCCGCGACTGCGTGGCCCCGCTGGCGCGACGCGCGGCAGCGGCATCGAAACCCTCGGCAGCGGCGAGATCGATCCAACGCTCGATGCGGATCTCGCCCAGCGGCTCGGCCTTGGCGGCCTCGAAACCGGCCGCGCGCAGCGCCTGGGCGTGCTGCTGCGCCCGGGGTTCGCTGCTGAAGCGGCCCAGCGCGACGCTGTTGGCCTCGGTGCCGTCGCCGACCACCAGCAGATCGGTGAAACCGGCGGCCTTGAGCTTGTCGGCGTTGGCGTTCGCGGCGGCGCGGTCGGCGGCGGCGGGCAGGTAGACCCGCCAGCCACGGCCGCCGCCCTCGCGCGTCTCGCGGGTGCGCAGGCGCAGCGCGCCGGGGCGCAGGGCGGCCTGGGCGGTCGCCAGCGTTGTGGCGTCGGCGAAGGGGCCGAAGCTGTAACAGCGTTCGGCGACGGCCGGCGCTTCGGCTGCAGCCGCTGCCGGCGCTTCGGTCTCGTCGGGCTTGGCGGCGGCCGCTTCGACCTTCGCCGGCGCGGGCCCCACGCGTTCGCTGAGCAGTTGCAGGCGGGCGATGCCCGATGGCGGATCGACGACCGCCGCCGGCACGGTGTCCGGCCGCAGCAGCCACCACGCGGCCACGCCGAGATTGAGTACCGCCAGCAGGACGATCGATGCGCGCAGGGTCATGCGGGGATTGTCGCCCAAGCCGCCAGGCCTTCCAACACAAGCGCCGGCGCGCGCGTCGCCTCGCTGCTCAGCCCGGATAGGGCATCCACCCCGCCGCCGTGCAGGATCAGGGCCGGCGCCGCGCACAGCCATGATTCGGCATCGCGCAGTGCCCGGTCGATCAGCGCCAGCGCGGCGCCGTCGCAGCCGGAGCGCAGCGCGTCCGGGGTGTTGTCGGCGAACGCGACGCACTCGCCGCCGTGTTCGGGGAGTTGCGCTGCGCGCGCATGCAGGGCTTCGCGCATCAGCGCCGGCGACGGCGCGATCCGTCCGCCGCGATGCAGGCCGTCGGTGTCGATCAGATCCAGCGTGATGGCGGTACCGATGCCGACCACCAGCCACGGCCGCATGTCGTTTGCGCGTCGGTTGCGCGCGCGCGCGCCCAGCATCGCCAGGAATCGGTCCGCACCCAGGGTGTCGGGCTGCGGATAAGCGATGCGCAGGCCGCCGAATGTCGCCACGGTCCGCGCGATCGAGATCCGCCCGCAGCGCGCGGTCAGCGCATCCAGCAGCCGCGTCCGCAGCGCGGTCGCGCCGACCATGGTCAGCGCCGCCGCCTCGAAGCGCGCCGGCAGTGCCGCATCCCAGTCCGCGGGCAGCGCGTCGCCGTCGTGCGCGACGGCCACGACATCGCCCAGGCTGCCGTCGTCGCGCAGCTGGGCGTATTTCAGCCGGGTATTGCCCAGGTCGAAGAGAAAGGTCGTCATCGTGGGCATCATGCCTGCGTCGGCTGTCGCCGTCGCACGGTGACTTCGCCCGCGCGCAGCAGCTGTTCGCCTTCATCGGTGCGCAGGCGCAGCGCGCCGTCGTCGGCGATCCCGGCGGCGACGCCCGCAAGCGTGCGGTCGCCGATGGTCGCGGTCACTGCGGCGCCATGCAGCGCGTCCAGCGCGGCGAAGCGCGGCAGGAACGGCGCCAGACCTTCGGCGTCGAAGCGATCCAGATGCTCGGCCAATGTTGTGAGCACCACGGCCGCGACGCGATTGCGCGGCGGCAACGTGTCGCCCAACAGCGTGTCGCCCAGCAGCGCTTGCAGATCGGTCCAGGGTTGGTCGATGTCCACTGCGGCGGTCGTGGGCATCCGCAGATTCAAGCCGAGGCCGATCACCGCGCGCGGTCGTCCGTCCTGCAAGTCGGCTTCGACCAGCACGCCGCCCAGTTTGCGCAGCGCGTCGCCATCGATCGTGACCAGATCGTTCGGCCATTTCAGGCGCACCGTGTCCGCGCCCAGCGCATGCAAGGCTTCCGCGGCCGCGATGCCGGCGACCAGGCTCAGGCCGCCGAGACGGGCCAGCGTGCCGTCGAAACAGCGCGCGACCGACAGATACAGATTGCTGCCTGCCGGCGACGCCCAGGCGCGGCTCTGACGGCCGCGCCCGCCGGTCTGGTGCTCCGCGAACAGCGCAGCGAGGCCGCGCGCGGGCGTTTCGCGGCGCAGCAGTTCGCTGTTGGTCGAATCGATGCTGTCCACGATGTCGAGGCTGGCGATGCGCGACGCTGCGTATATCGGCATGGCCGCGCGCATTGCGGCGGCTTCAAGCCCATCGTTCGCGATCACGCGCGACGCATCCAGCGATGCAGCAGCCGCGCTTTTTCGAAGCGCGACTCGGTGCCCGCGCGCAGCCGCGCGATGTTCGCGCGATGGGTGAACAGCAGCAGCAGCGCGGAGGCCGCCGCGAAGATCAGACGCGTCTGATCGACCTGCATCGTCGCCGCCAACACCGCCAGCGCCAGCCCGGCAAGCATCGTACTCAGACCGACGTATCCGCTGAGGACCAGCACGCACACCCACACCGCGAACAGCACCGGCACCGCCGCCGGCCACAGCACGGCGACGCCGCCGATCACCGTGGCCGCGCCCTTGCCGCCGCGGAAGCCGTGCCAGATCGGCCAGACGTGGCCGATGGCCGCGGCGAATGCGGCGGCGTACGGCAGCCAGGCGACGTTGCCCGTATCCGCGAAGCGCAGGGCCAACCACGCCGCCAGCGCGCCCTTGCCGATATCGATCGCCACCGCGCCCAGCGCGAACATCGCGCCCTGGGTCCGGAACGCATTGGTGCCGCCGGCATTGCCGCTGCCCTGGGTGCGGATGTCCACGCCGCGCAGCTTGCCCAGTAGCAGGCTGCCGGAGAGCGAGCCGAGCAGGTAGGGGATGAGGATGATGATGAGCGCGGACATGGCGATGCGGGAAATGCTTCTGCAGGAGTGAAGTTGTTCTGTAGGAGCGGCGGGAGCCGCGATGGCTCCGGAAAGTCTTTCCGCCGGCCATCGCGGCTTGACCAGCCATTCGGCTGTTGAAAGCCGCCGCTCCTACAGGAGGATCTTATCCGGCGCCGGCTGCAACGACGCCACCAATGTCCCGCGCCCCGCATGCGCGCCGATGGCGGGGCCGGTTTCGACCAGATGCGCGTCGACCAGATTCAATCGCTCGCGCAGCGCCGCCAGCAGGCGCTCGCCGTCTTCGCGGGCGTCGCAGTGACCGATGATTGCGCGCAGCCGGGTGTGTTTGCCCAGTGCTTTACCAGCGCGCTTCGCGACATATGCGGCGAACGCTTCCGGCGCTTTCGCTTTCGCGAACAGGCCGCCGGCGATGCCCAGCTTGCCGTCCGCGTTCACCTTCGCGATCGGCGTGAGCCCGGTGAAGCGCACCGCGGGCTCGGCCCATGCGGGAATGCGCCCGCCGCGCACGGCGTGGCTGATGTCGCGGGCCATCGCCCAGGTGAGGGTGAGCGGGCGCAGGCGTTCGAGTTCGTGCAGGATCGCGTCCCCATCGGCGCCGGCATCGGCCAGTTCGGCCGCGCGCCAGGTCAGCAGGCCCTGGCCGCCGGAGACGTTGATCGTGTCGAACACCCGGACCTTGCCGGCATCGCCGCGCGCCGCGGCGTGTTCCGCCGATTGCAGGGTGCCGGAGATCGCGCGCGACAGTCCGACGTACACCACCAGAGGATGATGCGCGCACAGGAATTCGAACTGGCGCCGGAAATCGCCGGGCGGCGGCTGACTGGTGCGCGGCATTTGCTGCGAGGCCGCCATCCGCCGGTAGAACTCGCCGGTGGCGAGGCCGATCTTGTCCAGATAATCGCGGCCGTCCAGATTCACCCGCACCGGTACCACGTGGATGCCGTGACGTTCGATGACGGCCTCGGGCAGATCGGCGGCGCTGTCTGTGATCACCGCGATGCGGTCGGCGCGCGCGGGGCTTTGCGACTGCAGCAGCATGTCGTCGGCCTTCATGCCTTCGACGGTCGCGAACGCGGCGCAGGCGTCGAACAACTGCTGCGGCGTGCCGACGTGCGCATGCACGCGCATCCGCGTGCCGCCGCCGGCCAGCACCATCGAGTCCGCGCCGATCGCTTCCAGCGCTGCGCGCAGCGGTTCGCGCTGGATCGGCGTGCCGCGCTCGCCGTCCACGATCAGCAGACATTCGGTGCACCAGCGGCGCTCGGGATCGACTTGGCCGTGCGCCGCGTGGCCGTCGTCGTGGGTGTCGCCGTGTTCGACGACGTCATGCCCATGAACGTCATGCCCATGAACGTCGTCGCTTTCGTTCGCCGCGCGCAAGTGCGTGCGCAGGCGCATCGCGCGCGGGCCGCCGTCCACGAATTCGGCGATGCCTTCGAGCAGATCGACGAAACCCTGCGCGCCGGCATCGACCACGCCGGCCTTCTGCAGCAGGGCCATCTGCTGCGGCGTGCGCGCCAACGCGCTGCGCGCCTGCACCAGCGCGCTGGAGAATCCGCCGCGCGGATCGTCGCGCAGCCGGGTCGCGGATTCCTCCATCGCATCGGCGAAGCTGTCGATCACGCTCAGGATGGTGCCTTCGACCGGATGGGCGAGGGCGCTGCGGGCGCTGTCGGCGCCGTGACGCACCGCGGCGGCCAGGGTCTGCGCGTCCAGGACCGGCTGCGCGCGGGCGTGTTCGGCCACGCCGTGCAGGAATTGCGCGAGGATCGCCCCGGAGTTGCCGCGCGCGCCGTCGATGGCGTCGTCCCCGATCCGCTTCAGCAGCTCGCCGATGTGCCGGCTGCGCCGGCTCAGCGCGCCGTTCAGCACGCTGCCCAGGGTGAAGGCGAGGTTGTTGCCGGTGTCGCCGTCGGCCACCGGAAAGACATTGATTTTATTGAGGCCGTCACGGGCGGCGATGACCCGGCGCGCGCCGGCGATCAGCGCCCGGCGCAGGGCCGGCGCGGTCAGGGTGTCCGGGCGGCTGGGCGCACGCGCGGGCGTCTGGCCGGGAGGGGCGGGCGTATCGGATTGCGGGTCGGGGGCGATGTCGTTCACGTGGCGAGTCTGCCGCAACTCCGGTGGTCCCGGTGCTGCGCCGCAGCAAGGCGCCGTTCGCCGGACGGGCGCTCCAACCCGGTCACATCCGCGCTATAGTCCGGGTCTTGTCCGGGCCCTCCCCATTCGATGGAAGTCGTCATGCGCCGCTCACGCCTCGTTCTGTTCACGACTCTCGCGCTCGCCTTGGCCAGCCTGCCCGTAGCTGCGCGCACATCGCCCCTGTCGAGCGCCAATGGCGACTCCGCCGAATGCCCGGATATCGTGGCCGCAACCGACGATGCCGAAACGGCCCCCGCGATCAAACCGGCGGCGGCGAAGCGCAGTGCGGCGCCCGCCACCAACAAGACGCCTCCGGCCGCCCGCAGCAACGGTACGCCGCCGGTCCGCGCACCGCGCTGGCACCGGTTCCTGCCGGGCATGTTCCGCTGATCCGTCCGGCCGGCATGTCCGGCTGATCTGTTCGACGACCGTATTTCAAAAGGTCCCCGTCTCGCTTGCGCTGGTTCCGCGGACTGTTCGCCCGAACCGATCCTTCCATCGATCCCGCGCAATGGCGCCGCGTCCGCGCGGCCGTACCGTGGGCTGCGGCGCTCGACCCCATGCGCGACGCCCGCCTCGCCGCGCTGAGCGCACGGTTCCTGCATCGCAAGACCATCACGCCGGTCGACGGCCTGACGCTCGATCCCGATCAGCGCTGTACGCTGGCCGCGCTGTGCTGCCTGCCGCTGCTTGAATTCGGCGCGGAGGGCCTGCACGGCTGGTCGCAGTTGATCGTCTATCCGGATGCGTTCCGCGTGCAGCGCGATCACGTCGACGCCGCCGGTGTGCTGCACATCGAGGATCAGGACATCATCGGCGAGTCCTGGGACGCCGGGCCGCTGATCCTGTCCTGGGCCGACGTGCAGGCCGATCTCGACGATCCCGAGGCCGGCTGCTGCGTCGCCGTGCACGAGATGGCGCACAAGCTCGACGTGCTCGACGGCGTGATGGACGGCACTCCGCCGCTGCCGCGCGACTGGCAGCGCGCGTGGGCGCAGGATTTCCAGCATGCCTATGACGCATTCGTGGCCGAAGTGGATGCCGGCCACGAGACCGCGATCGACCCGTATGCCGCCGAAGCCACCGACGAGTTCTTCGCGGTCTGCAGCGAATACCATTTCAGTGCGCCGCAGCTGCTGCGCGATGAGATGCCGGCGATCGCCGCGCATCTCGAACGTTTCTATGGGCGGAGCCCGTTCGATCGGGGACTTTCCGATCATGCGGTGCCGTAGGTCGGTCGAACCGCTTCGTTTTGCATTCGCAATCAACTGAAAGGCCGCAATGTCGGGCTTGAGCCCGACCTACGCCCGACCTACAGCCCCGGCGGCAGCGTCACTTCGAAACGTGCGCCGCTGAGTTCCTGCGAACTTCCGACTTCCAGTTCGCCGCGATAGCTGCGCACGATGTCCTGCACGATCGCCAGACCGATGCCGTGGCCCTGCACGCGCTCGTCGCCTCGCACGCCGCGCTGCAGCACCAGCGCGATCTTTTCCTCCGGGATGCCGGGGCCGTCGTCCTCCACCCGCAGCAGCAGGCCGGGGCGGCGGTTGGGCGCGCTTTCGCCGGCTTTCACGGTGAGCAGCACCCGCGAGCGCGCCCATTTGAACGCGTTCTCCAGCAGATTGCCCAGCAGTTCCTGCAGGTCGCCCTTTTCGCCGTAGAAACGCGCCTCCGGATCGATCTCGAATTCGCAGAGCACGCCTTTCCGGGAATAGACCTTTTCCAGCCCGCTGACGATGTCCTCGGCGCTGGCTTCCAGCGCCAGCGGCGCCGCGAACAGCTTGTGGCCGCCGGACGCCGCGCGGCTGAGCTGGTAGCCGACCAGATCGTTCATGCGCTTGAGCTGTTCGTCGAGTTCCGCGCGCAGTTCGGGGCCGTCGGTGCCGCTGTCCATCCGGCTGCGCAGCACCGCCAGCGGGGTCTTCAGGCTGTGCGCGAGGTCGGCGAGGATATTGCGCTGACGTTCGAGATTCTCGCGTTCGCTTTCGATGAAAGCGTTGATGCTTTCGGTCAGCGGCTCCAGCTCGCGCGGGTGGCGCTCGCTCATCCGGTACGCGATGCCGCGCTGCACGCGCTTGAGTTCATCGATCACCCGACGCAGCGGATGCAGGCTCCAGCGCAACACCGCCACCTGCAGCATCAACAGCAGCACGCCCACGCCGCCGAGATAGCCCCAGAGTGCCCGCCTGAACACCGTCAGCTGGTTCTGCAGCCGCGAGGTGTCTTCCAGGATATAGATGGTGTGCGGCACTTCGTCGGACAGATCGTCGCCCGGCCACACCAGCCCATAACCGTAGCGATAGGCCTGACTGATCTCGCCGTTGGATTTCACGTACTCCAACGGCCCTTCGAAGCGTTCCTGGCCTGCCTGGAGCATGCGGACCTGCGGCAACTGCGGCCCGCGCGCGGAATCGGAATCCCACAGCACGAACGGCAGCACGATCTGGGCGTACAGCCCGCTGCCCGGACGTTTGAGGCGCGGGTCGGGAAGCTTGTCGTCGTAGGGCGGAACGAGGTCGCCGCCGCGGCTGAACTCGGTCTCGCGGGCGAAATCCAGCGCGTAATCGCGGAGCCGGCCGCGCAGGATGTTTTCGGAGGTGCTGAGGAAGGCGCGGTCCAGCGCATAACCGGCCAGCGCCAGGAATGCGATCAGGCCCAGGCTGGCCGCCAGCAGTTGTCGCGTCTGCAACGAACGCGGGCGCCAGTGATACAGGCGCTCACGCTTGGGCATGACAGGGGCTCGATTGTCCGTGCGCGATGCCGCGATGCATCGGTTTGCGGCCTCGTGGACGGCGTGGTGGAACCTGGTTCAAACGATGGACTTCGGACGTTTCGATTCGGATGCCTGGATTCAAGACATCATCGGACTTCAGATGTCGCCGGTGCGCGCGATCGCGAAACGGTAACCACGGCCGCGGACGGTCTCGATCGGCTTCAGCGCACCATCGGGATCGAGCTTCTTGCGCAGCCGGCCGATGAACACTTCCAGCACGTTGGAGTCGCGGTCGAAGTCCTGCTGATAGATGTGCTCGGTCAGGTCGGCCTTCGACACCAGCTCGCCCGCATGCATCATCAGATATTCCAGCACCTTGTATTCATAGCTGGTGAGGTCGACGTTGGTGCCGTTGACGCTGACCGTCTGCGCGGCCAGATCCAGCGTGACCGGGCCGCATTCCAGCGCCGGTTTGCTCCAGCCGGCGGCGCGACGCACCAGGGCGTTGATCCGCGCCAACAGTTCTTCGACGTGGAAGGGCTTGACCAGATAATCGTCGGCGCCCTGTTTCAGGCCTTCGACCTTGTCCTGCCAGCTGGAACGTGCGGTCAGGATCAGTACCGGGAACTGCTTGCCTTCGCCGCGCAGGGCCTGGATCAGCTCCATGCCCGACATTTTGGGCAGACCCAGATCGATGATCGCCAGATCGAACGGGACTTCGCGGCCCATGTACAGGCCTTCCTCGCCGTCCTGTGCGGTATCCACCGCGAATCCTTCGCGCTTGAGCCGGGCGGCCAGGGTTTCGCGGAGAGGGGCTTCGTCTTCGACCAGAAGAATGCGCATCGATTGCTCCAGGGTCGGCGGAGTGCCGACGCTTTGTTCAGCTACGGAGCATAGCCGCGCACGGACGCTGTCCGGGCGCGAACGGGTCGGCCTGTTCAGATTGCGCTTATGAGGGAAACGCCGATCAGGCTTTCCGAATGGAACAGATTGCAATCGGCGCGACGCGATTCCAGTGAAACGCGTGTCCGCCGTGCCTGATGGGCGCGTTGTATCGTTTAATCGTCGCCGCGACGGCGCGGCGGATTGTCGTCGCGCGACGACGGACGGCGCGGCTCACTGGCCGGTTGCGGATCGTCCATGTAGATGCGGACCCGACCTTCGTCGTCGACCACCTTGATCCGGGTCACGTCGCGGCCGTCGTACTGCATGCGTTCGGCGCTGAGAACCTGGCCGCGATTGGCGCGTTCGATCCGGCGAACCGCGTCGGACACCGAATCGTCCCGCTGCGGACGCGCCGGCTCGGCGGCTTGCGGTGGGCGGTCGCCACGTCCCTGCTGGGCGGCAGCCGGCAAGGCGACGCCAGCGAGGGCGACGACCAGGACAGTCAGCGTCAGAGTGCGGGAAAAAAGAGACATGGGCGGGACTCGGAGAGGACGGGCGACAACGGCGGAACACATCATCGCGCTCAGGACGGGCATTCTCGGAAGGAAGCGGTGAATCCGTCCTTAACTTTTTCTTACGGGAACCTGACAGGGTGATCCTGATTCAGTCGCGTGGCCGCGATGCGCGGCGTTTTGCGGCAACCGGCCCATCGGAAACGCGCCTGCAGAAGCGCTCCAGCGACGGTCGCCGGGACGAAGATGATGCTCAAGCGATTGATTCGTTTGAGGAAGGTCCGGGGATGCGTCCGAGTCGGCTTCGGCAAACCTACGGCACAGACGTTGTCCTGACCGTGACTAGAAAACCTCGCCGACGCAACAGCGCAATGAGCCACCAGCGGCCTCAATGGCGTTCAGTTCGACCTCGCGGACTTCGAATCCCGCAGCCGCGAGCGACGTGCGGCTGGCATCGGAGAGCCCGCGTGCGGCGGTCGCGCTCATCCAGACGCTATCGGGCGCCAGCGAAATGGCGTTGCCGGCGAAGGCCGCGCGTTCGGCCGGCGACAGCCGGATCGCGTGCGGGGCGTAGCAAGCGGCGATAATATCGGCCGCCGCCGGGTCGGCGAAACCGTCGGCGCAAATCAGCGCGGCGCGTCCCGCCAGCACCGCGAGGACGACATTGGTGTGGTATTCGCCCGGGGCGAGATCGAACATCAGCGTCGCGCGCAGGCCGAAGGCGTCGTGCATGAGACGCGCGCCGGCCTCGCCGCAGCGCTCCGACAGGCCGCAGAAGCCCAGACCGCGGGCGCGGTCGATCGCCAGCGCGCCGGTCAGCTCGCAGACGTGCGGCTGCGCGGACAGATCGATCTCGGTGCGGCCCAGCGATTCGATGAAGAACCGGCGGATATCGGTGCGGGCGGCCTCGCGCTGGCGCACGGGATGACGCATGCGGCCGATGATCGAACGGCCGGGCGCGGTGGCGAAGACGTTGTTGGGGAACACCGCGTCCGGCGTCGCCGGGTCGCCGGCGAAGCAGATCACCGGCAGTTCGGCCGACAGCGCGCGCTGCAGCTCGCGGTGCTGGGCCGAGGCGCGTGCGGCGTCGAACGCGGCTGCTTCGGCCATGTAACGGTTGTCGCTGGCCGATTCCGCGGCCAGCCCGAAGCCGTCGGGTGCGACCAGGAACGCGGCTTTCGCGGTGGCGGGGCCGAAGTCGGGCGCGCAGGCGCGCGCTGCGGCGAGGAAGGCATCGGGATTGCGGGTCAGCATCGGGGCGTTTCCGGAGAGGGGTCGTGCGGTGCCGCGATCAGGCGGCACGCTCATGCGGCGCTTCGGTGATCGCGAGGGCCTGTTCGATCAGCGACCAGTCCGCGCCCGGGCGGTGCGCGCCTTCGCTGAGGATCTGGCGGAACGCGCGGCCGCCGCGTTCGCCGTGGAACAAGCCGAGGATGTGCCGGGTCATGTGCTTGAGGAAGGTGCCGCGTTCGAGCTGCGCCTCGACGTACGGCCGCCACGCGCGCAGCAGCTCGCCGCGGCTGCGCAAGCCGCTGTCGGACGGCTCTCCGCCGAACCATGCGGCATCGAGCCGATGCAGCAGATACGGATCGTGATACGCCGCGCGGCCGAGCATCGCGCCGTCGGCGTGATCCAGATGCGCGCGGGCTTCGGCGAAATCGGCGATGCCGCCGTTGACGATCACCTGCAGCGCAGGACGTTCCTGTTTCAGTCGATACGCCCAGTCGTAGCGCAGTGGCGGCACTTCGCGGTTCTCTTTCGGCGACAGACCTTTCAGCCAGGCGTTGCGGGCGTGGACCACGAACATCCCGCAGCCGGCGGCGGCGATGGTGTCGACGAAGTCGAGGAAGCGTTCCCACTCATGATCGTCGTCCACGCCCAGACGACATTTCACGGTGATGGGCGTGGAGGGCGCCGCTTCGATCATCGCCGCCACGCAGTCGGCGACCAGAGATGGCTCGCGCATCAGGCAGGCGCCGAAACGCCCGGCCTGCACGCGATCGGACGGACAGCCGCAGTTGAGGTTGATCTCGTCGAAACCGTGCGCCGCGCCGATCATCGCCGCCTGCGCCAGCAGCGCCGGCTCGCTTCCGCCGAGCTGAAGCGCGACGGGATGCTGAGTATCGTCCTTCGCCAGTAAACGGATCCGGTCGCCATGGATCACCGCGTTCGCATGCACCATTTCGGTGTACAGCCGCGCATGCGGCGCGAGCAGACGGTGAAAATTCCGGCAGTGCGTATCGGTCCAATCCATCATCGGGGCGACCGAGAGGCGAATATCCCCCGGAACATATGAATTTCCAGCGTTTTTGCCTTTATTTGCGGTACTTTCGCTGTCGTGCATTTCCGGGGATTCCAGGGGGTTTTCGGGCATTTCTGGTGCTACGGTGCTACAATTGGTGCTACAAAAACCTTTGTGTAGCACTCATGGGAACGATCACAGCCCGCCGCCGGAGCAACGGCACAACAGGATACACCGCACAGATTCGCCTCAAGCGAGAGGGGCGGGTCGTCCATACCGAGTCGGAAACCTTCAGCTCGAAGGCATTGGCGCGAACGTGGATGACACGCCGCGAGGCCGAGTTGGATGTTCAGCGAGCGCGTGGGGAGACGGTCGGGCGCCGTATGACCATCGAGCAGATGATTGAGTGGTATGAGGGGCGTGAGCGGCCGGATGCTCCATGGGGAAGAACCAAGCGCGCGGATCTTGCGAGGATGAAGGCAGGGGCATTGGCCGGTAAGCGTGTTG
>JBKJTC010000100.1:0-6273 GCA_046590925.1 Lysobacteraceae bacterium | reverse complement strand
CTCTACGAAGGCAGCGGCACCGGCAACAGCGGCCATTACTACATCGATCGCGACGGCCGCACCACGCTGTACGTGCGCCCGGATCGGATCGCCCACCACGTCCGCGGCTACAACCCGCGTTCCATCGGCATCGAACTGGTCAACACCGGCCGCTATCCGCACTGGCGCGATTCGAAGCATCAAGCGATGGACGAGGCGTACCCCGAAGCGCAGATCCTCGCACTGATCTCGCTGCTGGCGCAGTTGCAGCAGCAGTTCTCGAGCGTGAAATTCATCGCCGGGCACGAGGATCTGGATCGCGAGATGGAAGCGGCGATGGATGATCCCGCTGTGCAGGTGCCGCGCAAGCGCGATCCGGGACCGCTGTTTCCATGGGCGAGAGTGATGGAGGAAGCGGCTGGATTGGAACGATTGATGCCGTGACGAAGCCGATCGAACGCGATGTCGACCGGCGCCGCGCGATCCTGCATGCCGCGTTTCTCATCGTCGGGATCGGCGTGATGATCCGGATGACGATGATGGGCCTCGGTCGCGATCATGATGTCTTCTACGGCGAGCCGCCACCATCGTGGTAACCAGCATTCGGCCTGCTCGCGCCGTTCCTGGGGTTCACCGCAATCGAATGCACAGCGCTCGTCTGGCTGACGCTGCGCTTCCGTGACCATGTCCCGTGGAAAGCGGCAATCCTTGGCCTCATCGCGTTCGCACCATGGGCCATGATCCATACCTTCACGGTCATGTCCGCGCCGGGCTTCATCCTGATGCATGCGGCCTGGTCGATGGCTGTCTGCATCGCGCTTGCCGCGCTGCTGGTGGCGAATCCGATCGCCAGACTGATTGAGCCTTGGCCCGTTCGGCAGAAGCGGCATGGCAGGGAACGTCGGCAGCCATGAATCCATCGACATGACTTTTTTTGTTTAAATTCGACACATTATTTGATTTTATCCGATGCCCTGGCGCGAGACAGCGGGTGGTATGACCGCAAGAGCTGAAGCGCGGAAATTCCGAAAATACCCGGAATTTTCACCGAATCTGTGACAGAACTTCATGTCAATCCACATCGAGCTGTAGTAGGCACCACACTGACTGGATCAATCTGCATCGCGCGCACCGGCACAATCATCGACCACACCATAAGTCCATGCTGAACCGTGATACCCGACAATCGTTCAATCATTGCTGGCCGTCAGACGCCTCCGCTATGCTTCACCGGCCGTGGCGACCCGGGGATCGGCTTTCAGTGCCCGCGGAGTGTGTGCCAGAGGAAGACTGAAATCGCACGCATATGTGCGATTGATTCATCACCCCCACCAAGGAAGATCATGCAACATCATAAGACCGCTCTTATCGGAGGCGCGCTTTCGCTTCTCCTGATCATGCCGTTCGCATCACACGCCCAACAACGCGAAGACACCAGCGGCGGCTGGGGCTTGGGCCTGGGTGTCGCCGCGCGCAGCACCTTGTACGCAGGCGAAAGCAAGCGTGTGCAACCTTTCCCCTACATCAGATACGAAGGCGAACGGTTCTTCGTGGAAGGTCCCAAGGTCGGCTACAAGATCGTCGACGGCGAGATGTTCACGCTGAGCGGATTCGTCGCTGTGCGCGGCGATGGCGTGGACGTCGAGGACATGGGCGCGAATGAGCTTGCCCGGAACGGCATCAACCGCAACCTGCTGGAAGACAGGAAATACGCCGCGGACGCGGGCTTGTCCGCAGCGTTCCGCACCGAAGCCGCCGGCGAATTCGAGCTCGATGTCCGCGGCGATATCACCAGCACCAGTGACGGGTATCAAGCCTCGCTGGACTACCGGTACCCCTTCCAGGTCGGCTCGGTCACGTTGATCCCGGGTGTCGGCGCGACCGCGATGTCCAAAGACCTCGCAAACTACTACTACGGCACGTTGCCGAAGGAAGTCGCGCGTGGCGTGGTCGATTACAAACCCGGACAGGTCACAGTTCCCCACTTCAGCATCTTCACCGTGGTGCCGATCGGCTCGAAGTGGATCGGTATGGGAGGCGTCAACATCGACGTGTTACCGGATGAAGTCGCCGATAGTCCGTTGATCGAAAAGGACACGGACGCTGTAGGCACCTTTTTCTTCGCCGTTATCCGTCAATTCTGAAAGCCTGCATCGAAGCAGGATCGGAACAGCGCGTTTACCGCCAACGCCGCCGAAGATACATTTCGGCGGCGTTTTCCGTGAGCCGCGCTACGCATCGTTGATCCGGCATCGCGGCTGAAGCCGGCCTTGCGCTGCCTCAACGTTCCGGCAGCGGGATGAACTCGGTCTCGCCCGGTACGTGGCCGAAGCGGTCGAGCAGCCAATCCTGTTTCGCCTGTTCGATGCGCTCTTTCGACGACGAAACGAAGTTCCACCACAGATGGCGCGGGCCGTCGAGCGGTTCGCCGCCGAGCAGCATGGCTTTCAGAGGGGTTTTCGCGCGCAGGCGATGACGCACGCCGTCGTCGAGCACGATCAGGTGCATCGCCGGGATATCGACGCCGTCCAGCTGCGCCTGGCCTTCCAGCACATACAGCGCACGTTCGCGATGGCCGGCATCGAGTTCGGTTTCGGCATTCGCTTCGAGATCGATCGCGACGTACAGCGTGTCGGCAAACACGCGCACCGGCGATTCCTCGCCATAACCGCGACCGGCGACGATGCGCAGCAGCGCGCCGGGACGTTCGATCCGCGGCAGCGTGGCGGCGGGATGATGATGAAAGGCCGGGGCGGTCTCCTCGTCGGGTTTGGGTAAGGCCACCCAGGTCTGCAGCCCGTGCAGCGGATGGCCGCTGGCGCGCGGCCCGGCTGGCGTGCGTTCGGAATGGGCGATGCCGCGGCCGGCGGTCATCCAGTTCACATCGCCGGGTCCGATATCCTGGATCGTGCCCAACGTGTCGCGATGGCCGATCTGTCCGGCCCACAGGAAAGTAACGGTGGCCAGGCCGATGTGCGGATGCGGGCGGACGTCGATGCCCTGCCCGGGCGCGAACACCGCAGGCCCCATGTGGTCGACGAACACGAACGGACCGACGCTGCGGGCCTGGATGGACGGCACCGCGCGGCGGACTTCCAGGCCGCCGATGTCGTGGACCCGGGGCGCGACGACGATGGTCATGGCGATCTCCTGCAGTGGGGAGCGCAGGTTCGCATGCCTCCGGTGCGTCGAGGACAGCGTCGCGGCAACGATGTGTGCCGGGCAGCCGCCTGCCCAGCGCCTATAATCGCGCGCACTCCCCAAACGGCCCGGCCATGAGCTCTCCCGTCTCCGAATTGATCGAACTGCTGTCGCTGGAGCGGCTGGAAAACAATCTGTTCCGCGGACAGAGCCGCGATATCGGCACGAAATATGTGTTCGGCGGCCAAGTGCTGGGGCAGGCGCTGTCGGCCGCGCAGGCGACGCTGGACATCGATCCGGTCAAGGGCCCGCGCGCCGCGCATTCCCTGCACGCGTATTTCCTGCGCGCGGGGGATGTCGAGCACCCGATCGTCTACGACGTGGACCGTACCCGCGACGGCGGCAGTTTCTCGGTGCGCCGGGTGACCGCGATCCAGCACGGGCAGCCGATCTTCGTGATGGCGGCGTCGTTCCAGATCTCCGAACCCGGCGCCGAGCATCAACTGCCGATGCCCAACGTGCCGATGCCCGAGGACGTGGAGCCCACGCCGAAGCTCACGGCGGACAAACTCGCGCAGTTGCCGAGCAAAGTGCAGCGTTGGCTGAACCGCATGGGGCCGTTCGAATTCCGTCCGATCTATCCGCGCGACGAGCTCAATCCGCCCAAGCGCCCGCCCTTCCAGCAGGTGTGGTTCAAGCTCGGCGAGACCGTCGGCGACGCGCCGGAGCTGCATCGCGCGCTGCTCGCCTACGCCTCGGATTTCCATCTGCTGGGCACCACGACCTTTCCGCACGGCATCAGTTATTACCAGCCGAACGTGCAGATGGCGTCGCTCGATCACGCGCTGTGGTTCCACCGCGCGTTCCGCGCCGACGACTGGCTGCTGTATTCGATCGACAGCCCCAGCGCGCAGGGCGCCCGCGGGCTGGCGCGCGGCCAGATCTTCGACCGTCAGGGCCACCTCGTGGCCAGCACCGCTCAGGAAGGCATGATCCGCGTGCTGGCCGACGACACACACAAAGGCTGATCACACATGCGTCAGGTCTTCACCAGTCCCCGACTGGAAAACGTCGAACGGGTCGCCGCTCTGCTGCAGGAACACGGCGTGGTCACCCGCATCACCAACGGCCGCACGTTCAAGGGCAGTCTCCGCGGCAGCTTCAGTTATCGGGAAACCGCGAACAAGACCCCGCCGCCGGCGGTCTGGGTGGTGCGATCCGAGGATCAGCCGAAGGCGCGCGAGCTGCTGCGCGACGCGGGTCTGCTCGATTCCGGCCGTTCGCCCACCAGCTACCTGTCGACCGATCTGCTGCACAGCGCGCGCAACGATGCCAACGATCCCGCGAAGCGACGCATGTTCCGGATCAAGGCCGGTCTGCTCATCAGCATCACGATCGCGATCAGCCTCGGCCTGTTCAGCTGGCTGAAGTCGACGTCGAAGGCGCCGGCAGGCGCAGCGCCGGCATCGGTCGCGTCGGCACCCGCGCCGCAGGCCGCAGTAGCCGAAACCATGATGTTGCCGAGCGATGCTCCCCAGAGCGCATACGCGGCGGCCGTGCCGAGCGCGCTGGCCGCGATGCTGGCGACGGCGGAACTGCGGGCCCGCGAAGGCGCAGACATCTGTCTGTCCGTGGACGGCGCGGATCCGTCGGAGACGGTCCTGGCGCAGTTCGAAGCCGGCGACCGCGCGCGCATCCGTTCGCAGTCCGCCTGCCAGGCCGCGACGGATGCCATGTCCGCGCTGTCGATCGACGTGCGCGAATACCGCACCGATGGTTCCGGCAGCGGCACGGTGCTGCTTGAGATCGCCAAGGCCAAAGATGGCCAAGCGCAGGCGGAGAGCAGAACGCTCGAAGTGCGCCGCGATGATCTGGAGTGGGAAGTGAAGCGGGTCGTGCCGTAACGATCATTGCCGGGAAAATCCACTGCCCGCCCCGATCATCGAGGCGGGCAGCAAGAACAGCCTCTTACTTCTGCTGACGCGGCGCACCGCGCTCGCCGCGATGCGCCCTGTGGTGGGCCTGCATCTCTTCGCGACTCAGCGCACCGTCGCCGTTGCCGTCGATCGCGGCGAAGTTCTGCAGCACGCGCTCTTTGCCGGCAAGCTCTTCGCGGCTGAAGCGGCCGTCCTTGTTGGTGTCGAGCTGGGCCATGCGGTCGCCGCGCCCGCCCTTGCCATCGCGCATGCCGCGCTGCGGACGTTCTTCGGCGGTGATGCGGCCATCCTTGTTCGCGTCCAGCTTGTCGAAATGCCCGGCGAACTTCGGCGCCTTGGCCGCTTCGCTGCGATCGATCACGCCGTCCTTGTTCGTGTCGAGCTGGGCCATGCGGTCGCCGCGCCCACCCTTGCCACCACGCATGCCGCGCTGCGGGCGCTCGTCGGCGGTGATGCGGCCGTCCTTGTTCGCGTCCAGCTTGTCGAAATGCTCGGCGAACATCGGCGCCTTGGCCGCTTCGCTGCGGTCGATCACACCATCGCCGTTGGTGTCGAGCTTGGCGTGGCGGGGCTGACGGTCGCCAGCGGGCTGCGCTGCCGTCTGCGCGAACGTTACGGCGGCCGTGCCGGTCGCGGCGAGGCCAAGGGCGATGATGAGGATGGTTTTCATGGCGGTACCTGTGGTTGTGTGCGGATTGGCCGGGCATGTCGCGCCCGCTTGGAGCATGGAAACGTCCGGGTGCAGCGACGGTTGACGCCCGTCGGTCACATTCGGCCCCGCGCCGGGTCTTGTGGATATGCGGACCGGTGGTCCCTGAGCGGTTACCCTTTCCCGATCGAGCCCTCCTTCGCACATGAACGCTTCCGCGCTTTCCATCGATGATCTGATCCGATACGAGCTGCCCGCCGCCCGCAGCGGCGACCAGGGCGCGTACGGTCGGATCGTCGCCGCCTGCCAGAACACCGTGACCGCGGTGGCGCTGGCGATCACCCGCGACGTGTCGGCCAGCGAGGACATCGCCCAGGAGGCCTTCCTCAACGCCTGGCAGCACCTGGAACGCCTGCACAGCCCGGACAGTTTCCTGCCGTGGCTGCGCCAGATCACCCGCAACCTCGCCCGCGACCACTTGCGCGCGAACCGCAACCAGCCGCTGGACGGCCCGAACGCCGAACTGGTGATGGCGATGGCCGCCGATCCCGGCCCGCAGCCGATGCA
>JBKJTC010000253.1:0-3144 GCA_046590925.1 Lysobacteraceae bacterium | reverse complement strand
AGCAAGACCTACACCGCGGCGGGCACGTACACGGTCACGCTGACGGTCACCGACAACGACGGCGCCACCAACACCACGCTGGACTACACGCTGTTCACGGTGAAGAACTTCGCCAATATTTCCAGCTTCGGTTATCTGGGTCTGGAAACGCGCGCGGCCACGTTGAACGAGGAAATCATGATCGCCGGGCATCCGGGCGGGCGCCAGAAGGAACTCAGCATCGTCAGCGATCGCGACGGCGGCGGCCGTTGTCGGGTCAACAGCGCCAGCACCAGCGGCAACGGCACCAATACCGACATCGGCTATTACTGCGATACGGAAGGCGGCAGCTCCGGTTCGCCGGTCATCGCGCGCTCCAGCCACAAGGCGCTCGCGCTGCATCACCTGGGCGGCAGCATGAACAAGGGCGCGAAGATGTCGTTGATCTGGCCGCAGGTCTCCACCCACTTCGGCGGCGTGGCCCCCGGCGGCGACAACGACGGCGGCGGCAATACGCCTCCGGTCGCGGGCTTCACCTCGACGATCAGCGGCCTGACCGTGAGCTTCACCGACACCTCGACCGACAGCAACGGCACCATCGCCAGCCGCAGCTGGAATTTAGGCGACGGCACCACGTCCACCGCGACCAACCCGAGCAAGACCTACACCGCGGCGGGCACGTACACGGTCACGCTGACGGTCACCGACAACGGCGGCGCCACCAACACCACCACGCGCACGGTGACCGTCGGCAGCAGCGGCGGCGCGCAGACCTATACCAACACCACCGATTACACGATCAACGACAACGCGACCGTCAACAGCCCGATCACCGTCTCCGGCCGCACCGGCAACGGCTCGGCCACCACGCCGGTCGCGGTGAACATCGTCCACACCTACAAGGGCGATCTGAAGGTGGATCTGGTGGCGCCGGATGGCAGCGTGTACGTCCTGCACAACCGCGCAGGCGGGAGCGCCGACAACATCGTGCAGACGTTCACGGTCAATCTGTCGACGGAAGCCTTGAACGGCACGTGGAACCTGCGCGTGAACGACAACGTGAATGCCGACACGGGTTACATCAACAGCTGGAGCGTCACGTTCTGAGGCGGCATGCTCTAAGGCGGCATGCCCTGTGGCGGGCGTTGATCCATCGACGCACTGCATTTCGCGACCGAAGAAGCCCCGGCGCGAGCCCGATGCCAGTCAGTTAACGCTGACTGGCATTTCTGTATTCGCGGGATTCTGTTTTTGTAGAGCGGCCTTCAGGCCGCTGATCGTTCGCGGCAAAAGCTTCAGCGGCCTGAAGGCCGCTCTACGGACGGCAGATATGGCTTAACTGACCGGCATTGCGGTGCGAACCGGGGCTTCGTCATTCTTGCGAGGACCACCTTCTTCGTGTCGCGGCTTGCTGACACAAGCTGTCAGGAATCGGCTGCTATGGTCGTGGCTTATTTCCACTTGGAGCACCGTCATGAACCACGAAGCCGCGATCACGCACATCCCGCCCGACGATTTCGACTTCATCATCGGCGACTGGCGCGTACGTCATCGCCGGCTCAAGGCGCGCCTCGCCGGTTGCAGCGAGTGGATCGAATTCGAGGGCACTTCGACCACCCGCAAGATCCTCGGCGGCTTCGGCAACCTCGAAGACAACACGCTCGATCTGCCCGACGGCGCGTATCGGGCGGCGGCGCTGCGCAGCTTCGATCCCGCCACCGCGACATGGTCGATCTGGTGGCTGGACGGGCGTCATCCCGACCGCATCGATACGCCGGTGATGGGCGGGTTCGCGGACGGCACGGGGCTGTTTCATGCCGACGATATGCTGGACGGCGCGCCGATCCGCGTCCGGTTCACATGGTCGTCGTTGACGACGGATACGGCACGATGGGAACAGGCGTTTTCCGTCGATGGCGGCGACACGTGGGAAACCAACTGGACGATGGATTTCTTTCGCGTCGGGTCGTAAGCCTTATGGATTGCCTCGTTCTTGCACCGTCATCCCCATTGCATCGTCATCCCCGCGCAGGCGGGGATCCATGCCCGGAATCTTGAAGCAGATCGCGACCTGTACTGAACGTTCGACGGCATGGATCCCCGCCTGCGCGGGGATGACGAGCGGGCTTGATCGGAATCCGTGGATACTGTGGCCCCTACTTTTCCGCACATACCCAGACCCCGCCGATGACCCACGACATCCGCCTGGACCCGCTTGCCGAACACGACTTCGACACCGTCGCGACACTCGCCGACACCATCTGGCGTGCGCACTACGCGTCGATGATCAGCATGGCGCAGATCGACTACATGCTGGATGGCCGCTACGTGCCGGAGCGGATGCGGCAGCACCTGGATTCGGACCAGCGCTGGATGTGGGTGCTGCGCGTCGACGGCGAGCCTGCTGGATACTGCAGCTGTTCGCTGGCCGACGACGACGCGATGAAACTCGAACAGCTGTATCTGCTGTCGACGCACAAGGGCCAGGGTCTGGGCGGCACCATGCTGCGGCACGTGGAAGCGCAGGCCGGCGCGCTGGGGCGGGCGCGGCTGTATCTCACGGTCAACAAGGGCAATACCGATTCGATTGCGATCTATCGCCGGTCCGGCTTCGTCGTGCGCGAGGAAGCGGTGTTCGACATCGGCAACGGCTACGTGATGGACGATTACTTGATGGAGAAGCAGCTCTGAGCGCCTGTTCAAATCGCCTGCAACCGCGCGAGCATGTCCTGCAACAGCAGGACGCTGGCCGCAAACCTATAAGTCCTCTGTCATCCCGAACGCGCGCATCGCGGGTGGGGGATCTGCTGTTGTCGCACCCCCCGCCGCAAGCGGATCCCTCCTGGGGCTTCGCACTCGTTCGGGATGACAGATCGCTTTCGGATCCGGGATTGAAGAGTCTCTGAGCTGCACCGGAAACGACGAAGCCCGCCATTCGGCGGGCTTCGTGGAAGTCGAACAAGTCCTGGGACTTATTTGATCTTGCCTTCCTTGTACATCACGTGCTTGCGGACGACGGGATCGTACTTCTTGATCTCCATCTTGGCGGGCGTGTTCTTCTTGTTCTTGTCGGTCGTGTAGAAATGACCGGTACCGGCCGAAGAAATCAGGCGGATTTTGTCGCGTTTGGAAGCCATGGTTCAGTCCTCCTCAGATCTTTTCGCC
>JBKJTC010000236.1:0-6587 GCA_046590925.1 Lysobacteraceae bacterium | reverse complement strand
TGTTCATTGAGATAGGCCAGGGCATCGTCGCCGCGGCTCATGTGGATCACGCTGATGTCATGGGCCTGCAGCATGCGCCGGGTGGCCACCGCGACGGTGATGCTGTCCTCGACGTACAGCACGCGCGCGTCGGGGATCGGCTGCGGTTGCACGTAGCCGCGGATGAACGTGGCCAGCGCGGCGTAACCCTCGGCCTTGTCGAAATAGTCGGTGACGTCTTCGGTGAAGCGGCGCGCTTCCAGGTGCGCCTGGGCGTCGCCGGAGACCACGATCACCGGCACGTAACGCTGCGCGGCGGTGGTGCGGACGTGGCGCGCGACCTGCAGGCCGTCGCCGTCCATGAGTACCAGAGAAGTAGTGACCAGATCGACCGGGCCGGCTTCCAGCGCCGCCTTGGCTTCGGACAGGCCGGCGCAACCGATCACTTCCACGCCCGGCAGGTCGCGCTGCAGCATGTCGCCGATCAGCCTGCGGACCAGTTTGGAACCATCGACCACCATCACCCGTGGGGTGTCGGTGGTCAGGTGGCGGACATCGTGGGCGGGCATGCGTGGGGTCGCTCGGGCTGCGGTTGCGGTGGTCGAATGAGGGGGGCTGCGTGCGGCGCGGCCTTGCGCCAGATCGTTTCCGGCAGCCTGCGCCAGGACGACAGTGCGACCGGGATGTCGGCTGCGATCGCGTCAGACTTTAGTTTGACGCAGAAAATGTCCGGTGACCACGCCGGCGCCCAGCCAACCCAGCGCGCCCGCGACGGCCAGCACATAGAAAGCGTGCAGCGGTTCGACGCCGGCGAAGGCGAACCCGCTGCCATAACTGTCCGCCAGCGCCCGCAGCGGTTGGCGCAGGGCGAATTCGGCCGCGGTCAGCAGACCCAGCGCCAGCGCGCCGGCGGCCAGCCCGTAACAGGCGCCCAGATAGAGGAACGGCCGACGGATGAAACCGTCGGTGGCGCCGAGCGACTGCAGCACCGCGATCTCCTCGCGCCGCGACTGGATGTCCAGGCGCACGGTATTGCCGACGACCAGCAGCGCGCCCAGGCCCAGCAGCGCCGCCAGCACCCAGACCACGCGCTCGCCGAAACCCAGCCAGCGGTCCAGCCGGTCGCGCCAGACCGCATCGTGCTGGACGAAATCGGCCTCCGGCAGCGCGCCCAGTGCGGCCGCCAGCACCCGTTCGTCGCCGCCCGCGCGCAACACCAGCACGCTCGGTAGCGGGTTCTCGCCCACCGCCGCCAGCGCGTCGGCATAGACATCGGTGCCGCCGCGGGCGCCGCGCAGGCTGGCCAGGCCTTCGTCCGGCGTGCGCACGGCGACTTCGGCGACATCGCCGCGCGCGCGCAGGCTCTGCGCCAGCGCCTTCGCGCGTTCGAGGGGAATCTCCGGCTTCAGGAACAGGGCGATCTCGCGGGCGCGTTCGATGTTGCCGCCCAGCCGCGCGGCGTTGTCCAGCACCAGCGCCAGCCCGAGCGGCAGCGCCAGCGCCACCGCCATCACCCCGACCGTGAGCAGCGTCGCCCAGGGCTTGCCCAGCATCCGCCCGAGGCTGGCGGCCAGGCTGTCGCCGTGGTGTTCGATCCAGGCGGCGATGCGCGACCGCGGTTTGGCGACCGTGGCGCCGGACGTCGCCGACTTGGCGGACTTAGCCATCGGCCAGTTCCTCCGGCGAGATGTCGTCCAGCAGCCGGCCGTGATCCAGCACCAGCACCCGCTTCTTCATGCGCTTGACCAGCCCCAGATCGTGGCTGGCGACCAGCACGCTGGTGCCGCGTTCGTGCAGCGCGGCGAACAGGGTCATGATTTCGGCCGACAGGGTGGGGTCGAGATTGCCGGTGGGCTCATCCGCCACCAGCAGCTGCGGCTCGCCGATCAGCGCGCGGGCGATGCCGACCCGCTGCTGCTCGCCCGCCGAAAGCTGGCCGGGCAGCGCGTCGAGCCGCGCGCCCAGGCCCACGCGATCCAGCACGCTGCGCACGCGCTTGCGGATCTCGTCGCGGCGCACGCCGCGCAGGATCAGCGGCAGCGCCACGTTCTGGGCCGCGGTGCGGTCGGTCAGCAGGCGGTGATCCTGATACACCACGCCCACTTCGCGCCGGTGCATCGCCACCCCGCGGCCGCCGACCTTGCGCAGGTTGCGCTCGCCGAACAGCACCGCGCCGCGGCTCGGTCGTTCGGACAGATGGATCAGACGCAGCAAGGTGCTTTTGCCGGCGCCGGAGTGGCCGGTCACGAACAGCATCCCGCCGGGATTCACAGAAAAGCTCACGCCCGCGAGCGCGACGTGCCCGCCGGGATATTGCTTGCTGACGTTGTCGAAGCGGAGGACGGTCATGCGGTTCGCTGCATCACTTCGGTTTGTTCGTGGAAGACTTTGAAGGTGGCGGATCGAGCGCGCTCTGGTTCGTTTTCGAAAGGAATTTTTCGGACACCGAAGTCCTGTGGATCTCGCGTTTACTCGACCGCAGCAATCCGATCTCGAATGCGCTCAAAGTCCTCGGTTTTGGCGAGGTACCGAGCTTCTGATTGAGTGAGCGCGTCGAAGGCGTGACCGAATCGTTCGAGCCACCAGTGTTCAGTTGCTTGGCCATGTCGTTCTCTCAACTCTTCCAGTTGTTTCGTGCTCAGCGAAAGCCGGGCCGAGTAGGGTTTGCCGGTCAGCGCGACCGCGGCAAGGACTTTACCGCCGTTCGAGTGAATATAGCCGCGCAGGTTGGCCAATGTGCCGCCCATCCCGACGAAGTCGTCGACGAGGACGTACGAAAGGCCGGGTTCGATGGCCCGTCGAAGGTGGCTTGTCGCGCGAGACGTTCGAAACCGCCCGCGCCGGTATGGGCCACGATATTGCTCTGCACGATCTCGCTGTCCACCGGCCAATCCAGACGTCGCCCCAGTTCGTCGGCCAAGGCTTCCGGGATGGCGTTCACGCCTTCCCGCTCATACGCATGCGCGCTGACGAGGGTTGGGGTTTCACCGGGAAACATGGCGCCGAGCGCCCTGACCTGATCGGGGTTCAGGGTGTCGTGGACCAGCGCGATGGCCGCCTCCGCGTCGCCGGACTTGGCGGCCGGATAACGCGGGTGTTGCTTGACTGCGGATTCGGATGCGTGAAGCAGAACGTCCGGGAATCCGTCCCAAGACAGTCTTGGCGGCTTCGCAGCCATGTCTGCCACCCTGTTGCCGTCAGTGCTGAGAACGCGGCGGCTTGGTGACCAGCGACTTGAGCTTGTTCCCCAGGCGCGCGAACAGCGACGGCTTGGATGCGCCCGCCGACTTCGCGGAAGGTGCGTTCCCGGCCGAAGTGCCGCCGACCGAAACGGGTGCTGGGGTTTCCAGGGCACGCACCGCCTGGTTGACGGGATTCGCGCCTTCGCCACCGTCGATGCGCTTGCCGCCGCGACGACGACGGGGCTTGCGCGGACCGCGCTCGCCCTCGGCGGCATTCGGGACGCCGGCAGCCGCGACCTGCGCGACGGCAGGCTGAGCGACAGCCGGATTGGCGGCGGCGGGCTTCGGCGGGGCGTTGGGGTCGCGCGGCGGGCGCGGAGTGCGCTCGCGACGTTCGCCGCTGGCGGAACCGCTGCCGGTACCGCTGGACGAACGCGGACCGCCGGGGCGCGGCGTGCCGCTGCTGGAACGGCCACCGGAGCCACCGCTGCTGCGACCACCGCTGCCGCTGCGACCGCCGCCGCGCTTGGCGTCGTCGGCCGCACGGGCTTCGCGCGCTTCGCGGAAGATCGTGCTGAGGCTGTCGTCGTTGTCGCTGTCCTCGCCTTCGACCACTGCCTGGCGCTCGCGCTCCGGGCGCGGCAGCGACGTCATCAACTCACGGGTGACCGGCTCGGACGGAATCTTCTGTTCGATGTAGGCCTCGATGTCGGGCAGCGACATCGCGTAGCGCTCGCAGGCGAAGCTGATCGCGTCGCCCTCCGCACCCAGACGCGCGGTGCGGCCGATGCGGTGGACGTAGTCCTCGGCATCGAACGGCAGATCGTAGTTGTAGACGTGGCTTACGCCGTCGATGTGCAAACCACGGGCGGCGACGTCGGTGGCCACCAGCAGTTCGAGCTGGCCGGCCTGGAATTTCTTCAGGAGCGACTCGCGCTTCTTCTGCGGCACGTCGCCGCTGAGCACGCCGACGCGGTAGCCGGCGCGGTCCAACGCACGCGCGACGCGCTCGACGAAGGCCTTGGTGTTCACGAACACCATCGTCCGCGCGCCTTCGCTGCGCGACAGCAGGCCCAGCAGCAGCGGGATCTTCTCGTCGTCGGCCGGGTAGTACATCAGCTGACGCACTTTGGAGTTGGTGATGTATTCGCTTTCGACCACGATCTTTTCCGGATCGTTCATGTGCTCGTAGGCCAGCTCCAGCACGCGATGGCTGAGGGTGGCCGAGAACAGCAGTGTCTGGCGCTCGGTGCAGGCCGGCATGCGCCGCAGCAGGAAGCGGATGTCCTTGATGAAGCCGAGGTCGAACATGCGGTCGGCTTCGTCCAGCACGCAGACTTCGCAGGCGTGCAGGCTTACGACCTTGTGCTGTTTGACGTAGTCGATGAGCCGGCCGGGAGTGGCGATGATCACATCGGCGCCGGCCTGCAGCAGGGCGCGCTGCTTGTCGTAGTCCACGCCGCCGTAGACCAGGGCGAACTTCAGGCCCAGGTCGGCGCCGAACTTCACGGCGTCCTTGTGGATCTGGATCGCCAGTTCGCGGGTCGGCGCCAGGATCAGCGCGCGGGGATCCTCGGGCTTGCGTTCGGCCAGGGCCGGGCGCGACAGCAGGCGGTTGATCACCGTCACCAGAAAGGCGAGGGTCTTGCCGGTGCCGGTCTGGGCCTGGCCGGCGACGTCGCGGCCGGGCAGGCTCACCGGCAGCGTCAGCGCCTGAATCGGCGTGCAGCGGGTGAAACCCGCGGCTTCGAGCCCGGACAGCAGCGCCGGATGCAGCTCGAAGGAAGTAAAAGTGATGTCGGTTAGGGGTTTATCGCTCATGCTCAGGCGTAGGATGCGGGCCGGCGCGACGGCGGAAAACCGGGAGTCGCGCTTGCGTGGGGAGTCGCGGGGCAGCAGACTGCCGGCCTCTGCGAAGTGGTGCTCGGCCCCGGGAGTGCTCCTTGGAGCGGGCCCCTTGAAGCCGGCGATGCAAGCCCGCAGTGTAGCAGCCTATCCGTACCAGCCTATCGCCAGACCGCCCCGGTCGGCCCAGACCAGACCTGCCCGACGCGCCATTCCCGGCCCGTCCGCACCCCCGGAGACTCCCGTGAGCGACAAGATTTCCCATGCCACCGATGCCGACTTCGACGCGCTCGTCCTGCAGTCCGATGTGCCTGTTCTGGTGGATTTCTGGGCCCCGTGGTGCGGACCCTGCAAGATGATCGCGCCGGTCCTCGACCAGCTCGCCGACGAATACGACGGCCGCGCCAAGATCGTGAAGGTCGATGTGCAGGACCATCCGAACCTCGGCCGCCGCTTCAACGCCCGCAGCATTCCGATGCTGCTGATGTTCAAGGGCGGCCAGGTCCACGGCACCCAGATCGGCGCCGTCGGCAAGCCGCAGCTGGCCCAACTGATCGACAAGGCGCTCTGAGCGCCCCCCGACGCCTCCGGCCCGGGGGCGTCCAGCGCCGAAGATGCCCGCACCGCCGGCTGCGGGCATGAACCCGACTTCAGCCCGACGCTTGCCGCCGCGCCGCGCGGGTGCTAGCTTCTAGCCGCACGACGCGCCTCTGGCGCCGTAAATTCCCGTCCTAACCGACCACCCACACCTGACACCGTCCGCGCACCGCGGACGCTCGCAGTTGCGAGGATCTCCGCTTTGTCCGATCAGACTCCCGAATCCGGCGATACCGCCGTGAAGCGCGTGCGCAAGCCGCGCGCCACCAAGACCGTCGCCGTCCAGACCAGCATGCCGCTGCCCGAAGCGCCGCAGCCGGTCGCTCCACCGCCGGCACCGGCACCGGCACCGGCACCACCGCCAGCCGCCGCATCGCCGCCGCCGGTCCAGCCGGCAAGCCCGCCGCCAGCCGCGCCGCAGCCGCAGCCTGCACCACAGGCCGATGCCGGCGGTCATCCGCCCGCCCAAGGCAGTCAGCAGCACGGCGGCCAGCAAGCCAACCCGCAAGGCGGTGGTCGGCAGCAGAATCAACCGCATGGGGGCCAGCAAGATCGTGCTCCTCAAGATCGCACCCCCCAAGATCGCGCCCCTCAGGCCGCCGCCGGCAATCCCGTGCAGGGCCAGGGCGGTGAAGGCCAGCAGCGCTTCAACAACAACGCCAATAACAACAACGCAAACAACAACAACAACCGCCGCGACCGCTTCCGCAACCGTCGCGATCGTTTTCGCGGCCGCGACGAGAACGGCAACGAGCAGGGCAACGAGCAGGGCAACGAGAACGGCGGCGACAATATCAGCCAGGAGGCCGGCAGCTTCCAGCAGCAGCAGTTCGTCGCGCGGCCGATGGTCGGCGTGCCCGAGGGCTTTCCGCAGTATTCGCTGAGCGACCTCAAGCGCATGCCCACGCCCAAGCTGCTCGACATCGCCGAGCAGTTGAACATCCACGAAGGCGTGGCCCGCGCGCGCAAGCAGGACGTGATCTT
>JBKJTC010000216.1:0-3072 GCA_046590925.1 Lysobacteraceae bacterium | reverse complement strand
AGTGCACGAAATGACAGATGCAAGAACGGGCTGGACGCACCCGGTGCTCCGCGCCGCCGTTTGAAGCACCGATGCTTTGCCCCCTTTGAAAAAGGGGGCTACGGGGGATTTGCTCTTGCCGTCCAGCGTTAAGAAACAGGGATCAGCAAAGAATGCCGGGAGATCTCGATCCATGTGCGAAAGGCAGGGAGATCGATGACCGATCCTTGCCCCGCCGGATCGCCGACGGGGCGAGTCAGGAGCCTGTGGGCTCAGGCCGCTTCGTACGCGCCGTAGCCGCGCAGGCGCCTGTAGCGGCGGTCCAGCAGGTCTTCGATGGGCTGCTGTTCCAGCGCGTCCAGTTCGTTGATCAGCACGGCTTTCAGGCGCTTGGCCATCTGCACCGGATTGCGGTGCGCGCCGCCAGTGGGCTCGCGCACGATCTTGTCGATCAGGCCGAGCTCGCGCAGGCGTTTGGCGGTGATCGCCATGGCCTGGGCGGCTTCCTGCTTCTTGTCGGCGGTTTTCCACAGGATCGACGCGCAGCCTTCCGGCGAGATCACCGAATAGGTGCTGTATTCCAGCATCAGGGTGCGGTCGCCCACGCCGATCGCCAGCGCGCCGCCGGAGCCGCCTTCGCCGATTACGGTGCAGATGATCGGCACCTTCAGTTCTGACATTTCGATGAGGTTGCGGGCGATGGCTTCGGACTGGCCGCGCTCTTCGGCGTCGATGCCCGGCCACGCGCCGGCGGTGTCGATGAAGGTCAGTACCGGCAGGCGGAAGCGTTCGGCCATCTTCATCAGCCGCAGCGCCTTGCGGTAGCCCTCGGGCTTGGGCATGCCGAAATTGCGGCGGACCTTGGCCTTGGTATCGCGGCCTTTTTCGTGGCCGATCAGCATCACGCTGCGGCCGCCGATGCGGGCCAGGCCGCCGACGATGGCGCTGTCGTTGGCGAAGGCGCGGTCGCCCGCCAGTTCCTGGAACTGGTCGCACATCACCCGCAGGTAATCGAGGGTGTAGGGCCGCGCCGGATGGCGGGCCAATTGCGACACCTGCCACGCGGTCAGGTCGCGGAAGGTCTGCGCGGTGCGCAGCCGCATTTTGTTTTCCAGCGCGTGGATCTCGGCGTCGATGTTGACCGCGGGCCCGGTGCTGGCCTGGCGCAGCTCGCGGATCTTGGTTTCGAGGTCGGCGATGGGTTGTTCGAAATCGAGGTAATTGGGGTTCATGCGACGAGGGCGATCCGTGGCCGGAAAGACGTTCAGTCTAGCCGACGAAAGTGCCGAACCGCCGTACTGCAGCGTATGCACAGGGTCTGCGCGACGATGCGATCGGGCATGTTGTCATTCCCGATGGATGTGAGGATTCCCGGCGCGGACGCGAAGCCGGATGGCCCGGAACGCCGCCCGAAGGGGCCCTGCCTTACAGCCAGGGCTTGGTCATCGCGACCTTGACCGTACGCACGCCAGGCAGGGCGCGGAGGGTGCCGGGCAGGTCTGCTTCCACGCGTACGGACTGGCTGCCGTTGATATCCAGGGTGCCGGCGGTGCCCTGCGGCAGCAGCAGGTCGTAGCGCAGCGGCGTCTGCCCGGGGCGGTGCTGGGCGAGCAATGCCTCCAGGCTGCGCATCAGCCCGGGCTGGCGCAGGTCCAGGCGCATCGACAGCCGCTGCGCCTGCTGCGCGCAGATCACGCGGTAGTCCCAGCAGCGTTTCGCGCGCAGCGAGAAGCCGCCGCTGAATTCGTCCTCGCGCAGGCCGCCCTCGACCACCAGGATGCGGTCGCGGGTCAGCAGTTGCTGATATTCGGAGAGGGCGTCGGCGAAGAACGCGCATTCGATCCGGCCGCGGCCGTCTTCGAGTTGCACGAAGGCCTGCGAATCGCCGCGCTTGCGCATGGCCACGACCTGGCCGGCCAGAATGACGGTCGCCTCGGCGCGCCACTGGCGACGGCCGTCGTCCTCGCCGCCGGGCCGAGGCGCGCGCGCAGGCGGCGTGTTGCTTTCATAGAGCTGATCGAGCCTGCCCAGATCGGTGCCGACCAGCGCCTGCAACTCTTCGCGATACGGGTCCAGCGGATGGCCGCTGAGATAGTGGCCGAGGGTTTCGCGTTCGCCGGCGAGTTTCTGCGACAGCGACCAGTCGGGTTCTTCGGGCAGTTCGATCTTCAGTTCGGGCGCGCTCTGCGCCGGGCCGCCGAACAGCGACACCTGACCGGCGTCGCGCTCGCGGGCGAGCTGTTCGGTGGCTTTCAGCACTTCGGGCAATTGCTTCAGCAGCGACGGGCGATTGGTGCCCAGCGCATCCAGCGCGCCGGCCTGGATCAGGGCTTCCAGCGTGCGCTTGTTGAGCTTGCTGCTGCCTACCCGTTTGCAGAAATCGAGCAGATCGGCGTAACGCCCGCCGTTGCGGCATTCATCGGCGATGGCGTCGCAGGCGCCGCGGCCGACGCCCTTCACCGCGCCCAGGCCGTAGCGGATGGTCTTGTCATCCATGGCTTCAAACATGTAGCCCGATGCATTCACGTCCGGCGGCATCACCATCAGGCCGATGGTGCGCGCTTCGTCGAGGAAGCTCACCACCTTGTCGGTGTTGTCCATGTCCGACGACAGCACCGCGGCCATGAATTCGGCCGGATAATGCACTTTCAGCCACGCGGTCTGATACGCCACCAGCGCGTACGCGGCCGAGTGCGACTTGTTGAAACCGTACTCGGCGAATTTCTCCATCAGGTCGAAGATCTGGGTCGCGGTCTTCGGGTCGACGCCGCGTTCGGCCGAACCGGCCTCGAACTTGGCGCGTTCCTTGGCCATTTCCTCGGCTTTCTTCTTGCCCATCGCGCGTCGCAGCAGGTCGGCGCCGCCCAGCGAATAGCCGGCCAGCACCTGCGCGATCTGCATCACCTGTTCCTGGTACACGATCACGCCGTAGGTCGGCTTCAGCACCGGCTCCAGCGCCTCGTGCGGATAACTCACTTCGGTGCGGCCGTGTTTGCGGTCCACCCATTCGCGATCCATCCCCGAGCCCAGCGGGCCGGGGCGGAACAGCGCGGCGAGCGCGATGATGTCTTCGAAGGTGTCGGGCTTGGCGCG
>JBKJTC010000087.1:0-35224 GCA_046590925.1 Lysobacteraceae bacterium | reverse complement strand
GCCGGATAGGCCCACATCAGCAGCGGCAGCGGTTTGTCGCGGCCCGGCTCGAAACCCGGCGGCAGGTACAGGGTGCCGGTGAGTTCCACGCCGTCCTTGCGCTTGTAGCGGATCTGTTCCTTCTTCACGTCCTTGAGCTGGGGCGTGGGATGCGGGAAGTTCGTAAGCGCGACCGGCGCGGACTTGGCTGCTAGATCGAGGCGATAGAAATTCACCGGGTCGGCCGGCGATTCGCGGGTGATCAGCAGCTTGCTGGCGCTGTCGTCGAGCACCGCGGCCACCGCCGAATAGGTCGGCGCTTCGGAACGGAACAGGCGCTGCTTGCCGTTGTCGGCGAGATTCCAGCGATCGAGGAATGGGCGGTCGCCCTCGGCCGAGGCGCCGTCGCCGATCAGATAAAGGCTGTTGCCGTCGGGGCTGAACTGCAGGCGTTCGAAACCATTGGCGTCGCGCACGGTCACCGGGTTGCCCGGGTCGTTGTAGCGGTCTTCGCTGGACCCTTCGAACACCAGCTTCGGCGCCGTGGCCGGCACGTCGGGCGCGATCTGCCACGAGCGGACCTTGCGGGTCTTCCACCAGAATTCGCCGACCAGCGCGACATCGCTGCGACCCCATTCGGCGCCGGCATAGCGGTTGGCGAGTTTCGCCAGCACGGTCGGTGCCTTGTCGAACGGCGCGGCCTGCATCAGCACGTGGTCGCGGATGTCCACCTGTTTCGACGGGTCGCCGCCGTCCTGCGCTTCGGCCCAGACCAGCGTGGCCGGGGCGTCGCTGCGCCAGCCGATGGAACGCACGCCGGTGGTGGTGGCGTCGTTGCCGCTGGGCAGACCTTCGAACAGCGGCAGTTTGGCGACGCTGTGCAGCGCCTTGCCGGACAGATCCAGCACGTCGATGCGGCGCGGGAAGAAGTTCAGCGGCACCTGATAGGAGAACGGACGTTCGACGCGCTGCGACAGCAGATACTTGCCGTCCGGCGACGGCGCCAAGCCGACGTACAGATCCGGCTTACCGATGGTCGCGACCTTGCCGTCCACGCCGACCAGCGCCGGCTGCACGCGCAGATAATGTTCGAGCGTGCGCGCGTCGCTCTCGTTGCGCAGCATGTCCTGGTAGGTGCGCAGCTGGCGCACGCTGCCGGTGCCGCGGGTTTCCTGGGTGTTGGGGCCGGAAGGCACGATCTCGGCCGCCGGGGCGCCGCCCAGCCCGACGCGCATGTTCACCAGCAGGCGCTTGCTGTCCGGCATCCAGCGGATCCCCCCGCCGCTGATGGTGTTCAGCGGCTGGTCCAGCAGCTTGCGCGCCTTGCGCGATCCCACATCCACCAGCCACAGCTCATTGCCGCCGGTGTTGGGATCCTGCTGGTTCAGCGCGAGATATTTCTGGTCGGGCGACCACGACACCGCCGCCAGCGACAGCGGCTGCGGCAGACCGTCGATACGCATCTCCTTGCCGGTGGCCACGTCCATCAGCCACAGATCGCTGGCGAAGGAGAAGCGGCTGGGCGAATAGCTGCGCGGGTTGAGGCGCAGCCCGGCGAGTTTCAGCTCAGGCTGCGCGACCAGCGCGATGGACGGCAGCGGGGGGATCTTCTGCAGGGCGGCCAGATCGCGGCGCGGGCTGAGCGACAGCTGCGGCGCGCGCGCAGCGTCGACGATGGCCTTGAGTTCGGCGACGGGTTCGCGATAGCCGGTGGCGGACTGGGTCTGCGGCTGGGTCTGCGGTGCGGGCGCCTGCTGGGCGAACGCGGCCGGCGAAACCAGCGCAAGCGCGATCAGCGCCGGCAGGATCAATGGGCGAAGGGCATGCGGACGAAGTGCCCGCGGGCGGAGTGCGGAAAGGCGTGAAGACATGACGGAGACGACTCCTCGGGGACGGCCAACGGGCAATCGCCCATCTTCGCGCCGGACCCGGGGCGTTGTATGCGCCACAGGTCATGGACTGCGCCGTTCAATGCTCGCGGTGGAGATTCCGCTGCAGCCGCGCCGAGATCATCGAATTCTCGTGCCAGGCAGCGTCCTGGATGTGTTGCGGCTGGGTCCGCAACCAGCGCCGCTGCGCGGCGAGCCGGTTCTTGCTGCCGGCGTGCTTGGCGATGGCATAGCGCACTTCGCCCTCGGACGAGACCACGATGGTGGAACCGCCGAGGAACCAGCCTTCGCGCACACGCGCCTTCTGCACCACTTCGGCGACCAGATCGAAGGCGACATCGCCGCGCAGCGACACCCGCCGCAGCGTGCGCAGCGACAGCAGCCGCGGCGGTGCGAAGGCGCCGCCGGGTTCGACCAGTCCGAAATCGTGCGCGTGCTTCGGCGTGCAGATCGTATTGCCCAGCGCCTGCGCGGCGCGGCGCACGGACGTGCCGTCGTCGTCCTGCGGCCAGTCGCAGAAACCGTCGTCGAAGGTCAGCCCGAGATTGCGGAACCGCAGCTGCGGAATCACGATCCGCCCGGACTGCGGGGGCTTCCACAACAGACTTTCGACGCTGAGCGTGGGCACATCCGGCACGGTCACGCCGTAGCGACGGAACGAGCCGACGATGATCTCGCGATACGTCGTGCCCTCTTCGCCGACCAGATCGTAGTCCGCGGTGATCAGCGCGCGCAGGTATTCGCCGAACGTACAGTGGAACGGCGGGCAGTAATCGATCGCGCGAATGACGATATTGAGGAATTTCCGCGCCAGCGCCGAGGCCTGCTGCGCCAGCCAATGGATGCCCTCGTGCGACAGCCGGCCCTGATAGGTCGCCAGCGAGCGCCTGATATTGCCGGTGCGGCGCTCGAACACTTCGCAGAACGCATCGAACACCGCCGAGAGCAGCACCGCGCCCAGGTCGTGCTCCTCGTCGTAATGCGTGTACATGTCGTACTGGGCGATGGCCTCGTCCGGGCCGGGCGTGGTGATCGCGGTGCGCAGCGGATTGTGGCCATCGATCTGGGTGAAGCCGAATTCCCTGCCGATCGACACCAGCAGATCGTCCTTGAGTCCGCCCTGGGTCTTCTCGATCGCGCGCTGCACCATCTCGCGCTGCGAGAAGCGCATGAACACCGCGACCAGATCAGAAAAGCCTTCATGCAGCGCCGAAACATCGGGATGAGTCGGCCGCATGAAGTTCGGACGCAGGCCGTCGAGCAGCGCATGGCTCATCTCATGCGCCACGATCTCCCGCGACAGTGCGGTGTAGACGAGCGCGCCGGGCTGACTGGGGCCCTTGGCGAAGCGTTCGGCGGTCGCGTAGCCGAATTTCAGCGCGCCGCTGTCGCGATCGTAATAGGCGTTGGCGTCCTTGAACGCCGCTGGCACGACGCGCAGCTTGCCGTCGGCGTGACCTGCACCGCCCAGCGGTCCGAACCCGGGATCGCGTCCGAGCGCGCGCACGAAGCGTTCGTAGGTCTCCATGCCGACGGCGTACACCATCTGCTGGATGAAGGCACGGTTGGTGCTGCTCGGCGGCAGACCGTTCTCCATCAGCACCGCCGGGCGATCCAGATCGACGCCATCGTAGGGCGTCTGCGTGTCTTCGTCGAAATCCTGCACCACCAGCACCGCGCCCTGCGGCCCGGGTTGCAGGGGTTCGTAGGGAATCGACACGGAGTAGATCCCGCCGTCCTCGGTGCCCAGGCTCGGATCCTGCGCGAACACGCGCAGCTTGCGCCGCGCCGGCATCTCGCGATTCTGCAGCACCAGCCGCGCGCGTTTGCGGCTGAGGCTGTCGTGGACTTGGAACGGCCACGGGTTGTCGGCGGCTTTTCGGTTCATGACGATCAGTCGCCCAGGAGGCGGCGCGTGGACAACCCGGTCGCCGGCTTCAACAGCAGCGGATGCTGCCGTGGACGCGTGCCGAACTTGGCCACGATCGCATCCATGAACGCGCGATTGCTGCTGCCATCGCGCACCGCTTTGGCCAGCAGCGCGCTGGCATGCCGGGTGAAATCGCCCTGACCGTTGCTCTCCCAGGCGTATTCGTCGTCGCGGCAGGCGGCGAAGTGGACCACCCCGGGCAACGCCGGACGCTCGCCGACACTGCGCGCACGCGCCGCCTTGCCCTTGCGCAACGACAGGAACCTGCGCTGCACATCGTCGCTCAGCCGCAAAAAACGCACGCGTTCGTCGCCGCCGCGCTTGCCGGCGGGGGCGAGTCGCGGTGCGAAGCGGCTGTTGCTGCCGGAATGGCAGCAGTCCATGAAAAGCGTGAGGAACGCGCCTTTGCGCAGCGCTTCGGTCTCGCGATGGAAATCGTCGTCGAGCAGCAGCACGCCCTTGTCGTAATTGATCGGCACGAACGCCTGATCGAAACCGCTGGCCTCGTCGCCATCGTCGTCCTCGACCTGGGTGCCGTGGCCGGCGTACTGGAACACCAGTTCGTCGCCTTCCCGCGCATCGACGATGAGATCGCGCAGACCCTGCACGATCGCGCTGCGGGTCGCATCGCGATCGACGATGCGCTTGACCTGAAACCCGAGGCTGTCGAGCGTATCGGCCCAGCGCTTGCTGTCGTTGACGCAGCCGCTCAGCGGCTGACCGGCGTAGCTGTCGATGCCGATGCATAGCGCGAGTTTGCGGGCGTTGCGGTTGCGGTTGCCAGTCCCGTTGCCGGCCTTCAAATCGCTGGCTGGATGATCCTCGCTGTCGTCGGCGGACACATCGTCGCCGAAACGATCGGGCGCGCCGCCCGGTTCCCGGCAGCAACAACACCGATCGCTGCGGAGATCGCCATCGTCGGTGGCGGAACGCTGGCTACGCTGAACACCGCAGCGTTCGAATGCTTCTTTGCTCGGAAATTGCTTGCCTGGACTGTCCGGCGGATCGACTGCGGGCCTGTCTCCCTGACCAAGAATCTTGATCAAGACCGCCGTCATCGTTGCCATGTCGTTGTCGAAGCCGCCGTGCGTCGTTGCCTGGGTTTTGCCTCTTACAGTGACCTTGGTCTTGCCTGTGTCGGCGACCGAACCCTTGTCCGGCTGCGGAGAAAGCTCGATAAAACAGCCTTTCTTGCCGTGACTGAGCCTGGTTCTCGGCCCATCCACGGCGAACAGTTTTTGCATATCCGCATCTGCAGCCAAGTCCTTGAATAACCCAAGAATCTGTCCATCGTCCAAGTCTTCGCAGGCCTCCCTGACGAAGTAGAGCAATGATTTTTGATAGACGTCGGTGTTGATTTTTTCGATCCGCACCGTGTCGTCTCGTTCGGCGGCATCGGTCATCGTGTAGATCGTCAAATCCTCGACGCCGGAACTGGTATTTGTCTTGCCCGCCGCATTCAGAAGACCGAAGACGCGCTCTTTGAAGGTATCGATACGGATCGCGGGCGCGAGATAACTCAAGGTCTTGAAGCTGAATTCTTTCTTGGTCAATAACGGCATGAACGTCGACAGCAAAATGGGGCCTGTGCTGTGGCCGATGGCGTGCAACCGGATGTCTTCTTCGCCTTGCTTTTTGTTTTCGATGTCGCTTTTCAACAGGTCGATCAGCATGTCTGCGAACAGATAAGCGCCGCCCGCACGATCATTTTGATCTTCGATCCGCTGGCTGGAACCAGCCTCCGCGTGTTTCTTCATCTTTTTCCACACTGGACGCGCCGCCAGCTGAAGCGCCAATTCCGTCGCCTTGTCGGTAATGTCCGTGGCGAAATTGCGGCTGCGCTTGGTCATCCACGACGGCAGCAGCGTTTCGAGCAGGCTCGATTCCCAGATGAAGAAGATCGGATAGACGCCATGCGCCAGCCACCACGGGAGCATGGTGCGCGCATAGCATAAAGCGTCGCCTTCGCTTACCAAGCCGCCGTGCGCATAAAACACGATATGCGGCGCTTTGTTTTCGCGCCTTCTGGCATCGATGTAGGCAGGCAAATGATCGTCAACGATCATCCGCAAAGAAGAGCGCGTACAGGAAAACCCAGCCAGACTGCTGGAAATATCGCCTTCGCCGGATAGCACGCCGCGCGACAGATTGACGACGTACGGCAGCAACGGATGCACGCTGAAGTCCACTCCGCGCGAGCCGTCTGCCGATTGTCCGCTCGCGATCTGTTCGGCCATGAGCGCCTGCTCGGCCAACGCTGCCGCGCTTTCGGGAACCTCTGCGTAATCCAAAAGCAGGCGATCGTCATCGTCGACCACCGTGTCGAAAGCGCGCGCGGTCTGCGCCCATCCGCGCACGGCCGTCGCATCCAGCACATCGGTCGACTGCCTCGGCAGTTCGATCGGTCGCAGGCCGTCGAGCAACTCTTTGATGTCGCTCCGGAACGGCGTCAGTTCGATCGTGCCGCCCGGGCAGGTCTTTCCGCTCATCTGGTTATGGAAGCGAACCGCATCGGCGTCCAGGCCGAACTTGCGCAGCACCGCGACGATCACCGCATAGGCCACGCGCTTCTGGTCGCCATCGAACGGATCCTGTCCCGCGTCGAAGTCGCCGATCATCTCGATCATGAACGGGCCGGCATGCGCACTGCCGTTGTGTCCACGCGCGCTGGCCGGGGCCTTGTCGAAAGGCCGGCCGGTCCAGATACCGCCGAAGGGGTCGATGGTGAGGTGTTGGGCGATGTCGCTCATGCCCGCGCGCTCGATGTGGTAGCGGCGCATCGCCTCGATGGTGGCCAGGCCGCGGAAGTCGCGATGCCGGGGCCGCCAGGTGTGGTGCACGTGGAATTCGGTGATCCTGCGCCGGGGCTCCCAGGCCGCCAGCAGACGTTCGAAATCGGCGAAACCGATCTTCTGGATCGTGCTCATACGTCCTCCCTGCGATTTTGCCCGGTGGATCATCACGACAACGTCACGTGACGACGGTCACAGTCATCATGCCCCTGGCCATTTGGGCATGTGGACTCCCTTCGGCATCACCTCGGGATCGTGCTGCCGGCCCGCCCGAGACTGATTCATCCTTTCATCGCGAGATAGAGATACAATGCGCGCCTCTGCGCCGAGGGGCGCTGCAAGCCCGGCTTTCAGGTCCGGGATCAGGCTCGGCGGAGGCTTCACCCTGCAACGGCGCCCGTTCACTGCGCATCCGGCTCCGCCCGGACGCACTCGACGGAAGAACCATCGCCATGAACGCACAAGTCAAAACCCTCCCCGATTACAAAGTCTCGGACATGCAGCTCGGCGAAGCCGAGTGGGGCCGCAAGGAAATCGATATCGCCGAGCACGAAATGCCGGGGCTGATGTCGATCCGCAAGAAGCACGCCGCCGCCAAGCCGCTGAAGGGCGTCCGCATCACCGGCTCGCTGCACATGACCATCCAGACCGCGGTGCTGATCGAGACCCTGAAGGACATCGGCGCCGACGTGCGCTGGGCGTCCTGCAACATCTTCTCCACCCAGAACCACGCCGCCCAGGCCATCGCCGCCACCGGCACCCCGGTGTTCGCGTGGAAAGGCGAAACCCTCGAAGAGTATTGGGACTGCACCCTCGACGCGGTGACCTTCCCGGGCCACGCTCCACATCAATATCTTGGGCCGCAGCTGGTCGTCGACGACGGCGGCGACGTCACCCTGCTGATCCACAAGGGCTACGAGCTGGAACAGGGCTCCAAGTGGGTCGATGAGCCGGCGTCCTCGCATGAGGAAGGCGTGATCAAGAACCTGCTCAAGCGCGTCGCGAAAGAGCGCCCCGGCTTCTGGACCAATGTGGTCAAGGACTGGAAGGGCGTCTCCGAGGAAACCACCACCGGCGTGCACCGCCTGTACCAGATCGCGGAAGCCGGCAAGCTGCTGGTCCCGGCGATCAACGTCAACGACTCGGTCACCAAGTCGAAGTTCGACAATCTCTACGGCTGCCGCGAGTCCCTGGCCGACGGCCTGAAGCGCGCGCTGGACGTGATGCTGGCCGGCAAGGTCGCGGTGGTCTGCGGTTATGGCGACGTGGGCAAGGGTTCCGCGGCTTCGCTGCGCGCCTACGGCGCCCGCGTCGTGGTCACCGAGATCGACCCGATCAACGCCCTGCAGGCGTCGATGGAAGGCTTCGAAGTCAACACCGTCGAAGCCACCCTCGGCCGCGGCGACATCTACGTCACCACCACCGGCAACAAGGACGTGCTGACGCTCGAGCACATGTCGCAGATGAAGGATCAAGCCATCGTCTGCAACATCGGCCACTTCGACAACGAGATCCAGGTCGATAAGCTCAATGAGTCGGACGCCGTGCGCCTCAACATCAAGCCGCAGGTCGACAAGTACACGTTCAAGAACGGCAACAGCATCTACCTGCTGGCCGAAGGCCGCCTGGTGAACCTGGGCTGCGCCACCGGCCACCCGAGCTTCGTGATGTCGAACTCGTTCGCCAACCAGACGCTCGCGCAGATCGACCTGTGGGCCAACAAGGGCACCTACGAGCCCAAGGTCTACATCCTGCCGAAGAAGCTGGACGAGGAAGTGGCGCGTCTGCACCTCGAAAAGATCGGCGTGGTGCTGACCGAGCTGACCACCGAACAGGCCGAGTACCTGGGCGTGTCGAAGGACGGCCCGTACAAGCCGGAGCATTACCGCTACTGATCCACGCGGTTGCTTGCATGACGAAAACGGGCGCTTCGGCGCCCGTTTTTTTGCCTGCCGCACGGCGGAATCTTGTTTCGCATTTGCAGCCTGATCGTGCACCTTGAGACCATCCCGACCATCGTAAAATCCAGCACCCGTAGGTGGGCCCCTGGCCCACCGCCCCACAATCTCACCAATCCCCGTAAAACAAAGCCTCAAGCGAAGGCCAATGCTAAAGCGGATGCATATCCGCAGCTTTTTACGACGTAGTGGCTTGATTTCAAGAGCGGTGGGCCAGGGGCCCACCCTACTTGTCCTGAGCGGCGCGGTGCGGACGTTGATACACGATATCCGGCCTCTGCTCGCCGCCCGTCATGCCGCGCATGCCGCGCGCGGCCTCGACCGGTTCCCGTTCCCGCGGGTCCCGGGTCGTTCGACAGGAGCGTTGCGATGATCAAGCATGCGTCATGGGCCCACGGCAACGCCATGGTGCCGGAACTGCAGAGCGGACTGCTGGTCCGTCACTGGGGCGGCGGCACGCAGATCCAGTTCACCTTCGGCCTCAACCAGACGCCACCGGCTGCGTGGTGCCACATCCCGATCCCCACGCCGGTCATCGTCAACGACGTGCGGCTGCGGGTGCAGACCTTGTTCCTGCTGTTCAAGACCGGGCAGCACGCCGCGATCGACAACGTCCACATCTTCGACGGCCCGAACAGGATCCACACCTGGGACGCGAACATCGGCAGCGGCGGCGCCGGCCGCCGCAGCGGCGATCACTCGCGAGGAATCGACAGCGTCAATACGCTCACCCTGCCGAACCCGCATTCGGTGATGTTCGGCATGTCGATCGCCTTCACGTTCGTGCCGGTCGCGCTGAACACCATATCGCCGCCGGTCGACCCCGAAGGCACCCTGCTGATCACCGCCGCGGGTGCGGATTTCTTCTGAGCGCACCTGCTATTCGGGACACGAAAACGGGCGCTTCGGCGCCCGTTTTTTTCGTAGGGTGGGCCCTGGCCCACCATCACGGCACCACTGTCTCCGCGCCATCGAAAGAAGCCACATTGATGCAATGGAAGGGCACAGCCCCTTAGCTCATCGAAACGGTGGGCCAAGGCCCACCCTGCTTGCTACAACGCAAAATCATGCAAGCATGCTCGTTCCAGATTGATCCTGCAGAACCAGCTTCAATTGCTCTGACTCATCACATTTCCAGTTCTTGTTATATTTGAAATTGCTTTCAATAAGATCGACCCTTTTCGCCAGCAAGTCGAAACCATTTTTTTGAAGAATCGCATAGACAAACTCGGCATCCTGCCCGCCAGCAAAAAAACGCTCCCAAGAATCATTCAAACTGGCGTTTTTTTCATCATTTAATTCAACATCCAATCGATCAATATTTTGCTTATAAAATTCTAGCCAAAATTCTGGCAAATGATATTTTTTTGCATGGCAGAGAACTCTTTTCGCATAACTTCGAGCACCCGCTTCGACATAAACCGATGTCAACAGAAGAAATGCCCTTGATATTCCGTCAGCTATCACAGGCTTTCCTGAAAGATCTTCAATCAGGCCAGAATCCAATGTTTTCCTCAAATATACTCTTGACTCAGCAGAAGCCTGATCGAATAAACCTCGACGAACGAGGATATCCGAATACAAAATCATTACCGGGTACAGGGAATTCGGGTATTTAATTACGAAATCTGGAATGGCTTCAAACGCACTGAAAAACCCTTTCTCAAAGCAGTATCCGAACACCCATGCAATTTCACCCTCCAAATCACGCTCTGCCGATATCATTTCCTTCAATTTCCAAATAATTCCGTTTCCATTACCTGCTTCGCAATAAGCAATGATTTTTCTACTGAAATCAGACATTTCATAAACCCCTAAAAAAGCCACGGTGAATTCCCATTTCCTGTAAACATCAACATACGCAGATCATGCCAATTAAAAGCGATATCCTTGATTTTATTAAAACCATGAAATCACACAAGCGCGTAGGCTGGGTCATCGACCCAACGATTTAAAGAATCGATTACCAAGCCGGGTCCATGACCCAGCCTACGCATCTCGACTCACGGCCTCCACCCCGCATTCGCTTCCCAGAACGCCACACTCCGCAGATACGCCTCGCGATCCAGCGGCACCCCCGACCCACCCTCCTCCACCCCCAGCGCATTGCGCATCATCGTGATCGGGGCCATCGGGGTTTCTTCGGGCGTCATCGTGTACAGGCAGCCGACCACGCCCCAGTCCGCGTCGATGGGTGTGCCCTCCTTCGTCATCTGTTCGCGGCTGTAGAGGATCGGGATCAGGTAGTTCGCGACCGGCGGATCCACGCCTTCGAACCAGCGCACCAGCACCGGCAGTTCGTCCTTGGTGCGCGCCTCGTAGGCCGTGCGCAGCCGATGGCGGTTGCCGTCGTCGATCGGAATGGTCATGCAGCGCGTCGATGTCCAGTTGCGATGCACGTGCAGTTTGCAGAACGGCGCATAGCCTTGCAGCACCGTCAGCGGCGGCTCTTCGTTGAGGCGACGCTCGAAGGCCTCGGGCGTGCAGTCCTGAATGGTGTTGCGGCGCGGTTCGCGGGGGAACAGGCGGGGACGGGCGAAATCGGTCAGGACGATGGACATCGGGGACACGGAAGAAAGGTCGAGCCCCACAGATTACTGTCTCCCCTCCGGGAGCGCGCCGCCCGATCGCTACAGCGCAGGCGCCGCGATCGACTCGGTGCGATTGCGTCCGCCGGTCTTGGCGCGGTACAGCGCCGCGTCCACATCGCGATACAGCGCGTCGCCATCGGCATGACGCGCAGGGTCGAAAGCGCAGCAGCCGATGCTCACGGTGATCGGCGCGGCGCCGCTTCCGGTCTGCGGCGGCGACGCGTCCAGATCGCGACGGAATGCTTCCGCACGCACGGCCGCGGTGGCGCCGTCGCACTCCATCAGGATTCCAAATTCCTCGCCGCCCAGGCGCGCGCGCAGATCGCCCTGGTGGTCGAAATGCTGTTCGAGCCGGCGCGCCAGCGCGACCAGGCAGGCATCCCCGGCCAGATGGCCCAGGCTGTCGTTGATCCGCTTGAAGTGGTCGATGTCCAGGATCAGCAGCGACAGTGGCGTGCCCGCACGGCCCCGGCCGATGCACTGCGTCAGCACGTAGGCGAACTCCAATCGGTTCGCCAGGCCGGTCAGGCCATCGATCCGGCTCTGGCGCTCGAAGAGGTCGCGCTGATGGCGCAGGTCTTCCTCCAGTTCCAGCCGCCCGCGGTATTCGCGATGACTGCGCGCCATCACCAGCAGCATGTAGGTCATGTAGACGATCCACATCATCGCCACGCCGGGCGCGACCTGACGCCACAGCAGCGCCAGGATCGGGACCATGACGACAGCGATGGCCAGCGCCGAAGGCAGCCGGCGCATGCACAGCGTATGCGCCGCCGCCATGCCGAACGCACCGCAGAACAGCAGCGCCACCAGCGGCGCGGGTTCGGGCAGGGTCGCGAAGGCCCAGACGCTGAAGGCGCCCCAGGCCGCAGTGGTGAGCAACACGATCGACCACATCATGCGCAGCCCGCGCAGGCTTGCCGCCTCGTCCTGCGCGCCGCGGCTGCGTACCAGCACGCGCAGCATCGCCAGCACAAGAAAGACCAGCGTCGCCAGCACCGCCTGCAGCATCCGCCCGGGCGCCGCGCCGGCCACCAGGAACGTCAGCGCCACCGCGACCGGATAGAAGAACCCGCCCAGGCGCGCGCGTTCGCGGGTTTCACGCAGTTCCTGGGCAAGCAGGTTGCGGCTGCGCTGCGCAGCGCGGGTCCGGGCATAGTCGGTCGACGGCATCGTGCAAGCGTATGCCAAAAGCGCCGGCTCGGCGTCGGCAGCCGACCGGCGAACTTCACATTCATCGGGATGAAGCGATATAGTGACCGCATCACGGAGAGTTCACGCCCATGGCCCCCATCAGCTTCGAGTTCTACCCGCCCAAGACCGACGAGCAGCGCACCCAGCTCGACCGCACCGCGGAAAAGCTCAAAACGCACGCGCCCGAGTACGTGTCCTGCACCTTCGGCGCCGGCGGCTCCACGCTCAGCTACACCTCCGAAACCGTGCGCCACCTCAAGCAGAGCCATGGTTTCGACGCCGCGCCGCATCTGTCGTGCATGGGCGGCAGCCGCGAGGAAATCCGCGAACTGCTGCGGCTGTACCGCGCATTGGGCTGCAAGCGCATCGTCGCGCTGCGCGGCGACCTGCCGTCGGGCATGGGCCACCACGGCGACCTGCGCTACGCCTCGGACCTGATCGAATTCATCCGCGCCGAGCACGGCGATCATTTCCATCTGGAAGTCGGCGCGTATCCGGAAACGCACCCGCAGGCCGACGACGCCTTCAGCGATCTGCGCCACTTCAAGACCAAGATCGACGCCGGCGCAGACGCCGCGATCACCCAGTATTTCTACAATCCCGACGCGTATTTCCGCTTCGTCGACGACGTCCGCAAACTCGGCGTGACGGTGCCGATCGTGCCGGGGATCATGCCGATCTCCAACTTCACCCAGCTCAAGCGTTTCTCCGAAAGCTGCGGCGCGGAAATCCCGCGCTGGGTGAGCAAGCGCATGCAGGCGCTGGGCGACGACGCCGACGGCATCCGCGAATTCGCGGCCGACGTGGTGGCGGGGATGTGCCAGCGGCTCATCGCCGGCGGCGCGCCGTCGCTGCATTTCTACACCCTGAATCTGGCCAAGCCGACGCAGGCGGTGTTGTCGAGGATGTGAGTCTGCGGTGTGCGACCGCGGAGGTTTTCCTGTGGGAGCGACGCAAGTCGCGACTGCTCTCAGCGGGGGATCGAAGATTGCGGCAGTTCGTCGCGACTTGCGTCGCTCCCACAAGATTCCAGCCAACGCGTTTGCGGTAGTGCCGTGCAAGCGGCCTCAGCTCACCCAACCCGCTATGACGAACGGGGATATGCCAGCGGTTTATCGCCGGCGGCGCGCCGTCGCTGCATTTCTACACCCTGAATCTGGCCAAGCCGACGCAGGCGCTGTTGTCGAGGATGTGAGTCTGCGGCGTGCGACCGCGAAGGTTTTCCTGTGGGAGCGACGCAAGTCGCGACTGCTCTCAGCGGGGGATCGAAGATTGCGGCAGTTCGTCGCGACTTGCGTCGCTCCCACAAGATTCCAGCCAACGCGTTTGTGCGGCAGTGCCGTGCAAGCGGCTTCAGCTCGCCCAACCCGCTACGACGAACACGGCGAGGATCGCCAGCCACAGCAGCAATATGCGCCACACCAGGCTCATCGCGTCGCGCAGTTCCGGCAGTTCGCCCAGTTGCACCCAGGCGTTGCCCGGCGTCGCACCTTCTTCGATGAGTTCCCGGGTTTCCTCGGCGATCTCGCAGCGCACGCTGGCGCGGGCGGCGGCGCCGAGGTAGGCATGGTCGAGTTGAAGCTCCGCGCCGCCGGCATCGCGCCAGGCGCCGAGGACGCTGTCGAAATTGCCGACCAGCGCCAGCGACAGCGTCATCGCCTGCGCGACCGGCCAGTTCAGCAGCGCGAAGACACGACGCGCGCCCTCGCGGGTGGACGCGGGCAACGCATCGGCGTATTCGCCTTCGGCCAGAAGCGCGGCGAAGCGGTACAGCACCGCGCCGACCGCGCCGAACAGCAGGAACCAGAACAGCACGCCGAACCAGCGTCGCAGCGCATTGGCGAACACGGCCTCGACCATCGCCGGGGCTTCGCCCAGGCCGCTGTCGGGTTTCGCGTCCAGCCTTGCCGCCGCCTCTCGGCGCGCGGCGGGGTTCTCGGCGTCGACCACCGCCGACACGTCGACATCGAGGTCGCGCGGCCCCCATGCATAGAACAGCATCGCCACCGCGAACAGCAGGCCGAACACGCCGGCCAAGGGCGAATGCAGCGCGAATTGGATCAGACCGGTCAGCACCAGCGGCGGCAGCAATGCGAACAGGACACCGTAATGTCCGCGCCACACGGACGGGCTGTCGCCGAAGCGCGCGTCGAGCCAGCGCAGCCACAGGCCGAAGCCGTCGTGCCGGCGCACGGACGCGGCGAAACCCGGCGCCAGGTGACCCAGCACCAGCGCGAAGATCACGGCGATCAGGGTCGCGGACATGCCCGGAGTCTAATCCACGCGTGTCGCGTCGGTGCCCGCGTACCAGCACTCGATCAACCAGCGCGAAATCGAGATCGATGGCGACACCAGCAGCCCGGCTTCGGTGTTTTCGCCGCGCAGCGCGGCGCCGACTTCGTCGCGATCGAACCAGCGCGCGTCTTCCAGTTCCTCGTTGGCCTGCGGCGGGTCGGGCTCGGCCTCGGCGATGAAGCCGAGCATCAGCGACGACGGAAACGGCCACGGCTGCGAGGCGAGGTAGCGGCTGCTGCGCACGCGCACGCCGGATTCCTCCATCACTTCGCGCACGACGGTCTGTTCGAGGGTTTCGCCGGGCTCGACGAATCCGGCAAGCGTGGAATAACGGCGCGCCGGCCAGCTGGCCTGACGGCCGAGCAGCAGGCGTTCGCCATCGGTGATCGCGACGATCACCGCCGGATCGGTGCGCGGATAGTGGTCGAGCCCGCACTGCGCGCAGTGGCCCTGCCAGCCGCCGCGCTGGAACGCGATGGCGCCGCCGCAGGCGCCGCAGAAACGATGCCGCTGTTGCCAGTGCAGCACGGCGCGCGCCTGGGCGAAGACCGTGGCCTCGAACGGCGTCCACTGCGCGGCGGCGGCGCGCAGATCGAGCCGCCGCGACGGCAGCGATGCGCGCGGTCCGTCGGTATGCCGCGCATCGGACAGCCGCGCGGCGAACCAGCTTTCGTCGCCGCGCATGCCCAGAAAGATCGCATCGCCGGGCGCGTCGCCCAGATCGCCGCCGCGCGCGGCGACCAGCCAGCCGTCGTCGTCGCCCACCGTGCGTCCGTCGCCGTCGAGCAACAGCACCCGCGCGTTCGGCCAATAGGCGTGAAGGGCGTCGGCATTGCCGCGCAGCGCGTCGGCGCGATCGAGCGCGCCGTCGACGAACGCGAAACGGGGCGTCGGCAGGCGGTCGTCGCCGGTCATGCGGTCAGGCGCTGAAACTGCTGCCGCAGCCGCAGGTGGTCTTCGCGTTCGGATTGCGGATCACGAACTGCGAGCCGTGCAGGCTTTCGGTGTAGTCGACCTGCGCGCCCACCAGATACTGCAGGCTCAGCGGATCGACCAGCAAGGTGACGTCATCGGTGGCGACCGCGAAGTCGTCCTCGCTCTGCTGTTCGTCGAATTCGAAGCCGTACTGGAAGCCGGAACAACCGCCGCCCTGGATGTAGACCCGCAGTTTCAGCGCCGGGTTGCCTTCCTCGCGGATCAGCTCGCGCACCTTGGCGGCGGCGGCGGCGGTGAAGTCGATCGGCGACGGCGGAGCATCGGTCGCCGGGGCGGGCGGAGCGGTGGTGTGCATATCCATGGCGACAGGATGGGGCGACGGAGCCGGCGGTTCAAGCCGCGCGAGCGGATCGGAGCGGATCGCCCCTGCTCAGCCGCCCTCGTCGCTGCGCACGGCCTCCGGCCAGGGGAAGGATTGCTCCACCGCTGCGCCGCCGGCCGGCACCAGCCGCACGCCGACCCGCAGCGGTTTGAAGCCCTTGGGCAGCATCACCTCGCCTTCCACCTGCTGGAAGTACTTGAAGGAATACGGGACACCGGGCGCGTTGCCCTGCTTGCGCAGGCCGGACCACGACAGTTTTTCGAGACGATCGTTGCGCGTGCCTTCGATCGACAGCGTCACCCGGCCGGTGTTGACCGCGCCCCGATTGAGGTTCTGGGTCAGCGTGGCGACGAAATGCCAGGCGTCGCCGCCCTGCAACTGCATGTCCAGATCGTGGACGCTCAGCCCCCGGCGCTGGCCGGTAGCGCCGACGAAGCTTTCGTAGAAGGCGATATCGGCGCGCAGACCGGCGATTTCCTCGTCGCGCTCGGCGAGCGTGCGTTCCAGGTCGCGGTTGGCGTCGCGGCTGATCTGGTCGGAACGGCGCAATGTCGAGACTTCCTGGCTCAGCTTCTCGCTGCGCGCGGCCAGGGCGGCCGCGCTCTGGCCCGACGCGTCGCCGCCGGAGAAGAACACCGCCCACACCCCCCACACGCCGAAACCGAGCGCCAGCAGGAATACGCCCAGTCCCAGGTACACCCAGTGATGATGGGATGGCGGTGGCGATGGCGGTGGCGGCGCGGCCGGTGGCGGATCGTCCTGACCGCCGGGCGGGACGCCGTCGCTGTGCGGAAGGTCGTCTTCGGGACGGTGGTAGTGCTGGTAGTGATACCGATCGGGATCGTGGCGCTCGGGGGCGGGCGGCTCGGATTCGTGTGGCTCGGATTCGTGTGGGTCGGATTCGTGTGGATCGGATCCGTCTGGCCCGGCTTCGTCTGGCCCGGCTTCGTTTGGCCCGGCGCCGTATGGATCGGCCTCGTATCGATCGACTTCGATCGGCCCGGACGCCATCGACTGGACCGCCGAGGCTCCAGTTTCGGTGAACCCGGCCTGGAAGAGTTCGACTTCGTTGTGCGCCGAGGCCTTCCGGTCGCCGGTTTCCGGCGCTTCGACGACTTCGACAGACGCGATCGCAACAAGGTCAGGGGCCGCTTCGACCGCTGTGGCGCTTTCGTCCGGGGCGTTAGCCGGCTCGGCAGCCGGCTCGTACTGCGCCCTTGCCGCCGCCTGGCGCTTCGCGGATTTGCCGCGCTTGCGGAGCGCACGGCGAGACTCGGCGGGCGGCGGATCGCCAGCGGTTTTGCCGCCGACCCGGGGACCGGCAGCGGACGAGGCATCGGCGAGCGCGGATTCGACCTCCGCTTCGGCGCGCCCCTCGGCGTCCGGCTGCAGGGCATGGTCGAGGATGGCCCGTACCGCCGCCTCCGCGGGTGCGTCGGTGGGCGCGCCGACAGGTTTGGCGGCTTTGCGCGAGGCGCGGCGGCGCTTGGGCGGGGCGGTATCGGACAGGTCGTTCATCTCCATCATCCTAACCGGACGACCTTAAAGTCGTGTCAAGGCGACGTGCCTGCTGGTACTGTGCCAGCGTGCGGTCCGCCAGGCCGTGGCTTGCGTCCGGCATTCCTGCCGCCGGGCGCGCTGTTGGAGTGATCATGTCCGAAGCCCATGTGTTCGCCATCGGCATCCTGCTGGCCTGGTTGGCCGGCGTGCGCGCCTATCTCACCGTGTTCGGCGTCGGCATCGCCGGCTATTTCGGCTGGCTGGACCTGCCGCCGGCACTCGAAGCCACGACATCGCCCTGGGTGCTGGGCGTGTCCGGCGCGCTGGCGGTGGCGGAATTCTTCGCCGACAAGATCCCCGGCGTGGATTCAGGCTGGGATCTGCTGCAGACCCTGCTGCGGGTACCGGCAGGCGCGTTCCTCGCAGCCGCAACGATCTCGCCCGACGGCGACCTCGGCGCCGGGATGATGGCCGCCGGCGCCGGCGCCGCGCTGACCATCCATGTGCTGAAATCGGGCACCCGCGCGCTGCTGAACACGTCGCCCGAACCGATCAGCAACTGGACGACCTCGATCGCCGAGGACACCGTGGTCATCGGCGGACTGGCGCTGGTCTGGTCGCATCCCTGGATCGCGCTGACCGTCGTGGTCGGCACCGGCCTGAGCATCGCCCTGGTGGTGTGGTGGCTGTGGCGCAAGCTGTTCCGGGGCGTCTCGCGGATGCTGTCTCCGTCCTGATCGGCTCCGGACCGCGGTTCTGCGGCGTGCATCGCGCACGGCCGCCACCGCCCCCACAGCGGCGCCCCATGACCCAAGGCGCTTCCCAACGCCGGACGAACCCGCATAATGCGTGTCCGAGCAGGGAGCCGTGATGTCCTCCGTTCCACAAGCGCGCAATTCGTCCGCCACCGCTGGCCGACCGGCAGGTCCGGGCACGACTGCCCGCGCCGAGCACCCACCCGCCGACTACTGGCGGCGCTGGTGCAGCGACGCGCCGCCTCCGGTGGTCCCGGTGACCGCCGATCCTGCGGCCGAAGAAGTCGTCGTGGCGGAAACCACGCCGATGGTGATGCCGAACGAAGTCGGCGAACCCGCTTACCGCATCCTGATCGTCGAGGACGACCGCAGCCAGGGGCTGTTCGCGCAGGGCGTGCTCAGGGGCGCGGGCATGGATGCGGAAGTGGTGCAGGTGGCCAGCGACACCATGGCCGCGCTGGACCGGTTCATTCCCGATCTGGTGCTGATGGATCTGCACATGCCCGGCATGAGCGGCACCGAACTCACCGCGCTGATCCGCAGCCACGTCGCGTACGCGCACATCCCGGTGGTGTTCCTGACCGGCGACACCAATCCCGAAAGCCATTTCGAAGTCCTCGACAGCGGCGCCGACGATTACCTGAGCAAACCGGTGCGGCCGCGCCACCTCATCGCCGCGGTGGAGAATCGCGTCCGCCGCGCGCGCGCGCTGAAACAGCAGCGCGAACAGGAAGTGCGCCGCCATCCGGCCACCGGCCTGCTCACCCGCACCTACATGCTGCAGCAACTGGCGCTGGCGTTCCCGCAGCAGACCTCCGGCGCGGTGCATTTCGTGGTGATCGAAGGCACGTCCGCGCTGCGCGACCACTACGGCTACGCCACTCTGGACGCGATCCTCACCGAAGCCGGGCGGATGATCGCCGCGGTCGCGGGCGAACACCATGCGTCGCGGCTCAACGACAACACCTTCGTCGTGTATTGGCCGGGCCTGCCGCCCGACCGCCACGCGGTGTGGGCGCGCCAGCTGCGCGACGCCTTCATCGGCCACAATCTGGAAGCCAACGGCGACAACATCCGTCTGCGCGCCTGCGTCGGTTATGTCGACCTGGCGCATGGCTTCGCCGATGCCGGCACCGCACTCGCCGCCGCCGAGGACGCCCTGCGCCTCGCGCGCAGCGAGCCGACCGCCATCGCCGCCTACCGCCCGCAATCGGACGCGGTATCTGAACAGGCGACGCAACTGCTGGCGCAACTGCACGAGGCGCTGAAGAACGAGCGTCTGGAGCTGGCGTTCCAGCCGATCGTTTCGGTGGTGGGCGGCGAGCAGGAGCAGTACCAGACCCTGGTGCGGCTGCGCGGCAGCAGCGGTCAGCTGCACACCGCCGCGGAGATCGTGCCCGTGGCCGAACGCGCCGGGCTGGTCCATGAAATCGACCGCCGGGTGATGACCCGCGCGATCGCGATCCTCGGCGACCAGCTACGCGGCAGCAAGCGCGCACGGCTGTTCGTGCCGCAGGCCGCGCGCACGCTCGGCCAGGACACCTATGGGCAGTGGCTGCTGGGGTCGCTGGCCGACCTGAGCATCGAAGGCAAGCTGCTGGTGGTGGACGTGCGCCTGGGCGACGCGCTGGTGCATTCGGTGCTGCTGCGCGAGTTCTGCCAGCGGATGATGGGCGCCGGCGTACGCCTGTGCCTGAGCCAGTACCAGACCAATGCCGAGGCCGACGCGCTGATGTCGCAGCTGCCGCTGAGCTATGTCCGCCTGTCGCCGCATTACGCCGGCAAGATCGACCAGCAGCCGGTCCACGACGAAATGCGGGCCGTGATCGACCGCGCCCACATGCTGGGCCTGCAGGTCATCGGTCAGCACGTCGAAGATCCGCAGACGGCCGCCAAGCTGTGGCTGAGCGGGATCGACTACATCCAGGGCGACCTGGTGCAGAGCGCCGCCAACGCGATGGATTTCGACTTCCAGCATTCGCTGCTGTAGCGTCCCGGGTGCGTCCGCGCTGGTCAAGGCGGCTCGGGGTGGGGCATCATCCGGTACTCGCCTGGTTTCCATGGCGGAAGACGCGGCCCGGGATGGCCGCGCGTCTTATGGAAAGCCCTTTATGAAAAGCCCGATCCGCCAGGACACCGTTGCCAACGCAGGTAAACCGATTTGAACGAGCCCAAGCCCTCGCTGCTGAATTTCCGCTGGTTGGCGCTGGCCACCGCGATCGGCGCCATGCTCGCGCTGGCCGCCGACGCCGCGACCGGCGGCCAATCGTGGCGTATGGCGGCCCTTGCGTTGACCGCGGCCACCGCCGCGATCGTCGGTTATCTGGCCTACGCCTCTCGTCATTACGAGCAACACATGCGCGACGCCGCGGACATCGCTGCGCGCAGCGAAGCCGAGCGCAGCGAACTGCAGCGCGAACTGCAGCGCCGTAGCCAGCTCGAACAACAGCTGCGGCAGGCCAAGCAGGACGCCGAATCGGCAGTGATGGCCAAGGGCGAATTCCTGGCCACCATGAGCCACGAAATCCGCACCCCGCTCAACGGCATCGTGCCGATGCTCGACCTGTTGATGCACAACAAACTGCCGCCCGACCAGGCGGAGATGGTCCACACCGCCTTCCTGTCCTCGCAGCAGATGCTGCGGATCGTCGACGACATCCTCGACTACTCGAAGCTGGAAGCCTCCAAGCTGCAGTTGGAATCCACCACCTTCAACCTGCGCGAAACGCTGGAATCGGTCGTTCAGCTGATGGAGCGCCCGGCGCAGAGCAAGGGCCTGCGCCTGAACCTGCAGATCGACCCCTCGGTGCGGCTGCCGGTGCGCGGCGACTCGGTGCGCCTGCGCCAGGTGCTGAGCAACCTGATCAGCAACGCGGTGAAGTTCACCGAGCGCGGCAGCATCGCGCTCACGGTGCGCCGGATCGGCGAGACCAGCGCCCAGCACCAACTGCGGTTCGAGGTACGCGACACCGGCATCGGCATCGCCCAGTCGGCGCAGGAACGCCTGTTCCAGGCGTTCAGTCAGGCCGATGCTTCCACCACGCGACTGTACGGTGGCACCGGCCTCGGGCTGGCGATCTCCAAGCGCATCATCGACCTGATGGGCGGCCGCATCGGCGTGGAATCCGAAGCCGGACAGGGCTCGACCTTCTGGTTCGAGATTCCGATGCTGAAGGTGCAGGGCGACATCCTCGCCGCCAGGCCCGCGGAACACACCAGCGGCCGGGTGCTGCTGCTCACCGGCGACCAGCGCCTGCGGCTGCGCCTGAGCATGCTGCTGCCGAACTGGGGGCTGCGCATCACCGCCGTCGAGACCACCCAGGAAGCGCTGGATCGCATCCGTTCCGCGCTCAGCCAGGGCGCCGAGTGGGCCTACACCACCGTCATCGCCGACCTCGCCAGCGTGCGCAGCACCTCGGTGGCGCTGCAGCGCAATCTCGAACGCCAAGCCATCTACGGACAGGTCCGGCTGATCTGCCTGCAGGGCGACGAAGCCGCGCCGGAAGAACTCCAGCAGTCGGCCACGATCCTGCACCGCCAGGCGCCCGATGCCGACCTGCGCATGTCACTTCTGGGCGGCGCCGGCACCGTGCCGTCGCTGTCGGACGCCGCGGTATCGTTCGACGGCGGCTATGCCGCCGCGCCGGAGCCCCCGCCGCCTGCCGCGCCGACGGCCGCTGCGCCCGTCTCGTCGGTCGCCGACCCGGCCCGGCCGATGCGCGTGCTGCTGGTCGAAGACAACCCGGTCAACCTGATGGTCGGCCAGCGCCTGCTCAGCGTGCTCGGCACCCACTGCGACAGCGCCACCAACGGCGAAGCGGCGTTGCTGCGGATGTCCGCCTCGCGCTACGACCTGGTGCTGATGGACTGCCAGATGCCGGTGATGGACGGCTACACCGCCACCCGTCGCTGGCGCGAACACGAGGCCGCCACCGGCGTCCGCCGTCTGCCCATCGTCGCGATGACCGCCAACGCGATGGCCGGCGATCGCCAGAAATGCCTCGATTCCGGCATGGACGACTATCTGGCCAAGCCCGTGACCCGCGGCGAACTCGAACGCTGCCTGTTCCACTGGCACCAGATCTCCTCGCAACACAGCAGCGCCGACACCGCTGCACCGCCGGCCGCAGCCGCCATCACCCCGGCCGCCGCACCGCCCTCGCCCACGGCGACCCTCGAAGCGGCCGCCAACCGGCCCGCCATCACGACGAATCCATTCGTGCCCTCACCCACTGCCCCCGCCAAGCCGCCCGCCCCTCCGCCGCCGCCTGCAGAGCCGCTGCCGCCGGTCCTCGACGCCGAAGTGCTGGAAGAATTGCGCAGCATCCTCGGCAACGAAGTCGACCGGCTCATCGAAGTGTTCCTCGACGACACGCCGCGGCTCATCGCCGCGCTGGAAACCGCCGCGACCGGCCCGGATTACGACATGCTGCGCAACGCCTCGCACACGCTGAAGTCGTCCAGCGCCAACCTCGGCGCGATGTCGCTGTCGAACGCGGCGAAGAAGCTGGAACTGGGCATCCGCACCCAGACGCTGGAGCGCCCTGCGGTGGCGGTGGCGCTGATCTCCAACGAATTCGCCCGCGCCCGTCAAGCGCTGCGCGCCTGCATGTCGTCGGACGCGTCGCAGTCCGGGTGATTCCCAGCCGGCAGGCGCATGTCCTGCCCGAAGCGCAAACGCAAATCCAAATGAAAACGGCGGCATCACTGCCGCCGTTTTTTTGCATCCGCAGCCGCTCAGCTGGAAATCTTTGTCTGCAGATAATTCTGCTCGCCCAGACGATCCATCAGCGAGAGCTGGGTTTCGATCCAGTCGATGTGCTCTTCCTCGGAATCGAGGATATCCGCGAACAACTGGCGGCTGACGTAATCGCCGACCTTTTCGCAGTGCGCGATCCCGTCGCGCAGCGCCGGCAGCGCTTCATGTTCCAGCGCCAGATCGCATTCCAGCAATTCGCGCGGGTTCTCGCCGATGCGTAATTTTCCCAGCGCCTGGAAATTGGGCAAGCCGTCGAGGAAGAGAATGCGCTCCGCCAGTTTGTCGGCGTGCTTCATCTCGTCGATCGACTCGTGGTATTCGTGATCCGCCAGCTCTTTCAGGCCCCAGTTTTTCAGCATCTTGGCGTGCAGAAAATACTGGTTGATCGCGATCAGCTCGTTGTAGAGCGCCTTGTTGAGGAATTCGATGGTCTTGGGGTCGCCTTTCATGGCTGGCTCCGTTGGTTGCAGTGGCGCCACTCTAGCCGCAGTACACAATCGATGAAGGAATGCGAATCGTCCGCGTTGTCATCGTGGACAAACGAGTCGCGGCGATGCGAATGGTCTCAAGCGGCGTGGGCGATGCCGCTGTCCGCGACGGCAGCATGCACGTCATCGATGATCCCGGCGGCGGTCGACAGACAACTCCCGCAACCAGCACCGCAGCCGGTACGCATGGTCAATTCGGCGACGCTCTTGCATCCCGCTTCCGCGGTGTTGCGGATTTCGCGCTCGGTGACTCCGTTGCAGAGGCAGACATACATGACGGCATCGGGGATAGAGTGGGAACCGTTCTCATTTGGCCATGGATGAGAATGATTGTCAATTCTGCCCGGACTCCGGACCCTGCCCGCTCCGGGGCGCCAGCGGACGCCAGCGGCCGCGCGGCCGCGACCAGCGCCGGGGGTCGACATTCGGCGACGGAATGGCCTGCGCACCCGCCACCTGTCGCGCGGCCGGCGCCAGATGATGCAGGGCGTGGGTGTAGACCATGCGCTTGAAGTTGACCACGTGCTCCAGCGGGTACCAGAAATCGACCCAGCGCCAGTGATCGAACTCCGGCGTCTCGGTCAGGTCCAGGCGCAGATCGCTCTCTTCTCCGGTGAACCGCAGCAGGAACCACACCTGCTTCTGGCCGATGCAGACCAGCTGCTCGTGACGGCGGATCGCACGCGGCGGCAGGCGATAGCGCAGCCAGCCGGGGGTGCTGCCCAGCACGTCGACATGCTCCGGCAGCAGCCCGGTTTCTTCGCGCAGCTCGCGATACATCGCCTCGGTGGGCGTCTCGTCGCTGTTCATCCCGCCCTGCGGGAATTGCCAGCCGTCGCGGCGGACACGGCGTGCCCAGAACACCCGGCCATCCGGGCGCATCAGAACGATGGCGACATTCGGTCGATAACCGTCCGGATCGATCACGATGCGGACTCCTGAGATCTTTGGCCCTACGGCCGCTACCGTCGACTCTGCCACGCACGCCCGGCAAGGACAAGCGCAGCCGCCATTCGCCATCGCCGGATTGACGCATCGGCCGCAGACATGGAGAATTGCGGGTCCGCTGCAGCCGCAAGGCCCGCCAGCGAATCTCCAAGGCTATGTAGCTCAGCCGGTTAGAGCACAGCACTCATAATGCTGGGGTCGGTGGTTCGAGTCCACCCATAGCCACCAAAAGCACTTCCAGCGACATCCAGAAAGGCCGGAATCCCCAATAAATACAAGGGTTTCGGCCTTTTTAGTGCTCGATAGTATCCCGGGGAGACCCTTGCAATCCGGGGGGCAAGTGGGGGCAAATATGGGGGCAACACCCCGCCGCGGGGTTAATGCCGGTCAGTTGAGCCATATCTACCGTCCGTAGAGCGGCCTTCAGGCCGCTGGGGTTTTGCCGTGAGCGGTCAGCGGCCTGAAGGCCGCTCTACAAAAACAGAATTCCGCGAATACAAAAATGCCAGTCAGCGTTAACTGACTGGCATTGGCCACGGGCTGGGAGTTGCCTCAATGCCCCTGACCGATACCGCGATCCGCAAAGCGAAGCCCACCGAGAATGTGCAACGCCTGTTCGATGCTGGCGGGCTGTATCCGGAAATCGCCAAAACCGGCGGCAAGTAGTGGCGCCATCGCCGTTTATCGACCGATTCACGCCCGAAACCCGCCGACGCGGATGTTCGCTTTTTCAGGCACTCCTACACCTTCGCGGATAAACAATGCATCGCTGCAGGCGCTCCTGCGCCTGCAGCGATGTTCCGAACAGCTTCCCGCTTCAATCGGGGCGAAGCATCAGGCTTGGGATCGTCACTGCGGGCAAAGCTGCTGCAGTTCGTAGTACTGCAATTCGCTGGCCACCACGCTCCAGCCGAGCCCTTGCACCAGTCCATTGACGTCGGCATAGGACAGATTGATCCCCACGCGCGGGAACAGGCCCACCGATACGGCGGCATGCAGGCTTCTTGCCCCGGTGCGGGCGTTGTAGGCATCCACCGCTGTCTTGAAGCGGAAATTCGTCGGCGCATTGCTGATGAGCCTGCTCAACGAGCTCAGGTCGGTATGGAAGACGAATTCGATGTTGTCGGCCGAATAGATGTTGACGTTCGTCGGCGTGTAGATCGGCTTCGAACTCCAGTAATGGTTGATCACGCGTTGTTGACAGGTTTGTACATTCGGCAGCGCCGTCAGCGCATTCATGCGCCCCAGGGATTGCCACGTGGCGGCAGATGCCGTTCCCGACATGAGCAGTGCGGCGAGCAGAGCGAGAGCGTATTTCTTCATGCAGACTTCCTTTTCGTTGGTGGCATTGGAATCGCGCATCCGGCAGACGCCGCCGGCGGCGCGAAGGACAGTGTGCATGGCAGACGTCGCAAGGCCTGAGAAACAATCGCTGCGATCAAGTGACGAACGCTCTCGCACCGAAGACATCGCACCGCATTCGTGCATGCCGCGTCGCAGGCCCGTATGGACGGCGCTTTGAAGGCGCTCGCATAATGGAGGTCCGTCATGCTGCGGCCGCATGCGAAACGACGGGTGCGGCTGCGCAACAGCCGTGCACACTTCACTCTCCGGTACTGGCATCCATGGATATTTACAAGGTCTTCACTCTCGAGGCCGCCCACCGGCTGCCCAATGTGCCTCCAGGGCACAAGTGCGCGCGATTGCACGGGCACTCGTTCCGGGTCGAGATCCATGTGTCCGGCGACATCGATCCGCAGACCGGCTGGGTGATGGACTTCGCCGAGATCAAGGCGGCGTTCCAGCCGCTGTACGACCGGCTCGATCACCATTATCTGAACGATATCGAAGGCTTGGACAACCCGACCAGCGAGCGTCTGGCCGTCTGGATCTGGGACCAGCTGAAGCCGGCCATGCCGCTGCTGAGCGAGATTGTGGTCCATGAGACCTGCACTTCAGGCTGTCGGTATCGGGGCTGAGCGCGTGGAAAGCATTGGGATAAAGCGCGTCAAGTGATTGATTTGCATTAAATTCTAAACAGCAGCGATGCCGTTCGTCGGACGATGTTGCGGTGCAACAAAATCGGCGTTATGTTGCACGGCACAAACACCGGCACCCTCTGCCGGCACCCCCGCCTCAGGAGCCCGCCATGTACCAGCAGTTCAACGATCAGTTCACCCAGTCGACCCGTCAGTTCGCCGATACCTCGGCCCAGGTCGGTCGTCTGGCCCTCGAAAACACCGAAGCGGTCTTCGGCCTGCAGTTCGCTGCGATCGAAGAAAGCGTCAACGCCACCTTTGCCTTCTGGGGCGAGCTGGCCGAAGTGCGCGACTTCGACGGTCTGAAAGCCGTGTGGCCGAAGGGCGTACAGGTCGCCCGCGAAAACGTCGAGCGCAGCATCGGCACCGGCCAGGAAGTGTTCGGCCGCACCGTGAAGACCAACGAAGCCATCGCCCAGATCGCCAAGGGCCAGTTCGAAACCGTCGCCGCCAACGTGCAGGCCGACGCAGAGAAAGTGGTGAAGGCCGCCAGCCGCAAGGCTGCCCGCTGATCCCGGCTTTGTAGCCGCAGCGACAGCGCCGTGCCCCACGCACAGCGTCTGTTTCTGGATTGTTTCGAACCCGGTAGCGCAAGCTGCCGGGTTTTTTTATTGCTGCAGCGCCGTCACCGGCGGTCCTGACCGAATCACCAACAACGACTCACCCCCGCACCAAGAAAATCAATGCTTGATCAAATTTTGAATTGAATTCAGAATTTACATTCCGCCTCCAACCTCCGGCCGCGCCATGAGCACCAAGGATCGTCGCCTGCGCGAACGCGCAGAGCGCGAGCAGCGCTTTCTCGACAAGGCCCAGGAGCTGATCCAGCGGGATGGGCTGATGTCGTTGCACATGGCCAGAATTGCCGAGGAGTGCGACTACGCCATCGGCACGCTTTACCAGCACTTCGCCAGCAAGGAAGACCTGATGGTGACTTTGGCCACCCGCAATTGCCTCAGCCGGGTGGGCCTGTTCGAACGCGCCGCGCGCTGGCACGGCCCCAGTCGCGAACGCATGGTCTCCATTGCGCTGGCTGATCTGATGGTGATCCGCGCCCAACCCGAGCATTTCCGTCTTGCCCAGTTCGTGTGGACCGATATGATCTGGGGCGCAGCCTCGCCCCAGGCCCGGCAACGCTCGCTGGAAGCCAGTGCGCCACTGGGCGCGGTGATCGACGGCATCGTCGAGGACGCAATTGCCGCCGGCGATCTGCGCGCCGACATCGGTCTCTCTCCGCAGGCGGTCGGCATCGGGCCTTGGACGCTTTCGCTGGGGATGCATACGCTGAGCCATGCCGAGGGACTGCTCGAAGCGTATGCGCTGGGAGATCCCTACAGGTTGCTGATGAAACACCTGCACTTTCTGCTCAATGGCTATGGCTGGCAGCCACTGTTCGACCCCGTCGACGACGAAGCGCTGGACGCACTCAACGCGCGTCTCTGCCGATCGGTATTCGACAGCACGTGCCCGCATGCACACGACATCCCACTCACTCCCACCGCAGCAGCCGGACTTCGCGCCGAGGTTTCCCCATGACTGACCGCCACAACACCATCGAACAGGACACGACAGGCAAGGTCGCCCGCAAACCTTCTGCGAAGAAACGCATGGCGCTGATGCTGATCGCCGCCGCCGTGATCTTCGGCGGCGTGTTTGCCGTGAAAGCGATCATGAACACGGGTATGAACGACTTCTTCGACAACATGCCGCAGCCGCCGGCCTCGGTGAGCGTTGCGGCGGCGAAATCCGAACGCTGGCGCGACAACGCGGAAGCCATAGGCACCTTCGTTGCCGTCAACGGCGCGGACGTCACCACCGAAGCCGGTGGCGTAATCCGCGAGTTCCTGTTCGAACCGGGTCAGCGCGTGAAGGCCGGTACCGTTCTGGTGCGGCTCAATACCGACAAGGAAGAAGCCACCCTGCGCGCGCTGGACGCCGCCGCCAAACTTGCGGTGGCGCAGCGCGACCGCTGGCGTGAATTGGGGCAGCAGAAACTGGTATCGCAGTCCGAAGTGGAACAGCGCGCGGCCGATGCTGCTGCGGCCCTGGCCCAGGTGGAAGCGCAACGGGCGCTGATCGCCCAGAAAACCATCCGCGCTCCTTTCGACGGCACGCTGGGCATCCGCAAGGCCAATCTGGGCCAGTTCATCGCCCCCGGCAGCCCGATCGTGAACCTGCAGTCGATCAGTCCGATCTTTCTCGATTTCACGCTGCCGCAGCAGCGCATGGACCAGGTGGAGCCAGGCATCACGATCCGGGCGACCGTCGACTCGCTGCCTGGCCGTGTCTTCGATGGCCGCATCACCGCGATCGAACCACTGATCGATGCGGAAACCCGGAGTTTCAAGGTGCAGGCGACCTTTCTCAACGAAGACAGCGCGCTGCGCCCCGGCACTTTCGCCAAGGTCGGCTTCGATCTGGGTGGGGAACAGGAAGTGGTGGTGATTCCGCAGACCGCCGTGAGCTTCAACCCTTACGGCAATGCCGTGTACGTGGTCCGCAAAACCCAGTACGGGCCGGACGAGAAAGACATGCAGGGCAAGCCGCTGACCGGCGTCAAACACGTCGTCCAGCAGCGTTTCGTCAAGACCGGCGCCGCGCGCGGCGATCTGGTCGCCGTGACCGAAGGTCTGAAGCCCGGCGAACGCGTGGTGACCAGCGGCCTGTTGAAGCTGCGCAACGATGCCACGGTGACGATCAACAATACCGTCCAACCCACTGCGGAATCCGCGCCGAAGCCCGATAACAGCTAACGCCCGCGCACTTCGCGGCACTGCCTCTCTCCACCGCCCCCTCCTACCCTGCGCCGTCCACGCCGCACGGGAGAAAACGATGAAATTCACCGATATCTTCATCAACAAACCCGTGCTGGCGGTCGTCGTCAGCCTGTTCATACTGCTGTTCGGTCTACGCGCCTTCAACTCGCTCAACGTGCGCGAGTATCCGGAACTGCAGAATGCTGTCATCAACGTCAGCACGACGTATTTCGGCGCCGACGCGGATCTGATCCAGGGCTTCATCACCACGCCGCTGGAACGCGAGATCGCCAGCGCGGAAGGCATCGAATACCTCACTTCGTCCAGCGCGGCGGGCGTGAGCACGATCCAGGCGTATATCCGTCTCGATCAGGATCCGAATGAAGCCCTGACCCAGATTTCGGCCAAGATCAACAAACTGCGCGGACAGCTGCCGCAGGAATCCGAAGACCCGGTCATCGATCTGCAGCAGGGTCAGCAGATCGCGGCGATGTATGTCTCGTTCGCCAGCGAACGCCTGAACAACAACCAGATCACCGACTATCTCACCCGGGTCATCCAGCCGCGGCTGGTCACCGTGGCGGGCGTGCAGCGCGCGGAGATTCTGGGCGCAGGGTCGTTCGCGATGCGCGTCTGGCTGAAGCCGGACCGCATGACCGCCCTGAAAGTCACCGCCAGCGATGTCGATGCGGCGCTGCGCAACAACAACGTACTTTCAGCGCTGGGGACCACCAAAGGCCAGATGGTGTCGGTGGATCTCACCGCACGCACCGATCTGCGTACGCCGGACGAGTTCCGCGAACTGGTCATCCGCGAACAGGACGGCGCCATCGTGCGTCTCGGCGACGTGGCGGACGTAGTGCTGGGTTCGGAAAACTATGGCGTTTCCGTGCGGATCAATGGCCAGGCGGCCACGTTCATGGCGATCTATGTCTCGCCGGACGCCAATTCGCTGGATGTGATCAAAGGAGTGCGCAAGGCATGGGATGCGGAGATCATTCCGCAGTTGCCCGAAGGCATGGTAGGCACCATTCCCTACGACAGCACCGAGGCCATCCAGGACGCCATCGACGAGGTGATCTCGACGATCATCGAAGCGGTGATCATCGTGATCGTGGTGATCTACCTGTTCCTCGGTTCGTTCCGCAGCGTGCTGATCCCGGCGGTCACAGTGCCGCTGTCTCTGGTCGGCACCCTGTTCCTGATGCTGCTGATGGGCTTCACCATCAATCTGCTGACGCTGTTGGCGATGGTGCTGGCGATCGGCATCGTCGTCGACGATGCGATCATCGTGCTGGAGAACATTCATCGCCATATCGAAGATGGCATGTCGCCGCGCGATGCCGCGCTTCGCGGCGCGCGCGAACTCGCCTGGCCGGTGGTGGCGATGACCACCACACTGGTCGCGGTCTATCTGCCCATCGGCTTTCAGGGCGGCCTGACCGGCGTGCTGTTCACCGAATTCGCGTTCACGCTGGCCGGCGCGGTGCTGTTGTCGGGCGTCATCGCGCTGACGCTGTCGCCGATGATGAGCGCGAAGATGCTCAAGCCGCACAGCGAAGGCGGCAAGAGCAGATTCGAGCGCTGGCTGGATACGCGTTTCGACCGTCTTCGTCACGGCTATCAGCGCAGGCTTCATGGCGCGCTCGATACCAAGGGCGTGATCGGCATCTTCGGGGCGATCGTCTTCTTATCGTGCGTGTTTCTGTACATGCAGTCGCCGAAGGAGCCGGCGCCCGCCGAGGACCAGGGCTTCATCTTCTCCATCGCCGTCGCAGATCCGTCAGCGACGCTGGATTATGTCGAACGCTATACCGAAGAAGTGACCACACTCACCAAGGAAGTGCCTGAAGTCGAGAACTACTTCCTGTTCAACGGCGGCGGCGGTTCCAGCAACAGCGCCATCGCGGGCTTCGTGCTCAAGCCCTGGAGCGAGCGCAGCCGTTCGACCAAACAGGTGCTGGAACAGTCGCTGCAGCCGAAGATCTCCGAAGTCACCGGTCTGAACGTGTTCGCATTGATTCCGCCGGCACTGCCCAGCGCGGGCGGCGGCGGCGGCGGCGGCGAATTCATCATCGGCGGCATCGGCTCGCTGCAGCAATTGCAGGAACTGGCCGACGCCGTGCTTGCGAAGGCCTATGCCAGCAAACGCTTCATTTTCCTCGACAAGGATCTGAAGATCGACAAGCCGCGGATCGAAGTACAGATCGACCGCGACAAGGCAGCGTCGCTCGGCATCGACATGCGCACGCTGTCTGCGGACATGTCGGCGATGCTGTCGGGCGGCTACGCGAACCGGTTCGCGATGCAGAACCGCTCGTACCGGGTCATCGCCCAGGTGCAGCGCAGCGACCGCCTCAATGCGGAACAGCTCACCAATTACTACACGCGCACGCGCACAGGCGAACTGATCCCACTGTCCACCTTCGTTACCCTGAAGGAAAGCGCGCAGCCCCAGGTGTTGAACCGCTTCCAGCAGCTGAATGCGGTGGGGATCATTTTCGCGCCGCGTCCAGGCGTTTCAAAGGGCGAGGCCCTGGCGGTGCTGGAACAGGCGGCCAGGGAAGTACTGCCGCAGGGCTACAGCGTGGACTACGCCGGCGAGTCGCGGCAGTTCAAGCAGGAAGGCACGACCATGCTGGTGACGCTGCTGTTCGCGCTGATCATCATCTTCCTGGTGCTGTCCGCGCAGTTCGAGAGCTTCCGCGATGCGCTGATCATGCTGATCACCGTGCCGATGGCGATCTGCGGCGCGCTGCTGGTCATGAATGTCCTGGCGATCGTCAGCGGCATTCTCGGGTTCAAGGGCATCGAAGTCTTCCCCGGCATGAGCATCAACATCTACACCCAGGTCGGGCTGGTGACGCTTGTAGGCGTGATTTCCAAGCACGGCATCCTGATCGTGGAGTTCGCCAACAAACTGCAGATCGAAAGGGGACTGTCGAAGCGCGAAGCGATCGAGGAAGCCACCGCGATCCGTCTGCGCCCGGTGCTGATGACCACGGCCGCGCTGGTGTTCGCGATGATCCCGCTGCTGATGGCCAGCGGCCCGGGCGCCGCCGCGCGCTTCTCGATGGGCACGGTGATCGCCTCCGGCATGACCATCGGCACCGCGTTCACGCTGTTCGTGCTGCCGGCGTTCTATCTGTATCTCGCGCGCGATCATGCGCGCGATCGCAAAGCGGTAGAGGACGAAGGAACGCCCGCGCTGGAAGCACAGCCGCAGCACGGTTGATCGCGACCTGAGCGGCGCCCGGAAAGGCGCGCTACGGCGCGCCTTTCTTTTGTGCGGATCGGAATCCCTGCGGCACCGACAGCCACTGCGCAATCGCCTGCCGACAATTCCTTTGTCATCCCGAACCGAAGGTGAGGGACCTGCTTGATTCGATGTCCATCAACGGCATGCAGCAGGTCCCTCACTGCGTTCGGGATGACAGCAGGTTGTGCCGGTCAGAATCCCGTCGGCAGCGCCAGCGCCTGCGCCATCGCGCCCGGATCTGGCGAAACCGCATGCGGCAGCACGCCCAGGCACGGCGCCGGCAGCGCTTCGCGCAGGAGTTCGACGTAGTCGTCGCGCTCGGCGAAATCGGGATCGATGCTGCTCCCGATCCAGGCGATGAATTCGAGGCCGTCGGCGGCGATCGCGCGCGCGGTCAAGCGCGCATGGCTCAGACAGCCCAGGCGCAGACCCACGACCAGGACCACCGGCAGCGCCAATGCGCGCGGCAGTTCGCATTGATCGAGTCCATCGCCCAGCGGCGCGGCCCAGCCGCCAACGCCCTCGACCACTACCACCTCGCATTGCGCCGTCAACCGCGCATGCGCATCCAGCAGCGGCGCCAGTTCGACGCCCACGCCCATCGCGCGCGCCGCGAGCTGCGGCGCGGTCGCCATTTCCAGGGCATAAGGGTTGATGTCGTCGTAAGCCGGTCGAGGATCGCTGGCCGCCTGCAGCCGCAGCGCATCGTCGTTGCGCCAGCCTTCGGCCGTGCGTTCGCAGCCGCTGGCGACCGGCTTCATGCCGACGGCGCTCCGGCCCGCAGACCGCAGACGATACAGCAGCGCGGCGCTGGCGACGGTTTTGCCCACGCCGGTATCGGTGCCGGTGACATACAGGCTGCGCCGGGGGGGAATCATTCGATCATGCTCGTCTGCGGAGGGAGCGCGCATGGTAATCCGGCGCAGCGCGGGCGGGTACGGCAGCATTTGCCACCACAAAATCCGGCGCGCCGCCGCTGCTACACTGCGCCGATGAGTTTCGCATCCATCCCGCTCGGCGGCGACACGCCGGAACAGTACGCGCAGTTGGCCGCGCAGGCCGAAGCGCTGCTCGCCGGCGAAACCGACCGCATCGCCAACGCCGCGAATCTGTCCGCGCTGGTCTATCACGCGCTGCCCGATCTCAATTGGGTCGGCTTCTATTTCTACGACGGCACCGAACTGGTGGTCGGCCCGTTCCAGGGTCTGCCCGCTTGCGTGCGCATTCCTCTCGACAAGGGCGTCTGCGGCGCGGCCGCCAGTACGCGGCAGACGCAGCGCGTCGCCGATGTCCACGACTTCCCGGGTCACATCGCCTGCGACGCCGCCTCGCGCTCGGAGCTGGTGGTGCCGCTGGTGCTGGACGGTGCGCTGGTCGGGGTATTCGACCTCGACAGTCCGGTTCCCGGGCGTTTCGGCGTTGAGGATCAGGAAGGACTCGAAACCATCGCCGCCCTGTTCGTCCGCAGCCTGCGGACGAATCGGTGAGCGTCGGCGACGCCGGGTTCGCATCTCCATCCCACCACGGATCCGCATGGCCACTCCTTCGCTGAAACTCCGCAATATCGGTCCGAAAAGCGCCGCATGGCTGCGCCAGGTCGGCCTGCGCACCGAAGAAGAGTTGCGCGCGATCGGTGCGCTGGAAGCCTTCATGCGCGTCAAGCGCGCGGGCTTCAAACCCAGCCTCAACCTGCTTTACGCGCTGGAAGGCGCACTGATGGACTGCCACTGGCAGGAGGTGCCCAGCGAACGCCGCAGCGAATTGCTGGTGGCGGCCGATGCCGCCATCGCGCTGCTGCCGCCGCCCCGCGGCCGGCCGGCGGCCTCGCCGGTGACCACCACCCATACGATGCGCGAAGAAGATCCGGTGCCCGCGTTCAATCTGTTCGACGAGCCCGACGGCCGCGACTGAGACGCGCATCGCCCGGAGCCGCCCGACCCTCGATGGGGTACACTGCGCGCGCTTCGAGGTGACCCAAAGACATTCGTCCCAGGGTTGAAACGGGAAGCCGGTGCGTTCCGCGCGACATGCGCGGCACCATTCCGGCGCTGCCCCCGCAACGGTAAGTGCTTCAGGCCCACGCAATCGCCACTGTAGAGCACGCTCTATGGGAAGGCGCGCGGGCCACGCCGGAGACATCCGGCAACGCACAAGCCCGGAGACCGGCCAAGAAGTCCACGGTTGCGATGCGGAGGGCGTTGCGGCGATGTCGTCGCTTGTCGTCCGCTCGTCGGCTTCCCGCTGGCTTCTCGCCCTGCTTTTCCCTCCGTTCGCGACTCCAACCCACCTCACCGCGCGCGGGTGTGCGCGATGGAGTTTCGAATGATGTTCCGCAAGTTTCCGCTGGCGCTCGCCATCACGGCCGCGCTGACAGCCGCCCTTCCCTTCGCCGCGCAGGCAGAGGCGTCCTCCAATGACGCCGACGCGCTCGACGAAGTCGTCGTCACCGCGACCCGTACAGCGATCACCACCGACGCAGCGCTGGCGCCGGTGGAAGTGATCGGCCGCGAGGCCATCGAACGCAGCCAGGCCAAATCGCTCACCGAACTGCTGCGCGGCCGCGCCGGCATCAATCTCAGCAACCAGGGCGGCGCCGGCAAACTGACGAGCCTGTTCATGCGCGGCGCCGAATCCGACCATGTGCTGGTGCTGGTAGACGGCGTGCGCGTGGGCTCGGCAACCAGCGGCCAGGCGGCGTTCCAGGATCTTCCGGTCGCGATGATCGACCGCATCGAAATCGTGCGCGGCCCGCGCTCCAGCCTGTACGGCTCCGA
>JBKJTC010000009.1:0-10588 GCA_046590925.1 Lysobacteraceae bacterium | reverse complement strand
CCGGCGGCGCGGGCCTTCTGCGCCAGACGGGCGATGAGTTCTTCCACCTTCTTGCCGACGATCATCATCATGTCGGCGAATTCGTCGATGAAGATGACGATGAACGGCATCGGCTCGAGCGGCCGCGGCGCTTCGTCCAGGTCGGGATTCGGCCGGAACAGCGGGTCCAGCAGCGGCTGGCCGGCGTCCTGGGCGTCCTTCACCTTCTTGTTGAAACCGGCGAGGTTGCGCACGCCCACCGCGCTCATCAGCTTGTAGCGGCGTTCCATCTCGGCCACGCACCAGCGCAGGCCGTTGGCGGCCTCCTTCATGTCGGTGACGACCGGCGCCAGCAGATGCGGGATGCCCTGGTAGACGCTGAGCTCCAGCATCTTCGGGTCGATCATCAGCATCCGCAGTTCTTTGGCGCTGGCCTTGTACAACAGCGACAGCACCATCGCGTTGACCGCGACCGACTTGCCCGAGCCGGTGGTGCCGGCCACCAGCAGATGCGGCATGCGCGCCAGATCGGCCACCGTTGGCCGCCCGGCGATGTCCTTGCCCAGCGCCAGCGTCAGCGGGCTGGCCGACTTGTCGTATTCCTTCGAGCGCAGCAGCTCGCTGAGATAGATCATCTCGCGGTGGGTGTTCGGGGTTTCCAGGCCGATCACCGATTTGCCGGGAATCACATCGACCACGCGCACCGATTTCACGCTGAGGCCGCGGGCGATGTCCTTGTCCAGCGAACTGATCTGGCTGACTTTCACGCCCGGCGCGGGCTCGATCTCGAACCGGGTGATCACCGGCCCCGGATACGCGCCGACCACCTGGGCCTCGATCCGGAAATCCTTGAGCTTGAATTCGATCTGCCGGGAAATGGTTTCCAGCGAGCCCTCGTCGTAGCCCTTCGGCTGCGGCTTGGGGTCGTCCAGCAGCGACAGCGGCGGAATGCCCGAACCGTCGGACACATGAAACAGCGGAATCTGCTGCTCGCGCTTGGCGCGTTCGCTCTTTTCCACCGCAGCCGGCGGCGGCGGCTCGATCCTCACCGGCTCGCGCTTGGCGCGCTTCTCGGTGTCGACCTTGCGCACTTCCTCGCGTTCTTCGCGCATGGCCCGCACCTGCTGCCACTCGGCCGCCTGTTGGGTGCCCTTGCGGAACATCGGCGGAATCTTCATCGCCAGCGCGCCGATCCGGTCCATCACCGCCAGCCACGACAGGCCGGTGGCGAGGGTGATCGAGATCAGCAGCAGCGCCAGCAGGAACAGGTTGCCGCCGACCATGCCGAACCCGCGCAGCAGCGAGCGTCCCACCAACTGGCCGAGGATGCCGCCCGCCCCCGCCGAGAAGTCCGGCGCCGAGCCGATCTTCATGTGCAGCAGGCCAGTCGCTGCGACCAGAAAGCCGACGATCCCGACCAGGCGCAAGGCCGGGCCCAGATCGGCGTCGCCATCGCCATCGCTGTCCATGCCGAAGAGCGCGATCCACGCGACCGCGCCGAGGATCAGCGGCAACAGAAAGGCCACATAGCCGGTGAGGTACAGCAGGACGTCCGCCAGCCACGCCCCGACCCGGCCGCCGGCGTTCTGCAGCGGCGCGGTCACGCTGCCCGAATGCGACCAGCCCGGATCCTGCGGCGAAAAGGTGAACAGGCAGACCAATAGATAAAGAAGGAACGGCGCGATCATGATCAGCGCGATATCGCGCACCAGCCGTTGCCGGCCCGGACTGGATTTCGGGGCCTCGGCCACGGCGGCGCGACGGAGTTTGCTGCTGCGGTCGGAAAGCTCGCGTGCCACCGTGTGGGGATACCTGAGAAAGTGCGTCTAGGGGGCTGATCTTACAGGGAAAAGCGGCTTCAGGCATCCGCTCGACCGTCGCTGCGGAGGATCGAGCGTAGACGATTGTCGGCTGCATCCGCTTTCCGGTCGACCTGAAACGGCTTCCCCGCATCGTACCGCCCCGGAGCGCGACCGACATCGTGTCGTCGGTACCGTCTCATCGTGCAATTGTGACGGCAGTCGCCACCCTCGGGCGCCCATCGCGCGTTGCCATGCCCGAGAATGCAGGCAATGGGAGCTTTCTCCGGCGCACGAATCGAGCACGGACGGCGAGCCGTGTTGTAGAGTCGCCCGAGCCCGACCCGCACGCATCCACCCCCCGCCGAATACAACCGAGAGAACACGCGAATGGCGTCCGATCCCGCGACCGATCCCTTGAACCGCCGCCCGATGCGTCGTTTGCCGATGATGCTGGTGATCGCGCTGGTGCCCGTGCTGGCCGCCGTAGCCAGCCTGCCTGCCCTTGCGGCGCCGCTGAAGATCAAGGCGCCCGCGGTTCCGGTGATCGACTGGGAACCCTGCTTCGAGGAATTCGAGGATCTGCAGTGCGCCACCGTCAAGGTGCCGCTGGATTACCGCAAGCCGTTCGGCGCGAAGACCGATCTGGCGGTGGCGCGCATCCTCGCATCGGATTCGAAGAACAAGATCGGCACCCTGTTCCTCAACCCGGGCGGCCCGGGCGCTTCGGGCGTCGACCTGATCTTCAACGGCTTCGGCGACTATCTCAACGAAGCGCTGCTGGGCCGGTTCGACATCATGGGCTGGGATCCGCGCGGCACCGGCGAATCCACGCCGATCCAGTGCTGGAACAACGACGACATCCGCGACGCCTACTTCCAGGACTTGCCGACATTTCCCTATCTGGCGAACCAGGAAGCCAACTTCTTCGCGCGCTACCGCAACATCGCTTATCGCTGCGCTAGCAGGAAACAGCCGATCTTCAAGCACATGAGCACCGCCGACGTTGCCCGCGACCTCGATCTGCTGCGCCAGGCGGTGGGCGACCAGCGCCTGAATTATCTCGGCTATTCCTACGGTTCGTTCATCGGCAACACCTACGCGAACCTGTATCCGCAGAAGGTCCGGGCGATGGTGATCGACGGCGTGCTCGACCCGAACCTGTGGAGCAGCGGCTGGCAGATCAAGGCCGACCGCAGCTCGACGGACGAGGTGCTGCAGGAATTCTTCAACCAGTGCGATCAGGCCGGCCCGGACTGTTATCTCAGCGGCCCCAGCGGCTCGAAGGCCCGTTTCGACGCCATCCTGGCCGTCGGCCGTCGCCAGACGATCGTGATCGGCGAAGGCGACGACATCTTCGAGTACGCCTACGACGAATTGGTCGGGGACGCGATCGGCGCGATGTACACGCCCGAGATCTGGCCGAGCTACGCCGATTTCCTCGATCTGCTCTCCGTTGCGATGCAGGGCGACAAGTCCGCTTCGAAGAAAGCGCTGGTCCGGCACCGCGCCATCCAGCAGAAGTTCCGCGACGCCGGCCCGGTGCCGCGGAGTGTCTACGACAACAGTCTGGAAGCCTATTTCGGCAATCACTGCGCCGACGCCTCGTATCCCAGCGGGTTCAAGTGGTATTCCGCAATCGGCAAATATGCGGATGCGGGTTCGTTCGTCGGTCCGAGCTGGTGGTGGAACAACGCCTCCTGCGCGGCCTGGCCCACCGCCCGGAACCGCTACACCGGCCCCTGGAAGACCACCACTTCCACGCCGGTGCTGGTGGTCGGCAATTATTTCGACCCGGCCACCAATTATGCCGGCGCGGTCGCCAGCAACCGTCAGCTCCGCAACAGCCGGCTGCTCAGCTATGCCGGCTGGGGCCACACGGCGGCCTTCAGCGGCCGCAGCGTGTGCACGGATGACTACGTGATCGGTTACCTCCTCAACGGCGACCTGCCCGCGCCCGGAACCGTCTGCCCGGCGGCCGCCAATCCCTTCGTCTTTGCGAAGACCAGGGCCAAGGCCGGCAAGGCGGTGCCCATGCCGATGGTCGGCCTGCCCACGCTCAGACCGCAGCGGCCGCGCTGATCCGCTGACGGCGGTGCGACTCCAGAAGCCCCCGGCATTCCCGGGGGCTTCCGCGTTCGGCCGCCTGTCTGCGCGGACGGCAATGCTTTACGATGCACGCCCGCTGCAGTCACCCCCGCGGCCATTTCACCGGAGCGCGCCATGCGCCTCAACAAACACATCAGCGACACCGGCTACTGCTCGCGACGCGAAGCCGACAGGCTGATCGGCGAAGGCCGGGTCACGGTCAATGGCCAGCGCGGCCGGGTCGGCTCCGAAGTGGGCGAAGGCGACGAGGTCCGGGTCGACGGCCAGACACTCAAGGCGCGGTCGGCCGCCAAAGGCCAGCGCCGACACGTCTATATCGCCCTCAACAAGCCGGTGGGGGTGACCTGCACCACCGAGGCCGACGTGAAGGGCAACATCGTCGAATTCATCGACCATGAGCAGCGGATCTTCCCGGTCGGGCGCCTGGACAAGGATTCGGAAGGCCTGATCCTGCTGACCAGCAACGGGGACATCGTCAACGCGATCCTCCGCGCCGAAAACAAGCTGGAGAAGGAATATCTGGTGGTGGTGAACCATCAGGTCAGCGACGAATTTCTGCGCGGCATGAGCCGCGGCGTACCGCTGAACGGCGAGCTCACCCTGCCCTGCAAGACCGGCAAACTCGGCCGCAACGGTTTCCGGATCGTGCTGGTGCAGGGCCTGAACCGGCAGATCCGGCTGATGGCCGCGCACTTCGGCTTCCGCGTGAAGCAATTGCTGCGGGTGAGGATCGGCAATATCAAATTGGGGCATCTCAAGCCGGGGCAGTGGCGGAACCTCACGGGGCCGGAGTTGCAGGGGTTGTTGCCGGGGCATGAGGATTTGTAAATCCGGTGTCGATCGCAGCGTACCGGTTACCCGGCCTTTGACCGGATCGTCAGGGGAATGCCGCGAAAATGATCGGACCGGCCGACGCGGTGATCGCGCGCTGATGAGAAGCCACTTTTTCGCGAAATGAACGGGCTTCGTGAAGAAGCCCGTTCCCGTCCGCATGCAATCGCGTTCTACTTCTTGCAGAAGGCGATCTGGTCATGGATCGGCAGGGGACTACTGTCGCCGGTGGTAAGCAATACGGTTGCGCTCAACGTGACGATGTAAGCGCAGTCCGTCAGGGTCGAGAAAGTGAAGTTGTTGACCGCAGTGCCGAATCGTTCCCCTGCAACAGCTGCCGGCAGTGTGAAGCCGTAAGGACCGCCCGGGCCCGTCATCGCGATGGACACGTTGCCCAGGTTGGGATGCGAGGCAGTGAACAACACATCGAGACCCGAGTTGAGACCGGCGCATCCATTGCTGCGCAGTTGTACCGAGTCGACAGAACAGACGCAGAGCTGATCGTCGACAACCGAAGGCGCCCACGATCCGCCCTTCGCCACACCATCGTAGAGCGTATTTTCGATGGCGACGTGGAAGCAGGTTCCGGCATCGGCTTCGCTTGCGGGATTGCCCACCTCACGCACGCGCATGCGCAGGGCGATGTGTCGATTCTGCGCCAGCGATGCCCCCAGACTGGTGCTGCTCACGCCGGCTTTGACGCCGAGGACGCTGATACCCGGAGATCCGGTCAGCGCCCCGGTGATGACATTCAGCAGATTGCCGTCGGGAACAAAAAAGCCTTCGGATCCGAACACGTTGCTGTACTGCGGTACGCGCACCCAGCCACCGGCGATGACGGCGTTGACAGCACCGCCGCCGGGATTCGCCGGGTCCACATGGACTTTCTGCGTCTTGACCGGGTTCGGGTCGCCGGGGAACGCTGGCGCATAGCGTTCGAGCTTGCCGATGAGGGTCTTGTCGAACTGGGTCGCCACCACCGGGCTCCAAGGCCCCGTCGGATTGCCAAGAGCGTCCGTGTTCCGGAACTCGAACCGGTATTCCATGGGCTGCCCATTGAAGGTTTTCGAGAGCGCACCGTTCAACCGCACCGTGGAATAAAAAGCGCGGTTGTCGCCTGTCGTCAGCCCCGAGCCGGGCACTGCGCTCTGGATATCCGAGACATAGAGATAGCCGCCCAGAGCGTCGAACACGGGCAGATAATCGACGGCAGGTGGCTGCTTCTCGATACAGAGATCCACGCAGAAGCACGGGCCAGCGTTCTCCCGATCGGGTGCGCGTCCGCGTGAAGGCGCTTCGGCAAGCAGGGTTGTACCCGCCAAGGTTTCGACCTTGAAATAGAGGTCCGGACCTCCTGTCCATTCGAGATTGATCGTCGGCGAGAAGATCGTTTTCCTGAAGTCAGCGGTCGAATAGTCGATCCGGAAATGGCCGCTGCCATCGGTGACCGCATCGCCAAGCGCGTCATCCTGCAGCCAGTCGACATCGAACGCGCGTACGCGGACGCCACCGATGGGAGCCTGGGTCTTGCAATGACGGACATGGCCGCAGATGGTCCATGCCGAAAATCGTCCGCGAATCCCGCACCAGTAGCGATGAGGGAGGGTGTACTCCCATGCGGCGACACGATCCCGCTCGATATCCCGCCACAGGGGCTGAAGCGTGGTGATCGTGAACTGCAGCGGATCCGGTGGCCGCGGGCCGGGCTTGCGACCGGGCACGGTGCCGCAGTAGAGATCTATCTCGAAAGCTTCGCCATCGTACTTGGCGGAATCCGGAAATTCGAACAGAAAATTGCCTTTATCATCGATCGTGGTCTCGGCGAGCAGGAACTTCTTCCTGGCGTCCTGCAGAGCATCGTCCACCTGCATGAACGTGTCTTTCGGATTCGCTACGGCGAGTGTGGTCGCATCGCGTTCCGGTGCAAGGCGATAGAGCTTCAGCGTGAGTCCGGCGAGCGGTTCGGTGCAATTCCGGCACAGTGCGCCGAGCAGCGAGCCTTTGAATAGGTATGCCATGACGACCTCCGTTTCATTTGGGGACGAGTCGCCTGATTCGAGCGGCAACTCGAAATTGTGTTGCGTTCAAGATTGCCCCGCGGCCAACCGGTGAGGGTGGGCCTGATCTGCCCGCGAATGAGCCGTTAGATGCTGGTCGTGTTGTCGCGAGCGGAGACGATGCCGGAACTTGCCCGACTTACCTTGTGCGTGGGTTCGCATCCCGCATGGTGATCCTCGATGGTTCTGGCTGGGCATCAGAGGCAACGCTCATATCGTCGGCGAACGGCCATTGGAAACGACAATGCCGGTATCGGATAAAGGAACCGAAGAAGAGGTGATCGGACAAAGGCAGGCAACCCGGGACTGGACTGGTCCAGACCCCGCAAATCATCCCGGTGGCGGCTTTCGGCCACACCCGTCCCATAAGGCCGCCACCGGATTTTTTCGACAATCTGTCAGTTCTGCGTCGATCCTGGACCCGGCGCCTGGCTCCGCCAGCACTGAACCAGGCCCCCATCGCACCACTGACGCAGCAGGCCGATGGCAGCGCCGGGAACCGCCTCGGGCGGATGCGCTTGCAACAACAATTCGCAGACACCCGCAAAATCGCCGCCGTACAGGAAGTGCTGCAGGGCCAGGGATTCGTCGAAAGCCATCGAACGGAAGCGGGTGATGCGTTCGTCGTCGCGCCAAAGCAGCCAATCGCTGGTGTCATGACCTGCTTCGCGAACGGCGGCAGGAGGCATCTTGTCATGCTTCAGGGCATTCCAGATCTCGATGCTGTTCCATGCGTGCCGCAGGTACTGCACGCTGGGGTGGAAGCGCAGGCGCAGGCCCGGCCAATCGGTGTCCGGCATCTCCAGCAAGGACTGCCAATCGGTGCGATCGGCATCGGCGGCGTCGAAACAATCCAGCAGCCGACGCTCCAGTCGCGCCAGTTCCGCCAACTGCAGCGATGCGGAAAACGGTTCGGCGCCCGCCAGATATTCCGGCAACGACTCGCCGAAATGACGCAGCGAACTCACCCGCGACGGGTATGCCGCGATGTAGCCGTCGCACATGCGCGCCCAGAGTGCGTCGCCGAGATAGCGGCCCAGTATCGGTTGGTCGTTCTCCAGCGCTTCGCGCAGCCGGGCGGCATAGGCATTGCGGTAGATCGCGATGCCGGTCGCGGCCGGAATGCCGCCGCTCGCGAGATGCGCCATCGCGGCATCGGCGGCCAGCCCGCGCATGTCGGCCAGGAAATCGCGCTGCAATTCGGCCAATGAAGCGGTCATGCGTGCGCCTCATCGCGTGCGGGGCATACCCGCTGGTAGCAGGCCCGCGCGATATCCAACTCCTGCAGCAGTTCCGACAGCGGCGGAATATGGTCGTCACGCTCGATCATCGTACTCACCGGGCCGTAACGTTCGATCGCGGCTTCGTACAGGCGCCACACTTCGGCAGGAACGTCGTGATCGTGCGTATCGATGGCGTAATCGCCGTAATCGCTGTGCCCGGCCAGATGGATCTGCCACACCTTGTCGCCGGGTATGCCGGCGAGATAGTCCAGCGGGTCGAAGCCGTGGTTGCGCGCGCTGACCTGGATGTTGTTCACGTCCAGCAGCAGCCGACAGCCGCTGCGGCGGGCGATCTCTGCGAAGAACTGCCATTCCGGCATCTGCGAGCCGGAGAATTCGACGTAGGAACTGAGGTTTTCGAGCAGGATTTCCCGCCCCAGGAAGTCCTGCACCCGACCGACGCGGCCGCACACGTGGGCGATGGCTTCTTCGGTGTACGGCAGCGGCAGCAGGTCGTGACTGTTCACACCGTCGACGCCGGTCCAGCACAGGTGATCGGAAATCCACATCGGTTCGACGCGCTGCGCCAGCGTCTTCAAAGCGCGCAGATAGTCCATGTCCAACGGATCGATGCTGCCGATCGAGAGCGATACGCCATGCATCGCGATCGGATAACGCGCGCGGACGTGTTCGAGATGGTGCAGCGGCTTGCCGCCTGCGACCATGAAGTTCTCGGACGTGATCTCGAACCAGTCCACGCGCGGCGGTTCGGCCAGGATCTCCGCGAAATGTTCGACCCGCAGCCCCAGACCGAACCCCAGGAACGGACGCGACTCCGGTGCATGCACACCGGAGCCCGCCGTTGTCGTGTTCGACAGCAACGACATGTCAGCCCGCTTTGCCGCCGATATTGGTGCAGGTGGACGCCGGCAGTGCGATGAAGCCCTGCCCCTTGCAACTGCCCTGGCCCTTGCACGCATTGCTGGCGGTCTTGCAGTCGTTGTGGCCCTTGCAGACATTGGCGCCCATGCAGTGGATGAAGTCTTTGGAGGATGCGGTGAAGTTGATCTTCGGGTCGACGCGACGGCCGCCCATGTCGGCGCAGGCATCGGCCGGTGCGGCGACGAAGCCTTGACCTTTGCAACTGCCCTGCCCGGCGCAGGCATTCTTGGCGGTCTTGCAGTCGTTGTGGCCCTTGCAACTGTTGACGCCGGCGCAGTGGACCATCGCGACCTTGCCGGCGGCGGGCTTGGCTTTGGCGGCCTGCGCGCCCGGGGACGCGGCAAGGCCGGCGGCCAGCATCGCGAGGGAGGCGCCGGACAGCATCGAGAGCGGATTCGTATTCATCGGTCGGTAACTCCAGAAAGTGATTGGGGGCGAACGGCCGAACGTTCCGTGGGGAGTGCGGATCGTCGACTCGCCATAAAGAGACCCGCCGAAGCGGAAACGGTGCGCGGCCGGAAAACATCGTTCCGATGCGGGCGTCGGCGAGCGTTTCCCTTGATTCGCCCGCCGCGCATCTCCAAGCTATGCCGTCTCGCGCCTGTCACTGCGCCGCCCCTCCTTTCATCCAGAGGCTTCATGAGCACTTCCAAGCACACCCAGTTGGTCATTCTCGGCTCCGGCCCCGCCGGCTGGACCGCGGCCGTTTATGCGGCGCGCGCCAATCTCAAGCCGGTGGTCATCACCGGGCTGCAGATGGGCGGCCAGCTGATGACCACCACCGAGGTGGACAACTGGCCGGGCGATGCCCACGGCCTGATGGGTCCGGACCTGATGAACCGGATGCAGGCGCACGCCGAGCGTTTCGAGACTGAAGTGATCTTCGACCACATCCACACCGCAGACCTCTCGCAACGGCCGTTCCGTTTGAAGGGCGACAGCGGCGAATACACCTGCGACGCGCTGATCATCGCCACCGGCGCCACCGCGAAGTATCTGGGCATTCCGTCGGAAGAGAAATTCATGGGCCGTGGCGTGTCCGCCTGCGCCACATGCGACGGTTTCTTCTACAAGGATCAGGACGTGGCGGTGATCGGCGGCGGCAACACCGCGGTCGAGGAAGCGCTGTACCTCTCCAACATCGCCCGCAAGGTCTACCTGGTGCATCGCCGCGACACCCTGCGCGCCGAGAAGATCATGCAGGACAAGCTGTTCGCCAAGGTCCAGGCCGGCAAGATCGAGCTGGTCTGGCACCATGCCATCGAGGAAGTGCTTGGCAACGAAGCCGGCGTCACCGGCGTGAGAGTGAAATCGGTCCTGGACGGCAGTACCCGCGACATCACCGTGCACGGCCTGTTCGTGGCCATTGGGCACACGCCCAACACCAGCCTGTTTGAAGGTCAGCTGGACATGAACAATGGCTACCTGAAGATCCACTCCGGCACCGAAGGCAACGTCACCGCCACCAACGTGCCCGGCGTGTTTGCGGCCGGCGATGTCACCGACCAGCATTATCGGCAGGCCATCACCTCGGCCGGATTCGGCTGCATGGCCGCGCTGGATGCCGAGCGCTTCCTCCACAAGGATGCTTGATGCGGCGAGTCGGCAGCGAACTGGCTGACGTTGCAGCGGGTGGGCATGCTGGCCG
>JBKJTC010000291.1:0-19712 GCA_046590925.1 Lysobacteraceae bacterium | reverse complement strand
TGAAGGTCTACCCGGTCGGACCGCCCCCCACCCCAAACCTCCCCACCCCAAGCGGGGGGAGGGAGACGGAAAGCGTCGGGCCTCGAAACCTCTCAAGCGATCGCCTTGGCCGCGCTGCATTTTCCTCCACACCGACCGGCAAGGGCCGCCATGTCGCACGCCATCATGTCGCTTGAATTCCTCGTCGCGAAGCTGCTGCTGGCGTCGATCGTCGTTCTCGTCTTTCTCGCGGCGGTCGGACGTTCGCTCGGCTATCCGCTGATCTGGTCGATCGATTTGGCCCAGTTGATGTTCATCTGGCTGTGCTTCCTCGGCGCGAACCGCGCCATGCGGCTGCGGACGCATATCGGCGTCGATTTCTTCATCCGGAAACTGCCGCGCACGCCGCGCCGGCTGGTCGAGATCGGGCTCGCCTTGCTGGCGCTCGCTTTCCTGATCGCGCTCGTCGTCTCCGGTTATCGGCTGACGGTGCTGAACTGGCAGCGCGTCTATGGCGACAGCGGCATCTCCTATGCCTGGGTGACCGCCGCTGTACCTGTTGGGGCGGGCCTGCTCGCCATCACGATCGCCGGCAACCTCGTCTCGGCGCTGCGCAACCGCACGCTCGTCTTCTACGCCGAACGGAGCCCCGATCGCTCCGAGAGCCAGCTGGGTTGAGCCCATGATCACGCTCTGGGGCCTGTTCTTCGTCCTGATGTTCCTCGGCATGCCCGTGGCGCTCGCCATCGGCCTGTCCGGCTTCAGCTTCTTCGTGTTCTCCGGCTCGGTGCCGCTCGGCATCGGCGTGCAGCAGATCGCGACCGCCTCGCAGAGCTTCCCGCTTCTGGCGGTGCCGTTCTTCGTGCTTGCGGGCCACATGATGAACAAGACCGGCATCACGACCCGGCTCGTCGCCTGCTCGAACGTACTGGTGTCGTGGATGGCCGGCGGCATGGCGCAGGTCTGCATCCTGCTCTCCACGCTGATGGGCGGCGTCTCCGGCTCTGCCGTGGCCGATGCGGCGATGGAGGCGCGGATCCTCGGGCCGGACATGATCAGGCGCGGCTACTCCAAGGGGTTCACCTGCGCGGCGATCGCGGTCGGCTCGCTGATCACCGCGACGATCCCGCCCAGCCTCGGGCTGATCCTGTACGGCTTCGTCGGCAACGTCTCGATCGGCCGGCTGTTTCTGGCCGGCGTCATTCCCGGCCTGATGATGATGGCCGCGCTGATGGGCGTGGTCTATCTCGTCGCGAAAAAGCGCGGCTACCATTCGGCCACCAAGGAGCTGCCGACGGCGCGCGCCGTCTGGCGCGCGGTCGTCGATGCGAAATGGGCGCTGCTCTTTCCGGTCGCGCTGCTGGTCGGCATTCGCGGCGGCATCTTCACCCCGTCGGAAATCGGCGCCTTCGCCGTGGTCTATGCCGTCGTCGTCGGCGTCTTCCTGCACCGGGAGCTGACCTTCGAGAAGTTCATGGAAGCGCTCGGCGAGGGCGTGCTGGATGTCGGCGTGATCATGCTGATCATCCTGCTCTCGGGCATGGTCGGCTATGCGCTGATCTTCGAGCAGGCTCCGCAGGAGGTGGCGGAGTGGATGCTGGGTCTCAGCCAGAACCCGGTCGCGATCGTCTTTCTGATCCTGATCTTCCTGATGATCGCCGGCTGCTTCGTCGAGAGCACGGTGCTGGTGCTGCTGCTGACCCCGATCTTCGTCCCGATCGTCACCAAGCTCGGCGTCGATCCGGTGCATTTCGGCATCCTGATGATGTCGATCGTGACTCTGGGCTCGATGACGCCGCCGGTCGGCGTGGCGATGTACACCGTCTGCTCGATCCTCGACACGACCGTCGAGGAATACTTCGTCGAGTCGCTGCCCTTCATCGCCGCCATCCTCGCCGTGGTGGCGCTGCTGGCCTTCGTGCCGGGCATCGTCCTGTTCCTGCCCAACCTTTTGATGTGAGGAGGCGGGCATGAAACAGAGCTGGCGCTGGTTCGGCCCCGACGACGCCGTGACCCTTGCCGCCGCCCGTCAGGCGGGCGCGAGCGGCATCGTCACCGCCCTCCACCAGATTCCCTATGGCGAAGTCTGGAGCGTTGCGGCGATCGAGACCCGCAAGGCGCAGATCGCGGAGCCTGGCTTCGGTCTGCACTGGGCGGTGGTCGAGAGCCTGCCGGTGCATGAGCGCATCAAGCTGGGAGAAGGCGATCTGGAGCCGCTCTTCGCCAGCTACCGGCAGTCGCTGCACAACCTCGCCGCCTGCGGGCTGAAGACGGTCTGCTACAACTTCATGCCGGTGCTGGACTGGACCCGCACCCAGCTCGATGCGCCTGTGCCGGGCGGGGCGCGGGCGCTGCGCTTCAACATCCACGAATATATCGCCTTCGACTGGCTGATGCTCGAGCGGCCGGGCGCCGATGAGGGCCATCCCACGTCAGTTCTGGAGCGCGCCAGGGCGTGGTTCTCCGCCTCGACGCAAGCCGACCGCGACCGACTGCTCGCCAATATCATGGCCGGTCTGCCTGGCGCCTATGACCGCTACGACGTGCCCAGCCTGCGCGCCATGCTGGCGCGCTATGACGGCATCGATGCGGCCGCGCTGCAGGCGAACCTCAGGCGCTTCCTCGAAGCGGTGATCCCGACGGCGGCCGAACTCGGCGTCAATCTCTGCATCCACCCGGACGACCCGCCGCGCCCGCTCTTCGGGCTGCCGCGCATCGTCTCGACGGCCGATCACATCGCCGCCATCCTGGCGATGGTCGACCATCCCGCCAACGGGCTGACCCTGTGCTCGGGCTCGCTCGGGGCCCATCCCGACAACGATGTGCCGGCGATCGCGCGGCGTTTCGCCGACCGGATCTGGTTCGCGCATCTGCGCAATGTCGCGAAGGACGCCGACGGTTCCTTCATGGAGGCCGAGCATCTCGGCGGCGACACCGACATGGTCGCGCTCGTCGATGCGCTGCTGGCCGAGGAGCGCCATCGCAAGGCGGCAGGCCGCGACGACTGGGACATCCCGATGCGGCCCGACCATGGCCACGAGATCCTCGACGATATCGGCCGCGGCGGGTTTCCCGGCTATCCGGCGATCGGCCGGCTGCGCGGGCTCGCCGAGCTGCGCGGGGTGATGGCCGCGCTGGAGCACCGCCACCGCTCGGGGTGAGCCAGCCTTCGCCGGTCGCTCCTGCCATATCCTGTCAGCAACCGCGCCCGGTCGCCGCGCCGCGTCCGGCCCCGCGTGATAAACATCCCTGCCGCCCGGACGCCGGGCTGGCATGGCCCGGCTTTTGCCCTATCTCTAGCGCTTCAGCCCAACCGGACGCCCCCATGGCCCGCAAACCGTCTTCCGCCGGCAAATCCTCTTCTGTCGGCAAGGACTCCCTCGCCGATCAGGCCGCCTCGCTGGAGCTGATGTTCGACGAGGCGCGCAAGACGGATTCGCGGGTCATCTCGGTGCGCGGCGCGCGCGAGCACAACCTCAAGAACATCGATCTCGCGATTCCGCGCGACAAGCTCGTCGTCTTCACCGGCCTGTCGGGCTCGGGCAAGTCGTCTCTGGCGTTCGACACGATCTATGCCGAGGGCCAGCGCCGCTATGTCGAGTCGCTCTCGGCCTATGCCCGCCAGTTCCTCGAGATGATGAGCAAGCCCGATGTCGACCAGATCGACGGGCTCTCGCCGGCGATCTCGATCGAGCAGAAGACCACCTCGAAGAACCCGCGCTCGACGGTCGGCACCGTCACGGAGATCTACGACTACCTGCGCCTGCTGTACGCACGCGTCGGTTCGCCGCGTTGCCCGGACCATCACTTTCCGCTGGAAGCGCAGACCGTCAGCCAGATGGTCGACCAGGTGCTGGCGCTGGAGCAGGACCCGAAGACCGCCGAGCAGCGCTACATGCTGCTGGCGCCGGTGATCCGCGAACGCAAGGGCGTGCACGCGCAGGTGTTCGAGCAACTGCGCGCGCAGGGCTACGTGCGCGTACGCGTGGACGGCGTGCTGTACGAGATCGACGCGGTGCCGGCGCTGACCCTGCGTCAGAAGCACACCATCGAAGCGGTGATCGACCGCTTCAAGTCGCGCGCCGACATCAAGCAGCGGCTCGCGGAATCGTTCGAGACCGCGCTGAAGCTCGGCGACGGCATGGCGCTGGTGCAGTCGATCGACGACGCCGACGCCGCGCCGCTGCTGTTCTCGTCGAAATACAGCTGCCCGGTCTGCGACTACTCGCTGCCGGAGCTGGAACCACGGCTGTTCTCGTTCAACTCGCCGGTGGGCGCCTGCTCAAGCTGCGACGGCCTGGGCGTGAGCCAGTTCTTCGACCCGGTGCGGGTGGTCGTGCATCCGGAGCTGTCGATGGCGGCCGGCGCGGTGCGCGGCTGGGACCGGCGCAACGTCTACTACTTCCAGTTGATCCAGTCGCTGGCCAAGCATTACGGCTTCAGCGTGGACACGCACTGGAACGAACTGGACCCGGCCACCCAGCACGCCGTGCTGCACGGCAGCGGCGGCGAATTGATCGCCTTCACCTATCTCACCGACACCGGCGGCCGCAGCCAGCGCAAACACAAGTTCGAGGGCATCATCCCCAACCTGGAGCGCCGCTACCGCGAAACTGAATCGGCGGCGGTGCGCGAAGAACTGGCGAAATACATCAGCGAACGCGCCTGCCCCGACTGCGGCGGGGCGCGCCTGAACCGCGCGGCGCGCAATGTGTTCGTGGCCGACCGCGCGCTGCCGTCGATCGTGGTGCTGCCGATCGACGAAGCCCTGGATTTCTTCGGCAATCTCACACTGAGCGGCTGGCGCGGCGAGATCGCGACCAAGATCGTCAAGGAAATCCGCGAACGCCTGAACTTCCTGGTCGATGTCGGCCTCGACTACCTCACCCTCGAACGCAAGGCCGACACGCTGTCCGGCGGCGAAGCGCAACGCATCCGCCTGGCATCGCAGATCGGCGCCGGCCTGGTCGGCGTGATGTACGTGCTGGACGAGCCGTCCATCGGCCTGCACCAGCGCGACAACGAGCGCCTGCTCGGCACCCTCACCCGCCTGCGCGATCTCGGCAACACCGTGATCGTGGTCGAACACGACGAGGACGCGATTCGTCTCGCCGATCACGTGGTCGATATCGGCCCCGGCGCGGGTATCCACGGCGGCGAAGTCGTCGCCCAGGGCAGTTTCGCCGATCTACTGAAGGCGCCGCGCTCGATCACCGGCCAGTATCTCAGCGGCAAGCGCCGCATCGAGATTCCGGCGCATCGCCACAAACCCAACCCAAAGATGAAGCTCACGCTGCGCGGCGCGTCGGGCAACAATCTGAAGAACGTCGACCTGACCCTGCATGCGGGCCTGTTCACTGCGGTGACCGGCGTGTCCGGCTCGGGCAAATCGACGCTCATCAACGACACTCTGTACGCGCTGGCCGCCAACGAAATCAACGGCGCTTCGCACAAGCCGGCACCGTATAAAGAAGTGAAGGGGCTGGATCTGTTCGACAAGGTCGTCGACATCGACCAGTCGCCCATCGGGCGCACGCCGCGCAGCAACCCGGCGACCTACACCGGCCTGTTCACGCCGCTGCGCGAGCTGTACGCGCAGGTGCCGGAATCGCGCGCGCGCGGCTATTCGCCGGGACGTTTCAGTTTCAACGTGCGCGGCGGCCGCTGCGAGGCCTGCCAGGGCGATGGCCTGATCAAGGTCGAGATGCACTTCCTGCCCGACGTGTACGTGCCCTGCGATGTCTGCCACGGCAAACGCTACAACCGCGAGACGCTGGAAATCCTCTACAAGGGCTACAGCATCCACGACGTGCTGGACATGACCGTCGAGGACGCGCTGAAACTGTTCGAGCCGGTACCGTCGATCGCGCGCAAGCTCGAAACGCTGATCGATGTCGGCCTGAGCTACATCCGTCTGGGCCAGCCGGCGACCACGCTGTCGGGCGGCGAAGCGCAGCGCGTCAAACTGTCGAAGGAGCTGTCGCGCCGCGACACCGGGCGCACGCTGTACATCCTCGATGAACCGACCACCGGCCTGCATTTCCACGACATCGAACATCTGCTCGCGGTGCTGCACAAGCTGCGCGACGAAGGCAATACGATCGTGGTGATCGAACACAATCTCGACGTGATCAAGACCGCCGACTGGGTGATCGATCTCGGCCCCGAGGGCGGCCATCGCGGCGGCGGCATCATCGCCGAAGGCACGCCCGAGGAACTGGTCGCGGTCGCGGAGTCGCACACCCGCCGCTTCCTCGCGCACGTGCTGGACCCGTCGCTCGCCGCGCGAAAATCAACGTCGTCGAAAGCATCGATGACGTCGAAAGGCGAACGCGCGCTGCCGCCGAAGTCGAACAAGGCCACCCGGGCCGCCGCCAAAAAGGCGGCTGCCAAACCTGTCGGCAAGCCACCGGCCAAAACCGCCATCAGGACCAAACCCCGGAAGACCCCGGCATGACCGAACGCACCTCCGATCCGGGCCAACCCGTGCCCACGACGCTGTTCCGCATGCCTGTCGACCTGCGCTGGCGCGATCTGGACGCGTTCAACCACGTCAACAACGCCAACTTCATGACCTATGTGGAAGAGGCGCGCATCCGCTGGTTCGAGAGCGCGGGCAACGGCTGGCTGTCGAACGGGCGCATCCCGCTGCTGGCCGCGGTGCAGATGAATTACCGGCTGCCGATTCCCTACCCGGCCCGCGTCTTCGTCGAATTGCTGACCGAACGTGTCGGCAACAGCAGCCTGACCCTGGGTCACCGCATCGTCGGCGAGGACGATCGTCTGTATGCCGACGGCCACTCGGTGCTGGTCTGGATCGAAATGGCCAGCGGCCGCCCGGTGCCGCTGCCGGATGCGGTGCGTGCGGCGGCAGAGATGATTGCTAACGACTCGCTGTAGAGCGTGCTTCAGCGCGCTGCTCCGAATCCGCCAGGCGACATCGTTCAACACAAGCAACACATGATGCCGGGATCTGCGCATCGAACGGCGTCAACAAATAAAGCAGCGTGCTGAAGCACGCTCTACGCGGCAACAGAACCGCGTTGTCAAAGCTCCGGCTTACGCACCTCGAACTCGCCCACCAGCGTGCCGCCGCCCGCGAGCTCGAACTCGATCACGATTTTGCTGCCCGTCTGGATCATGGCCGCGCTGGGCCGCGTCAACATCAGATGCATGCCACCGGGCTTGAGCACCGCCGCGCCATCGGGCGCAAGGCGCAGCTGCGGCACCGGGCGCATCCTGCTCACGCCGTCGACGACGCGGGTCTCGTGCAGTTCGACGCTGCCGAACGACCGGCTGCTCGCGGAGACGATGGTCGCCGGCGTCGGGCAACGATTCACGATGCGACCGAAGCCGGCCATCATCGGCATCCTGTTCGGCGGCATCCACACCCAACCCTCCAGCACCTGCGGGCGGCACTCGCGCGCCGCGACCGGCGCGGACAGGACGAAAACGAAGGCAACGGCGGCGGCGAGGCGGCAGGCAATGGCGTACATGCGAATATGATAGCTCCTCACCCCAAGGAAGCATCGACGCGATGACCGCACCCCTCGAAACGCCTCTGATCCGCTCCCGGGATTTCGGCGTGATCCGTTGTCTTGAACTGGCGCGCCCGCCGGTGAATGCCCTCGACCCCGACCTGTGCCGCGCATTGATCTTCGCGCTGGAAAACGCCTACAGCGACGGCGTGCTGGGCGTGGTGCTCGCCGGCAGCCCGAAAATCTTCTCCGCCGGTCTGGACGTGCCCTATCTGCTCTCGCTCGGCGACGACCATCGCGGTGTGCTGGAATGCTGGCAGGCCTTTTTCGGCGTCGCCCGCCTGCTCGCGGAATCGCGCGTGCCGGTGGTCGCGGCGATGACCGGTCACGCGCCGGCCGGCGGCTGCGTGCTGGCGCTATGCTGCGACTACCGGGTGATGGCGCGCAGCGTCGACGGCGAACGGCCGTTCGCGATCGGGCTGAACGAAACCCAGGTCGGCCTGGTGGTACCCGAAGGCATCCAGCGCCTGCTGCGCCGGGTGGTCGGTGAATACCGCGCCGAACGACTGATGGTCGCCGGCGAGATGGTGACCGCCGAACGCGCGCTCGAGCTCGGGCTGGTCGACGAACTGGCCGATGTCGACCATGTCGTGCCGCGCGCGGTGGCATGGCTGGAAGCCCTGTTGAAGCTGCCGCACCAGCCGATGCTGCGGACCCGCGCCCTCGCCCGTCGGGCCGTGGTCGAAGCCCTGTCGCCGGATGTCATCCATCTGGAAGCCTTCGTCGAACAGTGGTGGGAACCGGAAACGCAGGCGGCGCTGAATACGCTGGTGGCGAAGCTGAAGAAATGAATCTTCTGTCGGAGGGCCTTCAGGCCCGATGCTCGGAATTGAGGTCTTCAGACCCGACACCATGAATTCGCGTCTGAAGGCCCTTCTACAAAAATCACAGCACCCGTATGCCATCCGCATCGATCACGACCTCGCCGTTCTCTTTCGCGAACGGCCGGCCGCACGGCGGCAGCAGGTCGAGCACGCGCTCCGGCGGCCGGCACAGGCGCGTGCCCATCGGCGCGGCCACGAACGGCCGGTTGATCAGCATCGGGTGGGCGAACATCGCGTCGAGCAGCGCCTCATCGGACACGCCCGGTTCCGCAAGGCCCAACTCGACGAACAGCGCATCCTTTTCGCGGATCGCTTCGCGCACGCTCAAACCCGCAGCGGCGACGACTTCGGCGATGCGCGCTTTCGACAGCGAAGCGGTGGCGTATTCCACGATCCGGGGCTCGATGCCGGCATCGCGGATCAGCGCAAGCGCATTGCGCGACTGACTGCAGCGCGGGTTGTGCCAGATTTCGACCGGCATCGTTTCGGCGGACATGCGGAGCGCTTGCGAACGATCAGACGGTCGCGACCGGACGCGTCGGATCTTCGATCCAGCCGCTCCACGAACCGGTGAACAGGCGCGCGCCGGACAGGCCGGCATGGGTCATCGCCAAAAGATGGTGGCAGGCGGTCACGCCGGAGCCGCACATGGCGATGACCTGGTGCGGCGAACGATCGCCGAGCAGCGCGGCGAATTCCTCCGCAAGTTGCGTGGCGGGCTTGAATCGGCCCGCATCGAGATTCATCGCATACGGACGATTGATCGCGCCGGGAACATGTCCGGCGACGCGATCGATCGGTTCGATTTCGCCGCGATAGCGCTCGCCTGCGCGCGCATCGACCAACGCATCGCCGGCCTCCAGTCGCGCGACGATTTCGCCGGCATCGAACAGCAGGCTGCGATCGAATTCGCCGGAACAGGTCGTGGCCCGGATCGCCGGCACCTCGGCATCGGTCGGCAGTCCAAGCGCAGTCCAGCGCCCCCAACCGCCGTCGAGCACCGCGACTCGGCGATGCCCGAACGCGCCCAGCAGGAACCACAGACGCGCGGCATATGCGCCGTCGCCGCCGTCGTAGGCGACCACCTGCGTTTCGGGCGTCACCCCGCAGCGGCCGAGCCATGCGCCGAAGGCTTCGGCCCCGGGCCAGGGATGGCGTCCCGCGCCGTGGCGATGCGGGCCGGACAGGTCGCGATCCAGATGCGCGTACTGCGCGCCCGGCAGATGCGCCTCGCGCCAGGCAGCTTCACCGGCGGCAGCGTCGTTCAGCGCGAAGCGGCAATCGAACAGACGCAGATCCGCGGCGCCGAGCCGGGCGGCCAGCGCCTCCGCATCGACCAGCGTTGTCCAATCACTGATGCCGGTGACGGTCGTCATGGCAGCTCCACTCGCGCGAGACGTTCGCGCAGATTGAACAGAATGGAGGCGGTCACGCCCCAGATGCGCTGCTGCGGCGCCTGCGGCGGACTGCGGAACTGCAGCACGTGGCGGGAGCGCCCGCGATAGTCGATGGCGACGTGTTCCAGATTGTCGGGATGCATCAGGAAATCGAGATCGACCTCGAACACTTCGGCGACTTCACCGGGATCGGGCACCGCGACGAATCGGGGATCGATCCGCGCCACGACCGGCAGCACGCGGAAACCGGTGATCGTGATCAGCGGGTCGAGGAAGCCCAGCGGCGTGGCGAGATCCAGATCGAGGCCGATTTCCTCCTGCGCCTCACGCAGCGCCGCAGAAACGACATCGAGGTCATCCGCTTCGATCCGGCCGCCGGGGAAACTCACCTGCCCGGCATGATGGCGCAGGCTGTCGGTGCGCCGCGTGAGCAACACCTGCAGGCCGCTGTCGCGCGGCACCAGACCGACCAGCACCGCGGCGTCCACCGCCGGCGCATCGCCGAGCAGATCGGCCAGTTCGTCGTAGTTCCAGGGCGCGCCCGACGGCATCGCCGCAAGCGGATGCAGGGCCCCGTACAGCGCCGGCAACGCGGCGATCATGAATGGATGTCTTGCGTGGACGCAGCCCGGGTCGACCCGGCCTCTCGCGCCGGCAGCACCACATCCATCATGTGCAGACGCTGAGCGTCGCTCATCGACATCCAACCGGCGATCTCATTGCCGGTGCGCAGGCATCCGTCGCAATACCCGACAGGGTCGAGCGTGCAGACGCCGATGCAGGGCGTGAGGACGGGGCGGACAGTGGTCATGCGTCTAAGTCTGAAAACATCACGCCGGCAAGCGCCGGCGTGAGGGTGGATCATGCGGAGTGAACCGGTCGGTGCGAAGAACGCACGGAATGGATCAGTTGCGCGGCGGCTGTTGCGGCTGCTGCTGCGGTGCGGCAACCACCGGGCCGACGTTGGCCAGCTTGATGTTGAAGATCACCACCTGATTGGCCATTTCGCCTGCGCGATCGACCGTGGTGCCGTGGGCGGCACTTCCCGGCAGGGCCACTTCCCAGCGCGCGCCGGTCGGCATCAACTGCAGCGCTTCGCGCAGGCCCGGCAGTGGAATCTCGCTCAGACGCACGGTAACCGGACCGGCTGGCTGGCCTTCGCTCGGCACGCTGGTGTCGGCGATTACACTGCCGTCGGGCAGAGTGCTCTTGAATTCGACCGAGATCTGGTTTGCCTGGGTCGGCTTGGCGCCGTTGCCGGACTCGATCACGCGATACTGCACGCCGCTGGGCAGCACTTTCACGCCGGACTTGCCCTTGTTCTGGGCCAGGAACGCGTCGCCCTTGGTCTTGTTCTCGGCAGCGCGCTTCTCGAGCTCGGCCTTGGCCTTGGCGACCATTCGGCCCTGCAGCGCCTGCATCGCAGGGCCCAGCAATTCAGGCGATACCGCCGGATCCTTGCGGCCGGTGGCATCCTGGAAGGCCTTCATCACGGTGGCCATGTCCAGTTGTTCGCCGCTGCCGATGACACGGGCGATATCCAGACCGGCGCGATAGCCGAGGGCATAGCTGACTTTGCCCTTCTCGGACGTGGTGTCCTGGGCCGAGGCCGCACCCGCGGTCAGAGCCAGGGCCGCGAAGGTGGCGGCGGCGAGCAGACGCAACTTCATTCAGTAACTCTCCAAGAGTGGAATTGCCGGGGCTTCCGGCATGGAACGGGGCGGTCAGGCCGCCCCGGTATGGACTGTTCAAACGACAGGCTAGGATACTGTCCGCAGCACTTAACCGCTACTGAGGACAGCAGTCCGACCCGTCCCGTCGGGCGCAAGTTCCCGTGCGATGCACGCCCGGCCATGCGCCGCGGCCCTTTTTTCAACCGATTTTCTCGACAGATCCCGACATGACCCAAAACTCCGCCCCCCCCACGCCCGCTTCCGTGCTGCTCATCGAAGACCACCCGGTGGAGGGCCACGGCACGATCCGCCGCATCGCCATCGACCGTCCCGAGCGCCTGAATGCGCTGAACGCGGCCACTCTCGATGCCCTGCACGCGGCCTTCGACGCCGCCGCCGCCGACCCAACGGTACGAGTGGTCGTGTTGACCGGCAGTGGCCCCAAGGCCTTCGTGGCCGGCGCCGATATCGCCGAAATGAGCGGGTTGAGTCCCGTCGAAGGCCGCGATTTCTCGCTGCGCGGCACCCGGATGATGCGGCGGATGGAAACCATGCCCAAGCCGGTGATCGCGATGATCAACGGATTCGCCTTGGGCGGCGGCCTGGAACTGGCGATGGCCTGCCACCTGCGCATCGCCGCCGATACCGCCAAGGTCGGCCAGCCCGAGATCAATCTGGGCCTGATACCGGGTTTCGGCGGCACGCAACGCCTGCTGCGCCTCGCCGGCCGCGCCGCGACCCTGGAACTGTGCCTGCTGGGTGCGCCCATCGACGCCGCCCGCGCGCATGCGCTGGGCATCGTCAACCGCGTGGTGCCCGCCGCGGATCTCGAAGCCGACACCATGAAGATCGCCGAACAGTTGGCCGCCTCCGCTCCGCTGGCGCTGCGCGGCATGCTGGACTGCGTGAACATCGGCGGCGAATGCGGTATCGAGGAAGGTCTCGAATACGAAAGCGCGCAGTTCGGGCTGATCTTTTCGACCGAGGACATGCGCGAAGGCACGCAGGCGTTCCTGGAACGGCGCAAGCCTGTGTTCAGCGGCCGATGAGCGCAGCGGCCTGCCCCGCTTGCGAAGACGCCACACTGCGCGCGATCGCCGATGCGCTGACCGTGGACGATCTGGACCGGGCGATGACGCTCGGCCTGCTCGACGCGCACCCGGACAATATCGCCGGGTGCTGCGAGGCTTGCATCGCATGCGCAGACATCGTGATCGCCGCACGCGACGAACGCCTCCGCGCGCTAGCGGCGCGCGAACGCCATCGCGCGCGGAAGGACAGGCTCGCGAAACGCGCAGCGGCGCGCTCGCGCAAACGTGAAATCTCTGCGCCGAAGACATCCCTCGCCGCGCCCTCGCTGCCGCCGGCCGCCGCTGCGGCGCTGGCGCGCGCCAAGGCGCGGGTCGGCGCGAAACGGCCGCTGGAGTAATGTCGATGGCGACGAAGAAAAAAGCGGCGCGCGCGCCCCGCGGCGGCATGGCGCCCGCCGACATCCGGACGATGTTCGAGCGTTTGCGTGAACTCAACCCGCAACCGACCACCGAACTCGAATACTCGACGCCTTTCGAACTGCTGGTGGCGGTGATCCTGTCGGCGCAAGCCACCGATGTCGGCGTGAACAAGGCCATGCGCCGGCTGTTTCCGGTCGCGAACACCCCGCAGGCGATCGCCGCGCTGGACATCGATGGTCTGAAGCCGTACATCGCCACGATCGGACTGTTCAACACCAAAGCCGCGAACGTGGTCGCCATGTGCCGGCAACTGCTCGAACGGCACGATGGCGAGGTACCGCGCGACCGGGCATCGCTGGAAGCCCTGCCCGGCGTTGGCCGCAAGACCGCGAACGTGGTGATGAATACCGCGTTCGGCGAGGCGACGATGGCGGTCGATACGCACATCTTCCGCGTCTCCAACCGCACCGGATTGGGGCCGGGCAAGACCGTGCTGGCGGTGGAACAGACGCTGCTGAAGCGCGTGCCGGAGGAATTTCTGAAGGATGCGCACCACTGGCTGATCCTGCACGGCCGTTACACCTGCAAGGCGCGCAGACCCGAGTGCTGGCGCTGCCCGATCCGCGATGTCTGTCGCTTCAAGGATAAAACCACTGGCGGCGAACGGTAACCGGCTTCTTGTAGAGCGTTTGTAGAGCGGGCTTTAGCCCGCTGCCTTTTAAAGCAGCGGCCTGAAGGCCGCTCTACAGAAAAACAAAAAAAGCCCCGGCGAACCGGGGCTAAAGGTGCATCGACTGGGAGAGAGTCGTCGCGATCGAACTGTGTCGAGCCGGAACGGTTGGATCAGAACGCGAACTGCGTGCGCAGCGCGTACTGGCCGGTCTCGTCGCCGTTGACTTCGTTTTCGCCCTTCGTGTAATTGAACATGAAGCGCAGGTTGGGGTTGACGTAATAGTTGATGCCGAACAGGGTGCTGTTGACCTCGCGGTTGGCGATGTCCTTGTTTTCGATGGTGTCGTAGCGCGCGGTGAGTTCCCAGATGCCCTTGTCGCCGACTTTCGGCGAACCGAACACACCGGTGGCCGACTTGTACGCCTTGTGGCCGCCGTTGAGGATCCAGCTGCCCTGCAGGTACCACGTGGTCAAGTCCTGATCGCCACCGAGCGGGCGTTCGAAGGTCGAATTCACGTATTCGCCCTGGAAGAACGCCGGGCCGAACGAACCGGCGACTTCCAGGCCATAGGCGGTGATGCTGTCGCCGCTGGCGCCGGTGACGGTGCCGATGGTCTGCGACGGGCCGCGACGGCCCGCGTAGTTGGCGACCGCGGTGACATCGGCCGAACCCTTGTTCAGATCTTCGACGCTGACCCAGCCGCCGATGTGCAGCGTGTTCTGCTCGTTGTTGATCGGCGCATAGGTGACGCGGGCCGACGCACCGACGCCTTCGGCGCGGGCAGTGGCAGCGTTGCGCAGGTTGAATGCGCTCACGCCGACGGTGTAGTTGGTGCCGGCGCGCTGGTAGCCAACGCCCTGCTGGAACTGGCGGGCGTTGAACAGGCCGGTGGCCGAGGCGTACGGGCGCTCCATCATCAGGATTTCGTTGGAGCTGGTCAGCTCTTCCATCGAGCGATACGGCTTGAACTGGCCGATCGTGACCTTGCCGCCCCACACGTTCTTGGCGATGTACAGGTCGCGCAGGCCTTCAAGGTTGGTGCCGGCGGCGAAATCCTGCTCCATCTTGTATTCCCAGCCCAGCGCCTTGCCCGACAGGGTCAGACGCGCGCGGCGGAATTCGCTGGTGCCGGTGGTGCTGGCGATATCGCGATCGAAGGCGTAGGCGTCGAAATGGACGCGACCGCCGAGGGTGGCTTCGAACTTGCCATCGGCCGACGTCACCTTGATGCCGCCCTTGGTGTCGACCTTGACCGATTTATTGGTGATGTTGTCGAGTTGGGTCGCGGTGTCGACGTTGACGTCCGACTGCGCGTCGGTACGCTCTTCGAGCGACTCGACCTTCTGCATCAGCTCGGCGATCTGGTCCTTGAGCGCCTGGATCTCACTGTCTCTGGACTGCGCGGAGGCGGAGGCGCTGGTGCCCGCGAGGGCGGCGCCGATGGCGATGGCGAGAATGGCATGACGCATGGTGGTGTCCCCGGTAGTGGATTCTGCAATGGTGTGGTTGAAACCGGTTTCCCGCATCGACGCGCCCGGCGGCGCGCAGCGACAGAAGCCGTTAAGACGATGTAAACGGTCGCTAGAGTGCGACCCGAATCTGACACCGGGATGTTCCAATGGTGACGATATTGTGACAATCGCCCCCGCGCGACTGCAGTCCGATTGTCTTATTCCGGGGCCAGACTCCACGTCGACAGGCTCGAAAACTGGGGGTACGGCCCCCTCTCCAACGACAGGATTTCCCGGAAATTACCGATGGAATCGCAGATCCGTGGCGCGCATCGCCAATGAAGGCGGAACTGTCATATTTCCGTCATCTGACACACACACCGCTGTCATCCGCCTCCGCTCCAATGTGACGCATTCGGGACACCCCGAACCGCAACCCAAATGAGGAGCACCTCCGTGTTCAAGTCAATCAAATCGCAAGCCGCCATACTCGTTATCGCGGGCGGCGCCATCTTCAACGCCCAGGCCGCCGACATCACCGGCGCTGGCGCGACCTTCATCTATCCACTGCTGTCGAAGTGGTCCGCCGACTACGCGCAGGCCACCGGCAACAAGATCAACTACCAGTCGATCGGTTCGGGCGGCGGCATCGCCCAGATCAAGGCCAAGACGGTCGATTTCGGCTCCTCCGACAAACCCCTGCCGCCGGAAGAGCTCAAGGCTTCGGGCCTGGTCCAGTTCCCGTCGGCGATCGGCGGCGTGGTACCTGTGGTCAACATCGTCGGCGTGAAGGCCGGCGCGATGAAATTCGACGGCCCGCTGCTGGCCGACATTTTCCTCGGCAAGATCACCATGTGGAACGATCCGCGCATCGTCGCGCTGAACGGCGGCGTCACCCTGCCGTCGCAGAAGATCACCGTGGTGCATCGTTCGGACGGCTCCGGCACCACCTTCAACTGGGTCAACTATCTGTCCAAGGTCAGCCCGGAATGGAAGACATCGGTCGGCGAAGGCACCTCGGTCAAGTGGCCGACCGGCGTGGGCGGCAAGGGCAATGAAGGCGTCGCCGCGTACGTGAAGCAGATCAAGGGCGGCATCGGCTACGTCGAACTGTCCTACGCCCTGCAGAACAAGATGGCCTACACCCGCGTGAAGAACGCCGCCGGCAACTTCGTGCTGCCCAGCGACGAAACCTTCCAGGCCGCCGCGGCCAGCGCCGACTGGGTGAAGTCGAAGGACTTCTTCCTGGTGATGACCAACGCGCCGGGCCAGAATTCCTGGCCGATCGCCGCCACCAACTTCATCCTGATGCAGCGCAAGCCGAAAGACGTGGCCCGCTCGAAAGAAGCGCTGGCGTTCTTCCGCTGGGCGTACGCCAACGGCGACGCGCAGGCCAAGTCGCTCGATTACGTGCCGCTGCCGGATGCATTGGTCCAGCAGGTCCAGGCCTACTGGGCCAAGGAACTGAAGTTCTGAACATGACGCCGGCCGACGGCGGATTGCACGCCGCGGCCCGGCCGACTTCCGAAAGACCACGCGCCTCCGGTGCGTGGTCTTCTTCGCGAACGGCATTCGTAACATCAGCCTTCGCAAAGCAGGACTTCGCGACATCGGCCTTCCCGAATTCGACAGAACGAACGCAGCTTCCGACATGAGCAGAACCGCCTCCACTCCGCTTCCCAGAACGAGTCGCGACGTTCTCGATTCGCGTGCCGACAGCGGTTTCCGCTGGCTGGTGACCAGCGCCGGCATCCTGGTGCTGGTCTCGCTGGCCGCCGCAGCGTTCTCGATGCTGTGGGGCGGCATCGCCGCCTTCGAAAAATTCGGCCTCGCCTTCCTGTGGCGCGACGCCTGGGATCCGGTGCTGCAGGATTTCGGCGCGCGCGTGCCGATCTTCGGCACCCTGGTCACCGCCTTCATCGCCCTGTTGATCGCCGTGCCGATCAGCTTCGGCATCGCGATGTTCCTCACCGAAATCTCGCCGCGCTGGCTGCGTACCCCGGTCGGCACCGCGATCGAACTGCTCGCGGGCATTCCCTCGATCATCTACGGCATGTGGGGCCTGTTCGTGCTGGTGCCCTTCCTGTCGCTGCACGTCTATCCCTGGGTCGACGAAAACCTCGGCCAACTGCCCTTCATCGGCACGCTGTTCTCGGGTCCGCCGCTCGGTCTGGGTATGGGCACCGCCGGCCTGGTGCTGGCGATCATGGTGATCCCGTTCATCAGTTCGATCATGCGCGAAGTCTTTCTTACCGTGCCCGGCCGGTTGAAGGAATCCGCCTACGCGCTGGGTTCCACGCGCTGGGAAGTGCTCTGGGATATCGTCCTGCCCTATACGCGTTCCGCGGTGATCGGCGGCATCTTCCTGGGCCTGGGCCGCGCGCTCGGCGAAACCATGGCGGTGACCTTCGTGCTCGGCAACGCGCACCGCCTGAGTTTCTCGCTGCTGGAGCCCGGCAACTCCATCGCCGCCACCATCGCCAACGAATTCGCCGAAGCCGATTCGCCGATGTATCTGTCGTCGCTGATCGCGCTGGGCTTCGTGCTGTTCCTCGTCACCTTCGTGGTGCTGACCATCGCGCGGCTGATGCTGCGCCAACTCAAAAAGCGCGAGGGCAACTGATGTCCGCTGCTCCCAACACGCCTTCCGCAAAGGCCAGCACCGTTTCCAGAGCGCAGAATTCGCTGTATCTCCAGCGCAGGATCAAGAATGTCGCGGCCCAGGCGCTCGCGATCATGGCCACCCTGTTCGGCCTGTTCTGGCTGGGCTGGATCATGTGGACGACGCTGAGCAAAGGCATCAGCTCGCTCAATATGGCGCTGTTCACCGAAATGACGCCGCCGCCCGGCGACAGCGGCGGCATGGCCAACGCGTTCATGGGCAGCGTCATCATGAGTCTGCTCGGCGTCGTCATCGGCGCGCCCATCGGCGTGCTGGCGGGCACTTTTCTCGCCGAATACTCACGCAGTACCTGGGCGTCACGGCTGGGCGAAACCGTCCGCTTCGTCAACGACATCCTGCTGTCGGCGCCATCGATCGTGCTCGGCCTGTTCGTCTACACGCTGGTCGTTGCGCAGATGGGCCACTTCTCCGCGCTGGCCGGCGCGATCGCGCTGGCGTTCATCGTGCTGCCGGTCGTGGTGCGCACCACCGACGAAATGTTGCGCCTGGTGCCGTCGCAGATGCGCGAAGCCGCGCTGTCGCTGGGCGTGCCGCAGTGGAAGGTCACGGTGCAGGTGCTGTATCGCAGCGCCTCGGCCGGCATCGTCACCGGCATTCTGCTCGCACTGGCGCGCATCTCGGGCGAAACCGCGCCGCTGCTGTTCACCGCGCTCAACAACCAGTACTGGAGCACCGATCTGATGTCGCCGATGGCCAACGTGCCGGTGGTGATCTTCCAGTTCGCGATGAGCCCGTTCGAGAACTGGCACACGCTGGCATGGGCGGGTGCGTTCATCCTGACCATGTTCGTGCTCGCGATCAGCCTCACCGCGCGCGCCATCCTGCTGCGCAACAAGATTTCCCATGACTGACTTCACCCGGGACACGCACATGACCACCGCCACCAACGCCGACGGTACCCACACGGACAGCCTTCCCATGGACAGCCGCACCCCAGTCGCCCAGCACAACAATGCGCACCGCATCGTCGCTGCGCATCGCGATGCTGCGCCCGCCGCGCCGGTGAAACTCTGCGCACGCGGCCTGGATTTCTATTACGACAAATTCCTGGCGCTGAAGAAGATCGATCTGGAGATTCCGGAAAAGCGCGTCACCGCGCTGATCGGTCCGTCCGGCTGCGGCAAGTCCACGCTGCTGCGCATCTTCAACCGCATCTACGCCCTGTATCCGAAGATGACCGCCTTGGGCGAAGTGCTGCTGGACGGCGAGAACATCCTCGACCCGAAGTACCCGATGAACCGGCTGCGCAGCAAGGTCGGCATGGTGTTCCAGAAGCCGGTGCCGTTCCCGATGACGATCTTCGAGAACGTCGCCTACGGCATCCGCCACCACGAGCGCCTGTCGAAGGCCGACATGGCCGTGCGCGTCGAAGAAGCGCTGCGCCAGGCTGCGCTGTGGGAAGAAGTGAAGGACAAGCTCGGCCAGAGCGCGCTGGGCCTGTCGGGCGGCCAGCAGCAGCGGCTGTGCATCGCGCGCGCGGTCGCGCTGCGCCCGGACGTGCTGTTGCTGGACGAGCCGACCTCGGCGCTGGACCCGATCTCCACCAGTCGCATCGAGCAACTGATCGAAGAACTGAAGCAGAACTACACCATCGCGATCGTCACCCACAACATGCAGCAGGCGGCGCGCGTCTCCGACTACACCGCATTCATGTATCTCGGCGATCTGATCGAGCACGACGTCACCGAAAAGATTTTCTCCAAGCCCTCGAAGCAACAGACCGAGGACTACATCACCGGCCGGTTCGGCTGAGCATCCAAACCATGTAGAGCGGCCTTCAGGCCGCTGAACCATCTATCGAAAGGCATCAGCGGCCTGAAGGCCGCTCTACATGCCGGTTTACCAGTCGATCTGCCAGAACAAACCCACCGCAACGCACCCACCTACTTTCCAGAGTCGAGCCATGAACACCCAACCGCACAACCACATCGTCAAGAGCCACGACGAAGAACGCCGGATCCTGCTGGACGAGATCCTGCGGATGGGCGAAATGGCGGCCGCGCAGCTGGAAGCCGCGCTGGACGTGATCGACCGCCGCGACGG
>JBKJTC010000129.1:0-3012 GCA_046590925.1 Lysobacteraceae bacterium | reverse complement strand
CGCGTGCGTCTGCTGCAGCTCGCGCACCACGCGATCGGTATCGCGCAGCGGCGTGCCGGGCGGCAGTTTCACGGTCATTTCGAAGCGATCCTGCGCCAACTGCGGGATCAGGTCGGTACCCAGCATCGGCACCGCCAACAGGCTGAGGCCGAACGCGGACGCCGCCAGCACCAGCACGATCGCCGGCCGCCGCAGCGCGCCCGGCAGCACACGCAGATAACCCGCTTCGATGCGGTTGTACGGCGCCATCGCCAGATCGCTGAGCGTGCGCATCACCGGGCCGATCACCGCGGCGAGCAGGCGCCAGAGACGCACGAATGCGAAGGCGATGCCGAAGAAGAAGCCGCGTACGCCCACGCCGACGCCGCGGCCGGTCGCGGCCAGCGGTTTCTGCCAGCGGGTTTCGGGCTGCCACTGCGGATGCGGCGGCTCTTCCGCGAACGCCATCGGCGCGCGGTCGCGCCAGCCGCTGAGCATCGGGATGAGGGTCATCGACACGATCAGCGAAATGCCGATCGCGGTGGCGACGGTCAACGCCTGGTCGCGGAACAGCTCGCCGGCGATGCCCTGCACGAACACCAGCGGCAGGAACACCGCGATGGTGGTGAGCGTGGACGCGACCACCGCCATGCTGACTTCGCGGGTGCCTTCGATGGCCGCCTCGAGCACCCCGAGCCCGCGTTCGCGCGCCTTGGCGATGCTTTCCAGCACCACGATCGAGTCGTCAACGACAAGGCCTGTCGCCAACGCGAGGCCGCCGAGCGACATCACGTTGAGGCTCAGTCCGAACTGGTCCATGAAGAAGAATGTCGTCACGATCGAGACCGGCAACGACAGCGCGATCACGAACGTGCTCCAGGCGTCGCGCAGGAACAGGAAGATGATCAGCACCGCGAGCAGGCCGCCGATCACGGCGTCGAATTTGACGTCGGCGATCGCGTGGCGGATGAACTGCGACTGGTCGTCGACCGTGGTCAGTTCGATATCGGCCGGGATCTGGGTCTTGATCTGCTCGATCTTGGCGGCGATGGCGTCGGCAGTGGAAACGGTGTTGGCGTCGCCTTCCTTGTAGATCGCCATTTCGACCGCTTCGCGGCCGCCAAGACGGATGATGGTTTCGCGCTCTTTGTGACCCTGGCGGACGGTGGCGATGTCCTTCAGGCGCACGGCCATGCCGCCGGCAGGCGAACTTGAACCGCCGCCGGAAGCGCTCTGCACCGAATTGGCGGCGGCGATGGCCGCGGCCGAACCTGTGGACGCCGCGACCGCAGCCATCTGCTGCGCGGCCACGGCGGCGGCGTCGTTGCCGGCGCTGCGCGTGGTCACCAGCATCTCGCGCATTTCGTCGATGCTGGCGAACTGGTTCACGGTGCGCACCAGATAACGCTGGCTGCCCTCTTCCAGGCGCCCGCCGGAGACGTTGATGTTTTCCTGCTGCAGACGCTGGATGACGCCGTCGATCGACAGCCCCAACTGCGCAATCTTCTGCTGGTCGATATCGACCTGGACTTCGTCCTCCAGACCGCCGCCGACCTTCACCGCGGCGACGCCTTCGACAGGTTCGAGCTTCTTCTTCAGATCGTCGTCGGCGAAACGACGCAGTTCGGTGAGGCGACGCAGGGCCTGGGCATCGTCGCCCGCCGCGTCCGCGCCGGGCTTGGCCGCCAGCACGAGGCGCATGATCGGCTCGGTCGACGGATTGAAGCGCAGCAGCACCGGCGGCTTGGCTTCCAGAGGCAGTTGCAGCACTTCCATCTTGTCGCGCACTTCGAGGCTGGCCTGGTCCATGTCGGTGCCCCAGGCGAATTCGAGCACGACGTCGCTCTGTCCGGTGCGCGACACGGATTTCAGCTTGCGCAGGTTCTTGACGACGCCCAGCGCTTCCTCGGCCGGTTCGCTGATCAGCGTTTCGATCTCGGTCGGCGCGGCGCCGGTGTATTCGGTACGCACCGTGAGCGTGGGATAGCTGAGATCCGGCAGCAGATTGACCTTGAGGTTCATCAGCGCCAGCACGCCGAACAGGAACATCGTCAGCCAGAACATCGCCACGGTGACCCGGCGACGGGTCGAGAATTCGACCAGGCCCGATCCACCGCCGCTGCTGCCCTCACCGTCGTACATGTCTTGCCGACCGTCGTGGTGATCGCCGTTGTGATCGCCGTTGTCGTGGGATCCGGCGGCGCTCATTGTTTCTTGCCCTCGGGCTTGGCAGCGGTGACCTTCTTAACGACCGGGTCGCCGATCACCTGGACCTCGGTGCCTTCGCGCAGCGCGACCTTTCCGGCGGTGACGACGCGGTCGCCGAGCGTGAGCCCGGAGCGCACTTCCACCCATTCGCCGTCGTAATAGCCGAGTTTGATCGAGGCGCGCGCGGCCTTGCCGCCGCGCACGGTGTAGACCGCGGGATCGTTTTCGTCGTCGAGCAATGCGCTGCGCGGAATCACCATCGCATCGGCGCGCTGGTCGTAATCGATCTTGACCCGGCCGAACATGCCCGGCTGCAGCAGACCGCCGCTCTCGAAGGCGCAGATCACCCGGAAGGTGCCGCTGCCGGAGTCGATCACCGGGGCGACGCGATCGACGCGGCCCGTGAACGGGCGCCCGGGCAACGCATCGACCAGCAACTGCACCGGCAGGCCGGCCTTGAGCGTGGCCAGTTCGCGCTCGGGCACGTTGAGCGTGGCTTCGAGGCGCGAGGTGTCGACGATGCGGAAGATCGGGCTGTTGATCTGGACGAAGTTGCCGGTCTTGATCGAACGTTCGGCGATCACGCCGGAGATCGGCGCGACCACGTTGGCGTAGGACAGTTCGAGATTGGCCAGCCGATTGGCCGCGCGGATGTTCTCGAGGTCGAACTTCAGCTGGTCGATATCGTTGGCGCTCACCAGTTGCTGCCTGGACAACTGCAGCGAACGGTTGTAATTGGCTTCCAGTTTGCGCATCTGCGCCGAAGTCTGGGCCGCCTGCAGCACCGCGCGGTCGGAATCCAGCCGCACCAGCACCTGACCGGCC
>JBKJTC010000122.1:0-11697 GCA_046590925.1 Lysobacteraceae bacterium | reverse complement strand
CCGCCCAGCGAGTACCAATACTTGGGGGCATAGAAAAGCTGGGCCTCGTTCATGGTGCCTGCGCCGTATTCGGCCATGACGGTTGTGCCTTTGGCGAACGCGATAGGCTTCGCCGTTGCGGCCACAGGCAGCGTTCCGAGCAGCGCGACGGCTGCCCAGTGTTTGTAGGAATACATGATTCGTCTCCGTGGATTGCCACATGCGTGGCGAGGGAGCGGCCCTCAGGCGCGCTCGATCACATCGGACGGATTCAGACGATCGGAGGTCGGAGCGGTGTATCCAATCGCCATGACGGCGGTTCGCCCGAATACCATGCGAACGTCAGGGGCATAGCGGGGAGTGTCGGGAACGGTTGAGCGAAAGAAGGCAGTACGCCCGTCGCCAGACAGGCCGAGAAATCGCAGAACGATTGCGGGCAGCATCCTTCTTCGCAGGCGCTGCCGTGGTCGTCGCCAGACGGTGGCATGGGCATACCTTCATCGCACGGCATGTCGCCCATCGCCATTGCCGCAGGCTCGACGTCGCTCGCGTGAGCGGTCATGCGAAGAATCCGATTGTTGCCGGGCAACACCAAGGCTGCGATCAGCAGCATCAGGAAAACTCGGCGGACAATGGGTAAATACGATGACATGGGGCATTCTAGCCCCGATGACGACCGTAGGTGCAAATCCACCGGGCTCGCGAAATGAAACGGCCAGAAAGCGGGTTCATCGTCCTTCGATATCCGAATTCGGGCGACATCCCTGACGTCCGCCTGAGGCTTATCGCAGGCTCTCCCGCTAGAATGCCGGATGCCCATCAGCCCCAGCGCCGCTGCAACCCCCACCCTGACCCTCATCCGCAACGCCTCGGTGTTCGCGCCGGAGGCCTTGGGCCTGCGCCAATTGCTGGTCGGCGGCGGGAAAATCCTGTGGATCGGCGACGCCGATGACCCCGCGCCGACTGTGCCAGGCCTGGATGTGGTCGACCTGGGCGGCAAACGACTGATTCCCGGTCTGATCGATGGCCATGCCCATGTCACCGGCGGCGGCGGCGAGGGCGGGTTCGCGACGCGGGTGCCGCCGGTGCCGCTGTCGCGGTTCACCACCGCCGGGGTGACGACGGTGATCGGGGTGCTGGGCACCGACGATCTGGCGCGGACGCCGGGCGAGCTGCTGGCGTCGGTGCATGCGCTGCGCGAGCAGGGGCTGGGCGCGTTCGCGTGGTGCGGCGGCTACCACCTTCCGCCAGGCACGCTGACCGGCAGCGTGCGCGGCGACATCGTGTTCCTCGATCCGGTGATCGGCGTCGGCGAGCTGGCGATCAGCGACCACCGCTCCAGCCAGCCGACCTTCGATGAGTTCGTGCGCGTCGCATCCGAGGCCCACGTTGCCGGACTGATGACCGGCAAGGCCGGGGTGCTGCATCTGCATCTGGGCGACGGCGTGCGCGGGCTGCAACTGGTGCGGCGCGCGCTGGATGAAACCGAATTGCCGGCGAGTGTCTTTCATCCCACGCATATCAACCGGCGCAAGGCGCTGTTCGAGGAAGCGCTGGCGCTGGCAAGGCGCGGCTGCACGGTCGACATCACCGCATTCCCGGTCGGCGAGGGCGAGGACGCCTGGTCCGCTGCCGAAGCCTGGGAGCGCTATCACGCGGCCGGCGCGCCCGCGGAGCGGTTGACCATCAGTTCCGATGCCGGCGGCTGTTTGCCCACGTTCGATCACGACGGCCGCCTGTGCCGGATGGACGTCGGCAGCGCGCACGCGCTGCTCGACACGATCCGCGCGCTGCTTACCCGGGGCCATGCGCTGGACGCGGTGCTGCCGGCGTTCACCCGCAACATCGCGCGCCATCTGCGGCTGGCCGGCAAGGGCGAAATCATGTCCGGCGCCGACGCCGATCTGGTCGCGCTGGATGCCGATGGCCGCGTCGCGGATGTGATGGCGCAGGGCGTGTGGCATGTGCGCGACGGCGAAACGCTGCGCATGGGCATGTTCGAAACGCCGCAGGCAGATCGCGCTTGAAGCTCATCACGATCTTGCCGTCCCGAACCACAGACAGCGCTGCGCGCAGCGTCGTAGGCTGGGCTGAGCGCAGCGAAGCCCAGCATGCGGTGACGGCTACGATTCGGCTTGATGCGACGCTGGACTCCGCTGGGCTTCGCTGCGCTCAGCCCAGCCTACGAACTGGATGTCGACGGCCGCGTCGCCGATGTGATGGCGCAGGGTGTATGGCATGTGCGCGATGGTGGAACGCTGCGCATGGGCATGTTCGAGACTTCGCAGGCGGATCGCGCTTGAGGCCGAGAGACTGTCATCCCGACACTCGCGAAGGCGGGTGGAGGGACCTGCTTTCCGCAGCGAAAAGCGCAGAACAGCAGGTCCCTCGCTACGCTCGGGATGACAGAAAATTTTGCAATGACTACTTTCGTAACTTTATCCAGGATGTCAGATGTGTCCCAGTAAAATCCCCGACGGGGAAGCGCGCGGTTGGATCATTCCCATCGGTGGCGCCGAGAAAAAAGAGAACGATCGCGCGATCCTCGCCCGCTTCGTCGAACTCTGCGGCGGCGCCGATGCCGATATCGTGGTGATCCCGACCGCGAGCAAGCTCGCGGCGACAGGTCCGCGCTACGTCGACATCTTTAACAGCCTCGGCGTGAAGACCGTCGAAGTGATGGATTTCGATACCCGCCGCGATGCCGACGAGCCGCGCCGGGTGGAACGCATCCACGAAGCGACCGGCGTGTTCTTCACCGGCGGCAATCAGCTGCGGCTGGGCACGCTGCTGGGCGGCACCGCGGTGGCGAAGGCGATCCGCATCTGCAATGCGCGCGGCATGCACGTGGCCGGCACCAGCGCGGGAGCGGCGTTCCTCAGCGAACACATGATCGCGTTCGGCGAAGAAGGCCCGACCCCGATCGCCGGGATGGTGCGGCTGGCGCCGGGTCTGGGGCTGACCAATCGTTTCGTGATCGATCAGCATTTCCGTCAGCGCGACCGGCTCGGCCGGCTCACCGCGGCGCTGGCCTTCAATCCGTTCGCGATCGGCATCGGTCTGGACGAAGACACCGCGGCGCTGATTTCGCCGGACAACGTGGTGGAGGTGCTGGGCAGCGGCGGGGTGACCGTGGTCGATGCCGCCGGCCTGCAGTTTTCGTCGATGGCCCAGGTCGACGAGGGCGAGCCGGTCTGCCTGCTGGGCCTGAGCTTCCACATCCTCGTCGCCGGTGCTACGTTCAACCTGCACACGCGCAAGGCTTCGGCCGGCGCGCTGCTCGTACCCAAGGAATAGCGGGCTGTCGGAACAGCCTGCTGTCGCAGCCATGGAAGGCTGCGACGGCGAAGCAAGCGCGTAAGCGATTGTTTCGCCGGGAGCGAGTCCGGTGGTGCCGTACTCGCGACTTGAAAAACGTACAGGAGTACGTTCTTCAATCACTCGACAAACAGGAGTCGATTCACGTCATGCGCATTCTCGATCGTTCGGTGTTCGTTGGTCCCTCGTTGTATGCGCATTTCCCGGTGATCCGGCTGGAGCTGGATCTCGGCAAGCTGGAAGCCTGGCCCACCGGCCGGCTCGGTGCCGGTTTCGTCGATGCATTGGTCGAAGCCATTCCCGGTCTGGCCGAACACGGCTGCTCCTATCGCGAGCCCGGCGGGTTGATCCGGCGGATGAAGGAAGGCGAGGGCACCTGGCTGGGCCACGTGCTGGAACACGTCGCCATCGAACTGCAGAATATGGCCGGCGAAGACGTCACCTTCGGCAAGACGCGCAGCATCGACGACCGTCCCGGCGTGTACTCGGTGGTCTACGAATACGCACAGCGCGAGGAAGGCATCGAGGCCGGCGAACTGGCGCTGAAACTGCTGCGTTCGCTGCTGCCCGAAGACCTTCGCTCGGCCGATGCCGTACCGGAGGACTGGAACTGGCCGGAAGCGCGCGACACCTTCATCCGCTACGCGCAGCGCCGCGCGCTGGGACCGTCGACGATGTCGCTGGTCAAGGCCGCCGAAGAGCGCAACATCCCGTGGCTGCGCTTGAACGAGCAATCGCTGGTGCAGCTGGGCCACGGCAAATATCAGCAGCGCATCCAGGCCACGGTGACGGGCAAGACCTCGCACATCGCGGTGGAACTGGCCAGCGACAAGGAAGAAACCAACAAGATCCTCGGTTCGCTCGGTCTGCCGGTGCCGCGCCAGGAACTGGTGCAGAGCGAAGGCGCCGCGCGCCGCGCCGCACGCAAGATCGGCTTCCCGGTGGTGACCAAGCCGTACAACGGCAATCATGGCCGCGGCATTTCGATCAAACTCGGCAGCGACGAGGAAGTGGTCGAAGGGTTTCTCAAGGCGCAGGCGATCTCGCGCTCGGTCATCGTCGAGACCTATCTGGAAGGCGACGATCACCGCCTGCTGGTGGTGAACGGCGAACTGGTCGCGGCAACGCGGCGTACGCCGGGCCATGTCATCGGCGATGGCACGCACACCATCCGCGAGCTGGTCGAGATCGTGAATCAGGATCCGCGCCGCGGCGTGGGTCACGAGAAAGTGCTGACCCGGATCGAACTCGACGCGCAGGCCGAGATGATGATGGCGCGCGTCGAAGTGACCGCCGATACCGTGCCCGAAGCCGGCCGCGCGATCTATCTGCGCTCCACTGCGAATCTGTCCACCGGCGGCACCGCCACCGACGTGACCGACATCATCCATCCCGACAACCGCGAAATGGCGGTGCGCGCGATCAAGGCCATCGGCCTGGACGTGGGCGGCGTGGATTTCCTCAGCACCAACATCGCCGAAAGCTACAAGACCATCGGCGGCGGCATCTGCGAAGTGAACGCCGCGCCCGGGTTCCGCATGCACGTGGCGCCCAGCGAAGGCAAGCCGCGCGATGCGGCCGGTCCGGTGATCGACATGCTGTTTCCGCAGGGCGCGCCGTCGCGGGTGCCGATCGCCGCGATCACCGGCACCAACGGCAAGACCACCACCTCGCGCATGCTGGCGCACATCGCCAAGATGACCGGCTTCACGCCGGGCCTCACCACCACCGACGGTGTGTACATCGACGGCCAGCGCACGGTCGAAGGCGACATGACCGGGCCGGTGTCGGCGCGGATGGTATTGGCCGATCCGCAGATCGATTTCGCGGTGCTGGAAACCGCGCGCGGCGGCCTGCTGCGCGCCGGCATGGGTGTGACCCGGGTCGACGTGGGCGCGGTGTTGAATGTGCAGTCCGATCATCTCGGCATGAAGGGCATCGACACGCTGGAGCAACTGGCCGAGGTCAAACGCATCGTCGTGGAAGTGGCGGAAGACTGCGCGGTGCTCAACGCCGACGATCCCAACGTGCTGAAGATGGGCGGCTACACCGACGCGAAAGTCATCTGCTACGTCACCCTCAATCCCTCGCACGGGCTGGTGCGCGAACACATCCGCGCCGGCGGCCGCGCCTGCGCGCTGGAAGCTGGCGTCAACGGCCAGATGATCACCCTGTACGACAAGGGCAGCCATATTCCGCTGCTGTGGACGCATCTGATCCCGGCGACGCTGGAAGGCAAGGCGCTGCACAACGTGCAGAACGCGATGTTCGCCGCGGCCATGGCGTTCTCGATGGGCATCAAGCTGGACGCGATCCGCCAGGGCCTGCGCACGTTCGACAGCACCTTCTTCCAGGCCCCGGGCCGGATGAACGTGTTCAACGAGCATCCGTTCAAGGTGCTGTTCGATTACGGCCACAACGCGCATGCGGTGGCGGCGATGGCCGATCTTGCGCAGCGTCTGGAAGTGAGCGGCCGCCGCCTGGTGGTGGTGGCCGGCCCCGGCGATCGTCGCGACGAAGACCTGCGCGAGATCGCCAAGGCGGTGGCCGGCGGTTTCGATCACTACATCTGCCGCCGCGACGACGGCCTGCGCGGGCGCAAGCCCGACGAAGTGCCGCAGCTGATCGCCGCGACCCTGCGCGAGCACGGCGTCGCCGATCACCAGATCAGCATCATTCCCGACGAACAGGACGCGATCGACGCCGGACTGCGCATGGCCCAGGCCGGCGACGTGCTGCTGGTGTTCGCCGATGCGCTGGTGCGCTCGTGGAAGCAGATCATCAAATTCAAACCGGAGGGCGCGCCGCAGAAGGTCGCGGTGGTCGCCGCGAGCACGGTCGATGAGGAAGCGACCGCCGAGCCGCACTTCTCGCCCGAGCAGTGGGAAGGCGTGAGCCGCGATGAGCGCGGCATCTTCATCTCGCGCGAGAGCGACGACTGAATACCGTGACTCCGCAAGTGTTCGATGCATCGACATGCGAGCTTCCGTTCGAGGACTCGCGGCGGCTCACGGGTTCGAACGTGTATTTCGCCGGCTGCGGCGCGGCGCTCGAAACCATTGGCCCGCAGGCGCGCGACCCGGTGGCGCTGGCAGCATGGTGGCTGCGCGCGGAAGCCGCGCGCGAGGCCCTGGGCTGGACGACGACCGAACCTGTGGTGCGCGTGCATCGCAGCGGGACGTCGCTGGCGTTCGTCGCGCCGGCCGATCAGCTCTACACCGCGACCGAAATCAACGAATGGGCGTGGTGCGCCAGCGTCGGCGACACCAGCCTGCATGCGCCCGGCCATCCCGCCAGTCACGACACCATGCTCGCGCTGCACACGCTGCAGCGTTTAGCCGCCGCCGAACGTCGTCCCGACGCGGTCCTGCTGCTGGAATGCGCGCAGCGCCACGGCACGCCGGCACTGATGGACGACGACGCTTTGACTCTCGGTCTGGGCGTGCATGGGCGCACCTGGACGATGGATGCGCTGCCGGCCCCGCAGGAAGTGCCATGGCCGGCGCTCGGTAAGATTCCCGCCGCGCTGGTCACCGGTTCCAACGGCAAGACCACCACCGTGCGCCTGATCGCGGCGATGCTGCGCGCGCACGGACTGCGTACCGCGCATTCCTGCACCGATGGGCTGTTCGTCGGTGCCGGCGGCCGCGACAACGCCGATATCGAGCGTCTCGAAAGCGGCGATTACTCCGGCCCGGGCGGCGCGCGCCAGCTGTTGCGCCGCACCGATGTCGAAGCGGCGGTGCTGGAAACCGCGCGCGGCGGCCTGCTGCGGCGCGGGCTTGCGCTGGCCGAGGCCGACGTGGCGGTGGTCGCCAACATCAGCGCCGATCATTTCGGCGAATACGGCATTCATTCGGTCGAGGATCTGGCCGCTGTCAAACTCACGGTCGCCCGCGCGGTGGCCGCGCACGGTTGGCTGGTGCTGAATGCGGAAGATTCGCTGTTGCGCAGGCTGGGCCCGCATGCCGCGCCGCGGGTGGCGTGGTTCGCGGTCGATCACGAAGCGCTGCCCGAGGATGCGATGAGTCTGCCGCGCTGCGCGGTGCGCGACGGCAGCCTGCTGCTGGACGACGGACTGGAAACCCATGACCTGGGCGAGATCGCGGCGATGCCGATCACCCTCGGCGGGCGCGCGCGCTACAACATCGCCAACGTCGCCGGCGCCGCGCTCGCCGCGTCGCTGCTGCGGGTGCCGATCGATACCATCGCCGCGGTGCTCGCCGATTTCGGCCGCAGCCACGTCGACAATCCCGGGCGCCTGCAGCACTGGGCGTTCGCCGGCATTGAAGTCTTCCTGGATTACGCCCACAACCCGGACGGTCTTGCGGGTCTGCTCGACATCGCCCAGGCGCGACGCGGCGCGGGACGTCTGGCGCTGCTGCTGGGTCAGGCCGGCAATCGCGAGGACGCACAGATCCGCGAACTGGCGGCGGTGGCGGCCCGATACGCGCCGGATCTGGTGGTGGTGAAGGACATCGACGGCTTCCTGCGCGGCCGCGTCGCGGGCGAAGTGGCCGAAGTGATCCGCAATGAACTGCTGCGGCTGGGCATGGAGGAGGCATCGCTGCCGGTGCGACTGCGCGAAGCCGACGCCGCGCGCGAAGCGCTGGGCTGGGCGCGCGTCGGCGACGTGCTGGTGCTGCCGGTCCACAGCCTCGATGCCAAGGCCGAGGTCGCCGGGTTACTCGACCTGCTCGAAGCCGGCGGCTGGCGCCCCGGCGACGTCCTGCCTTCCTGATGGGGTCAGGTTCATTTCGAACGAAATGAACCTGACCCCTCTGGATGGTGCGGCGACGAGACTGGCCGGGCGACGCGGCAGCAGGGACATCGGGCGATTCCTGTGGTCCAACAGCGTTGGCGAAAGGCCAGAGTCGCGACCGCCCCAGAGGTGTCGTAAGTCACCCGGAGCCCGGCAGCCTGCGCAGGGGTCGGATTTTTCCTACACGCAGATGCGGAGAATGGCGCTTGTCCGACCAGCCGGGCTTGCCTAGTCTGTGCGCAGGACGAATTTCGACGACTCTCTGGGGAAAGGAATGACGATTCGGGTATTTCTGCTGGACGACCACGCGCTGGTGCGTACCGGCATGCGACTGATGCTGTCCGCCGAAGTGGATATCGAAGTCGTCGGCGAAGCCGATACGGGCGAAATAGCGCTGCCGATGATCCGCAGGCTCAAACCCGACGTGGTGCTGTGCGATCTGCATCTGCCGGGCATCAGCGGATTGGAGGTGACCGAACGCATCGTCAAGGGCGGCTACGACAGCAAGGTGGTGGTGGTGTCGGTACTGGAGGATGGACCGATGCCGAAGCGGCTGATCGAAGCCGGCGCCTCCGGTTACGTCGGCAAGGCCGGCGATGCGGTCGAATTATTGCGTGCGGTGCGCGACGTGGCGCGCGGCAAACGCTACCTGGCCAACGGCACCGCCCAGCATCTGGCGCTGGCGGGGATCGGTGGCGAATCCTCGCCGTTCGACGCGCTGTCGCCGCGCGAACTGGAAATAGCCATGCTGCTGGTGCAGGGCATGCGCCAGGAAGAGATCGCCAAGCGGCTGAGCCTCAGCGCGAAGACCGTGAATACCCACAAATCGCGGCTGTTCGAGAAACTCGACATCCAGGACAGCATCGCGCTGGCGCGGCTGTCCTCGCAGTACGGTCTGAGCGACCCTGCGCGCGTTCTCTGAGGGCGTGTTCAAAATCTCAACGCGCTTGCGATAGCGATTACGAAAAAGCGCGTTTCCATTCCCGTTAGAACGGTCGGTAGAGCGGCCTGTAGAGCGGCCTTCAGGCCGCTATCTCTCCGGATAGGCGGTAGCGGCCTGAAGGCCGCTCTACAGACCGCTCTACCGACTTCCTGCTGCAAGCCCAGCCATCGCACGTCGGCAGTCGGTTGAACCCGTCTGCCGACGCGCGTGGGGTGCGGCATTACGCTTTCTTTTCGCTGTCCTCGTCGTCGACGCTGAGCTGCGCCGTCGATTCGGCATCGGGTGCCGCATCGGGAACGGAGTCGAACAACTGCAGGCCGATGCCGTACTGCGGCGCGGCGATGTCCTGCACGAGTTCAGCAGCGACGTCCGGCGGGGCGATGACGATGGCCGGGGCGATTGCAGGCTCGGCTGCGGGCGCCGCGACGGGCTCAGCAGCGGATTCGACCACGGGTTCGGCGACCGGCTCCGGCACGATGGCGATGGCCACGGGGTCGATCACGTGTTCGATCACGGTCTGCTCGACGATCTGGGGCTCGACGACCTGCTGAACGACGGCGTGCTGTTCGACCGCGTCCTCGATGACGGTCGTCGGCTCGGCGGCCACCGCAACAGCGGTTTCGATCGCTGCCGGCGCTTCGACCATCGGCACGCTCGCTTCGGCGGGCGCGGCCGTTTCGCCAGCATCGACTGCGGGCGTTTCGATCGCATACGCTTCAAACGCTGCTGCTTCGATCTCGGGCACAGCGGCTTCGGACTGGGTGGCTTCGACCGCGACCGCGACTGCGACTGCGACTGCGAGCGCCGCCGGAGCGACCGTTTCCACGGCGGCGGCGCGTGCCGGGACCGACGGTGCGGCCGCTGGCGCGGCCACCGGTTCGCGCACGATGGCCGGGAGATCGTCGAAATCGAACTCCGGCTGGCTGCGGTCGACGGTCGGCTGCGATTCGTCGCTGGCCATCGCATCGTCGGCCAGCATTTCCTCGCCCGCGACAGCGCCTTCACCGGCACCGCGACGACGACGACGACCGCCGCGACGACCGCGACGACGACGACCGCCGGCTTCCTGCGAACCGTCGTCCGCAGCGTCGTCGGCCGCATGTTCGAGATCGTTCGCCTGGATCGCGGTGTCCAGCGTTTCCAGCGGCGCTTCGGCACCGTTGGCATGCGACGGGATGGTCGACGCTATGGCCGCGACTGCGGGCGTGAGCGTCGCTGTTTCCGCTGCCGCGGTGGTCTGCGGCTTCGGCGTTTCGGCGGCACGCTCTTCGCGACGCGGCTGCTGCTGACGCTGCGCGTTTTCCGCGCCTTCGGCGTTCGCCGGTTTCGGCGTTTGCTGGCGTGGTTGCTGCTGCTTCGGCAGCTGTCCGTTGGGCTGCTGGCCGTTCGACGGCTGGCCGTTGGAGGGCTGATTGCCCTGCTGCGCCTGCTTGGGCTGTTGCGGCTGCTGCTGGCGCGGCTGCCGCGGTTCGTTCTGCGGCTGCGGTTTCGCCTGCTGCGGCTGCGAGGCCTGCGGCGCGCCGCGACGCGATTCGTCGCGGCGTGGCTCGTCACGGCGCGGTTCATCGCGACGCTGCTGGTCGCGTCCGCCCTTGGGGCCGCGCTGGTCGCGCTGCGGATCTCGACGCGGGCCGCCGTTGCGGTCCGGGCGTTCGCCGCGGTCGCGGCCCTGCTGCGGATGCGCCGGTTCCGGCGCCGGTGCGGCATCGCCGCCGCCGAAGATGCCCTTCAGCCAGCCCATGAAGCCGCCGGACTTGGTGGCCGGGGCGGGCTGCTGGGCGAACGCGGGCGTCGGTGCCGGCTGTGGTGCCGGCGGCTGCGGCGTTGCGGCGCGCGGGGTTTTTTCCTCGCGATCCTCGCGGTCCTCGCGCAATGGCGCCGGGCGCGCTGGTTTCACGTTGGTCACCGCGGGCGCGGCCGGGACGTTGAGATTCGCCTTGGTCAGCGCGATCGTCGCCAGCTTGCGCGGGGTGCCGCGCTGGTAGCTCGGCTTCGAGGTCTCTTCGCACAGCTCGTTATCGCGGATGCGGGTGACCTCATAGTGCGGCGTGTGCAGCGATTCGTCGGCGACGATCACGATCGGCGCGTCGTGGCGCTTCTCGATTTCGTTGAGCGCGCGGCGCTTTTCGTTGAGCAGGTAGTTGGCGATCTCGACCGGCACCTGTACCAGCACCTGGCCGGTGTTGTCCTTCATCGCATGCTCTTCGGCGAGGCGGATGATCGACAGCGACAGCGATTCGATGCTGCGCATGCGGCCGTGGCCGTCGCAGCGCGGGCAAACGAGTTGGCTGGATTCGCCGAGGCTCGGGCGCAGCCGCTGGCGCGACATTTCCATCAGGCCGAACTTGGAAATGCGGCCCAGCTGGACGCGGGCGCGGTCGTGCTTCAGCGCCTGCGAGAGCTTGTTCTCGACGTCGCGCTGGTGTTTGTTCGACGCCATGTCGATGAAGTCGATCACCACCAGGCCGCCGAGATCGCGCAGACGCATCTGGCGCGCGACTTCTTCGGCCGCTTCCAGATTGGTGTTGAACGCGGTCTCCTCGATGTCGCCCCCCTTGGTGGCGCGCGAGGAGTTCACGTCCACTGCGGTCAGCGCTTCGGTCTGGTCGATCACCAGCGAGCCGCCGGAGGGCAGGCGCACCGAGCGCTCGTAGGCGTTCTCGATCTGCGATTCGATCTGGAAGCGGTTGAACAG
>JBKJTC010000063.1:0-16495 GCA_046590925.1 Lysobacteraceae bacterium | reverse complement strand
CGCGCTCGTCACCAACGCCCTGCCCTACGCCAACGGCCAGATCCATCTGGGCCATCTGGTCGGCTACATCCAGGCCGACATCTGGGTCCGCGCGCGGCGCATGTCCGGCGACACCGTTCATTTCGTCTGCGCCGACGACACCCACGGCACGCCGATCATGCTCGCTGCCGAAAAGGCCGGCACCACGCCGGAAGCCTTCGTCGCCGACATCCAGTCCGCGCACGTGCGCGACTTCGCCGCGTTCGGCGTGGTCTACGACCACTACGACTCCACGCATTCGGCCGGCAACCGCGCGCTGACCGAGGCGATCTACGCGAAGCTCGAAGCCAACGGCCACATCGGCCGGCGCTCGGTGCAGCAGTTCTACGATCCCGCCAAGGGCATGTTCCTGCCCGACCGCTACATCAAGGGCATCTGCCCGAACTGCGGCACCGCCGACCAGTACGGCGACAACTGCGAGCAGTGCGGCGCCACCTACGCGCCCACCGATCTGAAGGACCCGCGCTCGGTCATCAGCGGCGCCACCCCGGAAATGCGCGCCTCGGAGCATTTCTTCTTCGAGCTGAACCAGTTCGAGGACTTCCTGCGCGAGTGGCTGGCCGGCGACGTGATGGTGCCGGGCATGAAGGCCAAGCTGCAGGAATGGCTGGATTCCGACGGCGGCCTGCGTCCGTGGGATATCTCCCGCGACGCACCGTATTTCGGTTTCGAGATCCCCGGCCAGCCAGGCAAATATTTCTACGTCTGGCTGGACGCGCCCATCGGTTACCTCAGCAGCTTCAAGGCGCTGTGCGATGCCGAGGGCTACGATTTCGACGCGTTCATGAAACCGGACAGCGAGGCCGAGCTGCATCATTTCATCGGCAAGGACATCGTGAATTTCCACGGGCTGTTCTGGCCGGCGGTGTTGAAGGGGTCCGGGTTGCGTGCGCCGACGCGGCTGCATGTGAATGGGTATCTGATGGTCGATGGCGCGAAGATGTCGAAATCGCGCGGCACGTTCGTGATGGCGAAGACTTATCTCGATGCAGGGCTTCCGCCGGAAGCGCTGCGTTATTACTATGCGGCAAAGTCGTCTGGCGGCGTGGACGATCTGGATTTGAATCTGAGCGATTTTGTCGCGCGGGTGAATAGCGACGTGGTCGGCAAATTCGTGAATATCGCCAGTCGTTGCGCGGGTTTCATCGGCAAGCATTTCGACGGCAGGTTGGGAGACCGGTTTTCCGGAATGCGTAAGGTTTTCGGCGACCCATTGGCCGGCAGCGTTGTTATCCGCCACCCCAGCGGTGAAGATATTTACGAGCAGACCATCGCGCGTCGCGATGAGATCATCGCTGCATATTCTGCCAACAATCCAGCAGTCGCATTACGCAGCATCATGGAAGCCTGTGATGCCGCTAACGCTTTCGTTGCCGAACGAGCTCCATGGCAACTGGCGAAACAAATCGGTGTGGATGAATTCAGCCTGGAAGAATTGCGGCGCACTTGTACGACTGCGATCAATTTGTTCCGCCTGATCGCGGCATATCTCAAACCTGTCCTGCCAAACGTGGCGATGCAGGCAGAAGCTTTTCTTGCCGCACCTATCAAGCATTGGGGTGATCTTGACGAGCCGCTGCTGAATCACGCGATCCAGCCCTACACCCCACTCTTCACCCGAATCGACCCGAAGCAAATTGAAGCCATGACCGAAGCCTCCAAAGAAACGATGACTGCACCTGTAGGAGCGGCGGAAGCCGCGAAGCCCGCAGACTCGAAGGCAAAGCTCGCGGCTTCCGCCGCTCCTACAAAAGCCGAATCGGCAAAAGCCGAAGCGCCGAAAGCAGAGGTTGCGAAGGGCGAAGCCTCGAAAAGCGATGTGATCGGCATGGACGACTTCGCCAAACTCGATCTGCGCATCGGCAAGGTGCTGGTGTGCGAGTTCGTCGAAGGGTCGGACAAGTTGCTGCGTTTCGAGCTGGACGCGGGCGAACTCGGCAAGCGCCAGATCTTTTCGGGCATCCGCGCCAGCTACGCCGAGCCGGAGACACTCGTCGGCCGCAGCGTGGTGTTCATCGCCAATCTCGCGCCGCGCAAGATGCGCTTCGGCGTGAGCGAGGGCATGATCCTGTCGGCCGGCTTCGACGGCGGCGCGCTGGCGCTGCTGGATGCCGACAGCGGCGCGCAGCCCGGCATGCCGGTACGTTGAGATGATGCCGCGCTCTGCGATGTGCGCGGCACGTGGCGACGCCGCAACTGCAGTCCAAAGCCTGAGTCGTCCCCACTTTTTCGGCTTTCTGGTCGACTGCTTGCGTTGGGGGGAAGAGCAAATCCCCCCTGCCCCCCTTTTTCAAAGGGGGGAACAGCATCTATCCCTTTTCCAAAGGGGGGAACAGCATGTATCCCTTTTCCAAAGGTTGGAACAGCTTGTATCCCCTTTTCAAAGTGGGGAACAGCATGCATCGAGGATGCCTGCGAGAAGGATGCCAGCGAGCATCTCTGGAAATAGTGCGGTTTTCTCAGGCATTTCGCCCCCTTTGAAAAAGGGGGCTACGGGGGATTTTCTTGGGGGCGTAATCGCTTCAACAGCCCGCCTGCACGCTGCTGAAGCATTGGGGGGCCGCTGGCGTTTTCTCAGATACCCCCACCAGCATCAGCGTTCACGCTACACGGCGCGGCCCGTTGATCGCGATGAATTCTGATCTGATCGAACGCCTCGACCGCCTGCTGCCGCAGACCCAGTGCGGGCAATGCGGGTATCCGGGCTGTCGTCCGTATGCCGAAGCGATGTCTCGCGACGAAGCGGGCGTGGATCACTGCCCGCCGGGCGGCGACGCTGGGGCGCGTGCGCTGGCCCATGCGCTGGGCCTACCCGCGCGACCCTACGACCGCTCGCGAGGCACGCACAAACCGCCGCAGGTCGCCGTGGTGGTGGAAGCCGACTGTATCGGCTGCACCAAATGCATCCAGGCCTGCCCGGTCGACGCCATCATCGGCGGCGCCAAACACATGCACGTGGTGATCGAACCGCTGTGCACCGGCTGCGAACTCTGCCTACCGGCCTGCCCGGTCGACTGTATCGTGCTGGCTCCCCTGATCCCCGTCGCCACGGAAACCACCGCATGACTTATCGCGCGCTCGATGCCGATGCCATCGTCGCCACCTGCACGCGGTTGAGTACGCGCATCGACGAGCGCTTCCCGCAGTCGGGGCTGTCCAAGGTCGGACAGGACGTGCTGGCCGTCGCGGGCGACACCATCGAAGGCATCCAACATATCCGCAGGCCGAACTGGCCGATCCGCATCGGGGTGGGACTGGCCCTGCTGTCGATGGTGGCACTGCTGTCGATGGTCGCGGCGTCCGCCAGCGCGCCGACATCGCGGCTGGAATGGTTCGCGCTGCTGCCGATCATCGAGTCGGCGATCAACGATGTGATCTTCCTCGGCATCGCGGTGTTTTTCCTGACCACCTTCGAAGCCCGGCTCAAGCGACGCAAGGCCCTGCGCGCGCTGCATCAGTTGCGCAGCCTGGCGCACGTGATCGACATGCACCAGCTCACCAAGGATCCCGAACAGTTGCTGTCGCCGGCGATGAACACCGCATCGTCGCCGCAGCGGAACCTGTCGCGGTTCGAGCTGGCGCGCTATCTCGACTACTGCACCGAGATGCTGGCGATCATCAGCAAGATCGCGGCGCTGTATGTGCAGTATCTCGACGATCCGCAGGTGCTGGGCGCGGTGAACGACATCCAGGGTCTGACCACCGGGCTGTCGTCCAACATCTGGCAGAAGATCGTACTGATCGACAACGTGCGCGCGCGTACGTCCGACCGCTGAGGCTCTGCGTCGCTTCGCCAAGCGAGGCGATCTGCTACTTTATTTGCTCTCGCACGCAGAGCACACGCGCTCGACCCTGTAACCTTTCGCGCGCAGTTTTTCGACAACGCCGTCATCGCCCAGCAGGTGCAGCGCGCCGGCCACGACCAGGGTGTCGTCTTCGGTTTCGCCATCCAGCATGCGCTGCAGTTTCGGCACCCAGGCGTCGTTGCGGGCAACGTTGATCCGTCGATACAGCTGCGGGTATTCCCGGCGCAGGTCCGCGGCCATGCCGTTCCACAGCGCGTCCTGATCGCCGCGGCGCCAGGCCGCATGCAGTTTTTCGATCTCCGCTTTCGAGTCGACGGCATCGTCGAGCGATTCTTCCAGCAACTGCAACTGTTCGGCCTTGCCCATTCCGTCGAACACGGCGATCTGTTCGCTGCCCTTCTCCAGACCCGAGGTGGGTTTCGACGCCTTGCGTGCGCGGCCGATCAGATGCATGTCCAGCCCCAACTCCGTATCCAGTCCCTGCTTGCCCATCTCGACGATCGAAATCGTCAGGCTCACGAACCACGGCTCGAACATCTGGAACGCCTCCGCGGGCACGCCCATCTTCTTCAACTCATTGCCGTTGGCCGCCATCCAGGCGTCGAGTTTGGCGATGGTGGGCTTGGGCAGTTCGCTGTTCAGCGGCTTGCCGTCGGTGCGCAGCGCCGCCTGCCCCATCGCCGCGCCCAGCTGCGGCGACATCAGCTCTTCGGGCGACAGCTCGAACGCCAGCGCTTCGGCATCGTCGAAGGCTGCGTCGACATCCTTCGACAGCGGATAGTCGTCGGGACGCAGCATGTGGAACGAGCCGAGCAGATACAGCGCATTGTCGGCGTCGGACACTTTCCACAGCAGCGGCACGGGCGGCGCGGCGGCTTTCGTTGCTGCGGGACTGGCGCGATCGGCGGCGATGGCCGCGACGGAAACTGCGGCCGCGACGAGCGAACCGATCAGGAGAGGATGAATGCGCATGAAAGTCCTTGGGGTACGGTGGATCTGCCGGAACGTCAGCGTTTGACGTTGTAGCGTTTCTCGCCGGCGGTGATGGCCAGATCGAGGCGATTTTCGTTGGGCGGCAGCGGACACGTGGCGAACTGTGTGAACGCGCACGGCGGGTTGTAGGCACGATTGAAATCGATCACGACCTTGCCCTGTGCGTCCGGACGCGGCACGTCGAGGTAACGGCCCGCGCCGTAACTTTCGTGGCCGCTGGTGCGGTCGGCAATGATCAGCGACAGCGTGCTTTCGCCCTGGTCCAAGGCTTCGATGCGGATGGTCTTGCCTTCGCGCTGGAATTCGAGCGCGCCCGGGTTCGGGGTGTCGTCGGTGGTGCCGATGATCGTCGCGATGGGCAGCGTCTTGCCGGCCGGATGCGGAACGAAGGTGGCTTCGACGCGCCAGTCGCGATCCGGCGGCCAGTATTCGATCGCCTGGAACTGCGTGCGGGCCAGCGCATCGGCATGCTTCACGCGCAGCGCGCGGTTGCCGCCGCGCTGGATCACCGTGAGCTTGCCCTTGCCCTCGTCGAAACCGACCACGCTGGGCGCGCCCTGGCTGTCGTCCTTCAGCTCGACCCGGCCCTTCAGCGGCTCGCCGTCGAGGGTCAGCGGAACGCCACGCTCGGGGGTGAAGAAGACGCGCTGGCCGTCGCGCGTGAACATGCCCAGCGAATCCGGCCCCGCCGCAAGGCGGATCCCGCTGCGCGCGCTGCTGCCGACGTAATGGGACGGCAACGTCAGCCAGTGCAGGCCGATCAGGCTGGTCCAGCCATCGGGCTGCGTGAGCTTCTCCTGGCGCTGGATGCGCCACAGATTTTCATCGGACAGATATTGCGCTTCGTCCGCGCTGAGCGCGGGCTTGTCGGACGTCGACGACTTGTCGCCGCACGCCGCCAACAGCATCAATATGGATAACCCCATCGCACATGCCGCGGTCGTGCCCGCGCATCGCCAACCGCTCCGAATCCTCTGCATGTCCAACGTTTCCATACTCAGCGCCCCCTCAGGAACCAACGGTCGATTTCGCCCAACGTGAAGTGCGCCCACGTCGGGCGGCCATGATTGCATTGCCCCGAACGTTCGGTGGCTTCCATCTCGCGCAGCAGCGCGTTCATTTCCGGAATACCCAGGCGACGATTGGCGCGCACCGCGCCGTGACAGGCCATCGTCGCCAGCAGTTCATCGCGCGCGGCGGCCACGCGCCTGGATTCGCCGTGTTCGACCAGATCGGCGATCACGTCGCGCAGCAGCGCTTCGGTGTCGCCATCGGCCAGCAATGCCGGCACGCCGCGCAGGGTGAGGCTCTGCAGTCCGCTGCGGGTGATCTCGAAGCCCAGCGTATCCAGCAGTTCTGCTTCGCGCTCGGCGGTTTCCGCTTCGCGTTCCGACACCGCGACCGTCTGCGGCACCAGAAGCGGCTGCATGCGCAGGCCGGTGTGGTCGTGCGCGGTCTTGAGTCTTTCGTAGCCGATACGTTCGTGCGCGGCGTGCATGTCGACCACGATCAGACCGTCGACGGTTTCGCTGAGGATGTAGATGCCGTGCAGTTGCGCGATGGCGTAGCCGAGCGGCGGCACTTCGCCATCCACCGCTTCGGGCAGCGGACGTACCGCAGGCTGCGGATGCGACGACGATGGCGCATACAGCGCGGTGTACGCAGCGCGGGCATCCTCGACGCGCAGGCCGAGGCCGGTCTGCGGCATCGGTCGATTCCACTGCGACATCCCGCCGTTCTGCATGCCCGGCATGGCGTCACCGTTCGACGCGTACTGCTGAAAATCTGCGGACGTCGAAGGCATCGCATTGTCGCCGACGCCCGCACCGATGCCGGCGCGGGTTTCGGCCAGCGCAGCGTGCAGGGTGCGGTACACGAAATCGTGGATCGGGCGCGCATCGCGGAAACGCACCTCGTGCTTAGCCGGATGCACGTTGACATCGACCCGGCGCGGGTCGACTTCCAGAAACAGCACGTACGCGGGCTGGCGCCCGTGGAACAGCACGTCGGCATAGGCCTGCTTCACCGCATGCGCGACGCTGCGGTCGCGGACCGCGCGGCCGTTGACGTAGAGATACTGCTGATCGGCGCTGGCCCGCGAATACGCCGGCTGCGCGATCCAGCCGCGCAGGCGCAGGGTGCTGCCGCTGTCGGTGGACAGCGGCGCGGCGTGATCGACCTGCAACGCGTGACCGAGGAATGCTTCGCCCAGGGTCTCCGACAGGCGTTCGCCGGAGAAAAGCGCATCGCCGTCGCCTCGGCTGTTATTTCCTTTGTACCGGCGCAGCGGCTTGCCGTTGTGGCTGACGCGCAACTCCACGTCCGGCCGCGCCAGCGCGAGCTGACGCAACCATTCTTCGATATGTCCGAGCTCGGTGCGCTCGGCGCGCAGGAATTTGCGCCGCGCCGGCACGTTGAAGAACAGGTCGCGCACTTCCACCGTGGTGCCGGTGGCCTGCTGTTTCGGCGTGAGCTCGCCGACGCGGCCGCCCTCGACCGGCAGCGCCGTGCCGTGATCGTCGTCGTCGCGACGCGAGGCGATGCTGAAGCGGCTCACCGATGCGATCGAGGGCAGGGCTTCGCCGCGGAAGCCCAGCGTGGCCACCGATTCGAGATCGTCGAGCGAGGCGATCTTGCTGGTGGCATGTCGCTGCACCGCAAGCGCCAGATCCTCCGCGGCGATGCCGCCGCCGTCGTCGCGCACCCGGATCAGACGCACGCCGCCGTCTTCCAGATCGATATCGATGCGCCGCGCGCCGGCGTCGATGGCGTTCTCGACAAGCTCCTTGACCACCGACGCCGGGCGTTCGATGACCTCGCCTGCGGCGATCTGGTTGATGAGCGTGTCGGGGAGCTGGCGGATGTTCACGTGCGGCAACGGCCTGAATGTTGTGTCAATGAAAACGTCGTGCAACTGCGGCGTGAGTTCATTGATCCGAGAACTTTGGCCCCGACGCTCAAACGACATCGCAGTTGAAGCATAGTATGTCTTGCTTAATCACAGATACCACAGACCCGATAGTCCATGTTCTTTTAAGTAAGCGTAGAAGAACCACGCCACAAGTACGAAGCAAACTGTGTTGAACAGCCAGGATTTTTTCTCGCCTTTCTTGGGATTTTTCATATCGAACCTGACACCGGATGATACGTCAGCATGCGTAGACAGCCGAATGGGTAGGACCCACTAGATCAGGCAAACCAGATTCGGCTCAGGGACTGCCGCCGGTGGTCATGATGGACGCAGCAGCGGTGCTGGCCACAACCGCGGCTTCGGCGACCTTGGCGCGGGCGGCGAACACAGTGCCCGGCGGCGGCTGGCGGGTGAAGTAGGCCTGGATGCCGTTGAGTACCGCGGCCGCTACTTTCCGCTGATGATTGGGATCGAAGAGACGCTTTTCTTCTTCCGCATTGGAGATGAAGCCGGTCTCCACCAGCATCGCCGGCATGTCGGAGTTGCGCAGCACTTCGAAGTTGGCGAACTCGATCTGCGGCTTATGGGTCTTGCCCAGCTGCTTCAGGCCATCGAGCACGTAACCGGCCGCGTCCTGCGACGCCTTCATGTGCCCGCTCTGCGCGAGATCCAACAGCACGTTCGACAGCGTGTCCCTGGTCAAACGCACCCCACCGACCAGATCGGAGGCATTCTCCTTGTTGGCCAGCCAGCGGGCGTGCTGCGAGGACGCGCCGCGCGTGGACAGCACGTACACGGACGATCCCCAGGCACTGCGGTTCTCGGCGGCATCGGCGTGGATCGAGACGAACATGTCCGCCTTGGCGGCGCGCGCCTTGCGGGCGCGCTGCGGGCGCTCCACGTAGACGTCGGTGTCGCGAATCAGATAGGCGCGCATGCCCGGCGTGGCGTTGATCTGCCGCGCCAGCTCTTTGCTGATCGCCAGCACCACGTGTTTTTCGTAGCGGCCGCTCGGACCGATGGCGCCCGGATCCTGACCGCCGTGGCCGGCGTCGATGGCGATGACCAGCGGCCGCGTGCCGACGCGCAGATCCTGCAGGGTCTTGCCGGCGGTTGTGGGCTGAATTGCGGGCGGCTCGGCCGCGACGACGGATTTGATCGCGGAGTCCACGGGCGGCACGGCCGCGGCCGCCGTTGGATTGGGGGCAGTCGGATTGTGAATCGTGGTGGCGCCTGCGATGGTCGAGCCCGCGCTGGTCGAGCCTTGGGACAACAGCGTCGCCGGAGACGATGTGGCCGGTTTGTCGATGATCGTCGGAGTCGCAGGCGTCGGCACCGTGACGACTGGCGATGCGGCGGACGCCGCGGCAGGCTTGATCGTCGGCGACGGAGCTGCGGCAGGCACCGTTTGCGGCATTTTGGGTATGGACGCCGCAGCAGTGATCGGCTTGGCGCCATCGCCCGGCCATTCCAGCACGAGTCGGACGCCGTCGGCACCGCGCTCCAAGCGTGGCCTGAGCGGTGCGATCGGGGACGCGAGATCGAACACGATCCGGGTCGTACCCGGCGTGGGTTTGCCAGTGCGCACCGCCTTGATCGCGCCCATGGGCGAAGGCAGCTGCAGCGTGCGGCCGACGGCGGTATCGGGGAGATCGACCACGAAGCGGTCGGGATTGGCCAAGGTCATGGTCTTGAACGCGACCTCGCCCTGCAGTTGCAGCTCGGCGCGGGTGCCGGTGGCGCCATCGCTCAGCTGCAAACCCTTGATTTCATTCGCTTGCGCAAGGTTCCAGCACAGGGCGGCCAGCAAAGCCAGGCCCAGGACGATCTGCTGGAGGGTGATCCACTTTGCGCGCATGGCCGGTAGTCAACCACCCGCCGGGCAATTTTTCAAGCACTTTTCCTTTAATAATCCGCAACCTGCCTGAACTTCCTGCTGTGGTTCATCAAGGGGCCGCAAGCTCATGCTGGGCGCCGGCCCGCACCAGCCAATCCCGCCCCGCTGGCGTCATCGGCTGTAGTTCGCAGCGACGGCCGTCGCCCTTGATCGCCAGCGCCACGCGCAGATCGGCCGCAGGCAGCGAGGCGCCTCCCCGCTCCGGCCATTCGACCAGCCAGAGCGCCGCATCGGAATCGTCCAGACCCAGGAATTCGAGCTCGGCGCCGTCGCCGATCCGGTAGAGATCGAGATGCAGGGCTTCGCCTGTCGGGAGCGGGCCCTCCGACAGCGAATAACGTTCGACCAGCGTGTAGGTCGGGCTGCGGATCGCGCCGGTCACGCCCAAGGCGCGCAGCCAGCCGCGAGCGAGCGTTGACTTGCCGGCGCCCAGGTCGCCATGCAGATGTACGACCGCGGGCGTCGGCGCGGTGCGCGCGAGCGCCTGCGCGAGACGCCCGGTGGCGCCTGCATCCGGCAGATGCAGCACGATGGCATCGTCGACGCCCGTTTCACGAATGCCCACTTCGCTCATGCGCGGGATACCGGATTGGCGAGACGGCGCAGATGCACGAACAGATCCGACGGCAGCAGACCGCGTTCGCCGCCTTCGCGCGCGGCGGCATCGCCGGCGGCGGCGTGCAGCAGCGCGCCGCAGACCGCGGCATCGAAATTTGACCAGCCCTGTGCGATCGCGCTTGCGATCACGCCGGTCAGCACATCGCCCATGCCGCCGGTGGCCATGCCGGGGTTGCCGGTATCGATGATCACCGGGATTTCCCCGGGCGCCATCACCACGGTGCCCGCGCCCTTGAGCACCACCGCGCAGTCGTAGCGTGCGGCAAGCTGGCGCACGGACAGAATGCGGTCGCGTTCGAGATCGGCGACGCGCTCGCCCAGCAATCGCGCGGCCTCGCCCGGATGCGGCGTAAGCACCGCATCGCCGAGGGCAAGCGCGTCGCGTCTGGCCAACGCGTTCAGCGCATCGGCGTCGAGTACCAGGGGTTTTCCCGCATCCAGCGCGGCGTACAGCATCGCCGCACTCCATTCGCTGTTGCCGAGGCCCGGGCCGATGGCGATCACGCTGGCCGCATCCAGCAAGGGCTTCAATTCTTCTGCCGAAGCGATCGCACGCGCCATGGTTTCGGGGCGCCGCGCAAGCAATACCGGGACGTGTTCCGCATGCGTCGCCGCGCTGACCAGCCCGGCACCGGCGCGGTGCGCGGCTTCGGCGCAAAGCGCGATGGCGCCGCCGTAGCCGTGATCGCCGCCGATGCACAGCACGTTGCCGAAATGCCCCTTGTGCGCGCTGCGGGCGCGCGGCTGCAGCCACAGGTGCAATGCGTCCGCACGGGCGAGACGCGCGGCAGGTTCGAGATCGTCGAAGACATGATCGGCAAGGCCGAGCGTATCGATCACCACCTCGCCCGCCGCCTCGCGACCGCGACCAGTGTACAGCCCCGGCTTGCCGGCGATGAAGCTCAGGGTGACGGTGGCGCGCACCGCCAGACCATGATGATGGCCGCTGTCGGCATCCACGCCCGACGGCACGTCGAGCGACAGCACCGGCGATGAAACATCGTGATTGAGAGCCGCCACGACATCCGCCGCTGCGCCTTCCAGCGCGCGATGCAGACCGATGCCGAACAGCGCGTCCACCCAGACATCGGCCTGCGGCAATCCCTCGTCGGCGACCAGCGTCGCCGCTTCGCCGCCTGCCTGCGCGTACGCGTCGGCGGCGCGCCGGGCTGCGCCCGCTTTGACTTCATCGCCCAAGCGCAGCACGAACACATGGCGCCCGGAACTGCGCGCCAGTTCGGCCAGCACGTAACCGTCGCCGCCGTTGTTGCCGGGGCCGCAGACGATGCCGATGCGCTGCGCCTGCGGCCAGCGGTCCAGCAGCAGCCGCCACGCGCCCAGGCCGGCGCGGGCCATCAGATCGTCCTCGTCCAGGCCGAAGCGCGTCATCGCCACCTGCTCGGCGGCGCGTACCGCGGCACCGCGGTAGAGCTTGGGCATGTCGTTGAATGAGGCGATCCGCATGGCCGGATTCTATACTCCCGGTGTGAGAGATACCGACGACCAGACCGACCAACGGACCGACGCCATCGGCCGTACCGCGCCCGATCCGCACGCGCTGGCCGCACGGATCAAGGGGCTGGCGGGCGAGTTCGGCTTCCAGCGCTGCGGCATCGCCGATATCGAACTCGACGCCGACGAAACCCACCTGCGCGACTGGCTGGCGCAGGGGTTGCACGGCTCGATGCGCTGGATGGCCGATCACGGCGACAAGCGCAGCCGTCCCGCCGATCTGGTGCCGGGCACGCTGCGGGTGGTGGCGGTGGGGCTGGACTACGGCCGCGATGTGGACGACGCCTGGGCCACGCTGGACGACGGCGAACGCGCCTACGTCGCGCGCTATGCGCTGGGCCGCGACTACCACAAGCTGATGCGCAACCGACTGCAGAAGCTTGCCGATCGCGTCGCCGCCGAGATCGGTCCGTTCGGCTATCGCGTGTTCGTGGATTCCGCGCCGGTGCTGGAACGCGCGCTGGCGCGCAACGCCGGGCTGGGCTGGATCGGCAAGCACACCTGCCTGATCGACAAGGACGGCGGTTCGTGGTTTTTCCTCGGCGAACTCTACGTCGACCTGCCGTTACCCATCGATCCGCCGGCGAGTGCGCACTGCGGCAGTTGCGTGCGCTGCATCGACATCTGCCCAACACAGGCCATCGTCGCGCCGCATCGTTTGGATGCGCGACGGTGCATCGCGTATCTCACCATCGAACACGAAGGCAGCATCGACGAAGAACTGCGGCCGCTGATCGGCAATCGTATCTTCGGCTGCGACGACTGTCAGCTGATCTGTCCGTGGAACAAGTTCGCGAAGACCACCGACGAACCGGATTTCCGCGCCCGCAACGATCTCGACAAGGCGACGCTGATGGATCTGTTCGCGTGGAGCGAGGACGAATTCCTGCGGCGCACCGAGGGCTCGCCGATCCGCCGCAGCGGCTACGCGCGCTGGATGCGCAACCTCGCGATCGCGCTGGGCAATGCGCCGACGACGCCGGACGTCGTCAGCGCACTACGATCGAAACAGGAGATCGACGATGCGATGGTGCGCGAGCATGTCGAGTGGGCGTTGCGACGACACGCCTTGTAGAGCGGCCTTCAGGCCGCTGCTCCTCTTCCGGTTAAAAAAGCAGCGGCCTGAAGGCCGCTCTACAAAAATACGGAATCACGCAGAACGTTTACGGATCTCTACCAACAGCGCCCGCGTCACCGGATCGTCGGCCTCGGCATCGCCCCGCAACGCCGGCAGCAGTTTGTTCGCGACCTGCTTGCCGAGTTCCACGCCGAACTGATCGAACGCGTTGATGCCCCACAGCACCGACTGCAGATACACGCTGTGTTCGTACAGCGCAATTAGGGCGCCCAGCGATTCCGGCGTCAACGCATCGAGCAACAGCAGCGTGCTCGGGCGATTGCCGGCGTACGCGCGATGCGGATCGTCGCTCGCTTGGCCGTTGGCAAAAGCTTCGGTTTGCGCCAGCAGATTCGCGAGCAGCGCGGTGTGATTGTCGGCATGCGCATGATCGGCGCGGATCACGCCGATGAAATCGGCCGGCACGATCTGGGTGCCCTGGTGCAGCGCCTGGAAGAAACTGTGCTGGGTGTCGGTGCCCGCCCCGCCCCACCACACCGGAACGGTGTGCGTGGCCAGCGCCGCGCCGTCGAGCCGCGCGGATTTTCCGAGGCTTTCCATCACCAGCTGCTGGAGGTAATTCGGCAGCAGGCGCAGGCGTTCGTCGTACGGCAACACCGCCTGGCTGCCGGCGTGCATCGCATTGCGGTTCCAGATCGCGGTCAATGCGTGCCATACCGCGACGTTGTCGCGCAGCGGCGTGGCCAGCACGTGGGCATCCATGTCCGCGGCGCCGGCGAGCAGGCGCTCGAAACCGTCCATGCCGATGGCGAGCGCGATCGGGAAACCCACCGCCGACCACAGCGAATAACGGCCGCCGACCCAATCCCACATCGGCAGGATGCGGCTTTCGTCGATGCCGAATGCGGCCGCGCGCGGCACGTTCGCGCTCACCGCATACACGCGGCTGTCGTCCTGCAGCCACTCGCGCACCACGGTGCCGTTGAGCAGGGTTTCCTGGGTGCCGAAGGTCTTGGAGATCAGGATCGCCGCGGTGCGCACGGGGTCGAGCCGCGACAGCGTGCGGTGCACCGCGTTGCCGTCGACGTTGGATACGAAATGCACGCGCAGACGCGGCCCGCCATCGCCATCGGCAAGCGCATCGGCGACGAGCCGCGGGCCGAGATCGGAACCGCCGATGCCGACGCTGACCACATCGGTCACGCCGGAAGTGATGAGTCGGTCGACCATCGCCGCCATGCGCGCGCGCGCGGCGCGCGCCTGCGCCGTGGCTTCGAGTACGTGCGCGGTCCCGGAAAGATCGCTACGCAATGCGGTATGCAGCGCGGCGCGGCCCTCGGTGACGTTGACGATCTCACCATCGAACAGTCTGCGCAGCGCTGAAGCCAGATCGGCGGTTTCGGCGAGATCGAACAGAGCGTCCAGCGCCGGACGGTCGTAGTGCTGACGCGCGAAGCTGGCATAGAGCGGCCCGGCGCGAACGGCGAACTCCTTCGGGCGCAAGGCATCCGCTGCGATCAAGTCCGAAATCGGCGAATGCCGCAGGCGTTCCGCATGCGGATGCAGCGCGTCGAAAGCGGTAGCGATGTGTTCGGTCATAACGGGCTCATGGGCGTTGCCTGCGCGATGCCGCATCTTGCCAGATCGTCGGCGCGCGCCGCCATGCAAACGAAAACAGCGCCCGGATCGTACGTTCGTGTCCGCCCGCATGGCTGCCGCACACGGCGTTGAGAACACGGAAAGCGCATCGGCGGAATGGCGCTGGACAGGCGTTCGATCCGTGTTACCCGGACAAGTCATCGCAGGACACATCCGTTGTCTTCCGAAAGAAGCAGGCGCCGGAGACAGGGCCCGCAGCGGTCATCGCCGGTCGACGATGCGTCCGCCGCGCATCAGCTCAGATCGAATTCCAGATTGTCGATCAGCCGGGTGCGACCCAGACGCGCCGCGATCAGCGCGACCCGCGGACCGCGCGCGGCATAACGCGCCGGTTCGACTTCGGGCGCGGCCAGATCCGGCGTGCGGATCGCGGCGTAATCCACCGAGAAACCGGCGTCGCCCAGACGGATGGCGGCGCCGGTCTCGACCGAAATCCGCGACACCCCGGCCAGCAGCTGCGCGCGCATATCCAGCAGGGTGCGATGGATCTCGGCGGCGATCACCCGGTCTTCCGCGCTCAGATACTGGTTGCGCGAACTCATCGCGAGGCCGTCGGTCTCGCGCACGATCTCGCCGCGCAGCAGCGTCAGCGGATAGGCCAGATCGGTGACCATCTGCTGGATCACCGCGACCTGCTGGAAATCCTTCTTGCCGAATGCGGCCAGGTCGGGCTGCACCTGGTTGAACAGCCGCGCGACCACGGTGCAGACGCCGTCGAAATGTCCGGGGCGATGCGCGCCCTCCAGCACGTCGGCCACGCCCGGCACGCGCATGCGCACCGCGAGATCCACGCCGAACGGATACATCGATTCCACCGTCGGCAGCCACAGCGCATCGCAGCCGGCGGCTTCGAGCCCGCTGGTGTCGGCTTCGGGCGTGCGCGGGTAACGGGTGAAATCCTCGTTCGGCCCGAACTGGGTCGGGTTCACGAACACGCTGGAAATGATGCGGTCCGCGTGCTGTCGGGTCAGTTCGACCAGCGAATAATGGCCCGCGTGCAGATTGCCCATGGTCGGCACGAAACCGATGCGCAGCCCTTCGCGGCGCCAGCCGAGGATGCGTTCGCGCAGGTGGCCGAGTTCGGTGATGGTTTCGATCATGATCCGCGGAACACCTGGTTGGAAGGCTTATCGGAATACTTATTGGTATGCGTGCTGCGCATCGGGAAACGAGCCATCGCGCACCGCGGCGCAATACGCCTCCACCGCGCCGGCGACCGAGCCGCCTTCGGCCAGGAAATCCTTGACGAATTTCGGCCGGCGGTGGCCATTGTCGAGGCCGAGAAAATCGTGCAACACCAGCACCTGGCCGTCGCAGTGCGGACCGGCGCCGATGCCGATGGTGGGGATGGAACTGGCAGCGGTGATCGACTGCGCCAGCGGGGTCGGCACGCATTCCAGCACCATCATCGAAGCGCCGGCTTCGGCCACCGCCTGCGCGTCCTCTCGCAGTTTCGCGGCGGCCAGCGCTTCGCGCCCCTGCACCTTGAAGCCGCCGAAACGCAGCACCGACTGCGGGGTGAGGCCGAGATGCGCGGAGACCGGGATCTCGCGCTCGACGAGAAAACGAATGACGTCGAGTTTGTGCGGACCGGCGCCTTCGAGCTTGACCATCTGCGCGCCGGCCTGCAGCAGGCGGGTGGCGGCGTCGAGCGCGCGTTCGGGCGTGGCGTCGGCCTGGAACGGCAGGTCGCTGACCAGCAGCGCGCGCTGCAGGCCGCTGGCGACCGCGGCTGTGTGATACGCGATGTCGTCGACCGTCACCGGCAATGTGGAACCGTGGCCTTTTACCACCATGCCCAGCGAATCGCCGACCAGGATCAGGTCGGTGCCGCTGCGATCAAGCACGCGCGCGAACACCGCGTCATAGGCGGTGAGCATCGCCAGTTTGCGGCCGTCGCGCTTGGCATCCGCCAGCGCCGGCACGGTCCAGGGCTTGTCTTCTCGAATGGCCATGTGCATCCAGGATTGGGCCGGGGGAAG
>JBKJTC010000182.1:0-2992 GCA_046590925.1 Lysobacteraceae bacterium | reverse complement strand
GCACCGCGGCCTTGCCGGCGGCCATCGCCTGGTCGAGGTCGGTCTTCGAAGCGATGTGCCGCGCCGACCGCTGCAGATAGTCGGGCAGGGTCCAGTGGACCTTGAAGCCGAGTTCGTCCTTCACCTTGCCGGCCAGGTACGAGGCGACGCCGCCGAGCTGGGTGTGGCCGAAGGCGTCCTTGCCGCCGCCGGCGTCGGCGACGAAGGAGCCGTCGGCGGTGCGGATGCCTTCCGACGCCACGACGACGCAGTAGCCGACCTTCGCCACCACTTTCTTCACGTTGGCCAGGAAATCGGCCTCGTCGTAGGCGCGCTCGGGGAACAGGATCAGATGCGGCGCCTCGTCCGGGCCGCTGCCGGCCAGGCCCGCGGCGGCGGCCAGCCAGCCGGCGTGGCGGCCCATGGCCTCGTAGACGAAGACCTTGGTCGAGGTTTCGGCCATCGCGGCGACGTCGAACGCGGCCTCGCGCACCGACACCGCCGTGTATTTGGCGGCCGAGCCGAAGCCCGGGCAGCAGTCGGTCACGGCCAGGTCGTTGTCGATGGTCTTGGGCACGCCGATGCAGGTGAGCGGGTAGCCGAATTCGGCCGCCAGCTTCGAGACCTTCAGCGCGGTGTCGGGGGAGTCGTTGCCGCCGTTGTAGAGGAACCAGCGCACGTCGTGGGCCTTCAGCACCTGCAGCAGCCGTTCGTACTTGGCGCGGTCCTGTTCCAGCGATTTGAGCTTGAACCGGCAGGAGCCGAAGGCGCCGCCCGGGGTGTGGGCGAGGGCGCGGATGGCCGCGGCCGATTCTTTCGAGGTATCGATCAGATCCTCGCGCAGGGCGCCGAGGATGCCGTTGCGGGCCGCCAGCACCTTGACCTTGCGGGCGCGGGCTTCGGCGATGACCGCCGAGGCGGAGGCGTTGATGACGGCGGTGACGCCGCCGGACTGGGCGTAAAGGAGGGTTCCGGATGCCATGGCAGGGGGGACTCGGCGATTGGTCGTAGATGGGTTGGGGCGGGGCCCGCGAGCGGTTAAGCTGGCCGGGATGCGCCGGGCGGAGGAGTGTAGCGCCGCGGCCGAAGTTTCTCTCTTATGGAGCATGCGATGCGATTGGTTCTCCTCGGCGCCCCGGGATCGGGCAAAGGTACTCAAGCGGCAAGATTGAAGGAACACCTGCAGGTGCCGCACATTTCCACCGGCGACCTGCTGCGCGCCGAAGTGGCGGCCGGCACCGCGCTGGGGGTTCAGGCGAAAGCGGTGATGGCCCGCGGCGATCTCGTTTCCGACGAGATCCTGCTGGGCATGCTGGAAGACCGCCTGTCGCGCGCCGATGTCGCCGGCGGTTTCATTCTCGACGGCTACCCGCGCAACCTCGCCCAGGCCGACGCCCTCGGCAGGCTGCTCGACCGCATCGGCCAGCCGATGGACCACGCGGTGCAGCTGGACGTCGATACCGACCTGCTGGTCGAACGCCTCGCCGGCCGCGCCAAGGCCGAAGGCCGCGCCGACGACAATCCCGAATCGGTGCGCAACCGCCTCAACGTCTACAACGCCGTCACCGCCCCGGTCATCGACTACTACCGCCAGCACGGCATGTTGAAGGTCGTCCACGGCGAAGGCTCGATGGACGACGTGTTCACGCGGATCGTGGAGACGATCGCGGTGGGTACGGAAGTCGGCTGACATGCGCCCGATCTTCGCAGGACTGTCGCTCGCGCTGGCGATCGGCGGCGCATTCGCCGCCGATGGCGCCAAGCCCGGGTTCGACTTCGCGACCGGCGGCTCGGCGGCCGCGGTCGGCGAAACGACCGAGCGCTCGCTGCGCAACGAACTGGCGTTCTGCGGCGGCGAAACGAAGGCCATCGCCAAAGCCACGCCCAGGCTGATGAAGGCCTGGGTCAAGCGCAACCGCCCCTGGTTGTCCGCCAGCCTGGCCGTGCGCGCGGAAATGCGCGCCCGCCTGGTCGGCAACGACGCGGCGAACAACGGCCCGATCTTCGACCGCGATTTCGAGCAGGCCATGGCCGGCGTCGCCCGGCGCGGCACCGATCAGCTGCGCAACATGTCCGATCGCGCGCAGCGCCTCGCCGCATGCCAGAAAATCATGAACGATGCCAAGGATGGTCGACGCGACATACCTGCCGTCAACGAGAAAGCCACGGAGATGCTGCGCCGTTACATGAGGTGAACATGGCGCCTGCCGCCATCGGGAATGCCGGACTCGCTTCAGCGCACGCCGTTTCCTTCTCTCCGCACGCGGGGAGAAGGAAACTCAGGCCGGACAGCCGCTGGAATGCCTTCGCCCCGTCGGATTTCCCGCAATCGGGGAAGGGCGTGCGCGCCGAACAGGGATCGCTTCGTCGATAATGATGCGAACGTCCAGGAATCATCGATCTTGAAACTTCATATCTTGGGTATCGCCGGCACCTTCATGGGGGGCGTCGCCGCGCTCGCGCGCGAACACGGGCACGCGGTCGAAGGCAGCGACCAGGCGGTGTATCCGCCGATGTCCACGCAGCTCGAACAGCTCGGCATCGCGCTGAGTCAGGGTTACAAGCCCGACAATATTTCCGCCGACTGCGACGGGATCGTGGTCGGCAACGCGCTGTCGCGCGGCAACGCCGCGGTGGAATACGTGCTGGATCGCGGCATGAAGTACACCTCGGGCGCGCAGTGGCTCGCGGAGCACGTGCTGCCCGGCCGCGACACCCTCGCGGTGGCCGGTACCCACGGCAAGACCACCACCACGACCATCCTGAGTTTCCTGCTGGACCGCGCCGGCCGCGATCCGGGATTCCTGATCGGCGGCGTGGCCGAGGACTTCGGGGTGTCGGCGCGCGTCGGCACCGGCCGCGAATTCGTGGTCGAGGCCGACGAGTACGACACCGCGTTCTTCGACAAGCGCAGCAAGTTCGTGCACTACCGGCCGCTGGTCGCGATCCTCAACAATCTCGAATACGACCACGCCGATATCTTCCCGGACGTGGCCGCGATCCAGCGCCAGTT
>JBKJTC010000176.1:0-3568 GCA_046590925.1 Lysobacteraceae bacterium | reverse complement strand
ATCATCATACGAACCCGATGCCGCATCCAGACCGGACGAAGCTATCCGCGAACGGCAAAAAACAAACCGCATGCACATTCCAATTACAAGCTTCAGTGCTAAGTTCGGAGCATTGGGCGGTACCGGATATCGATCCGAAATCTTTGAAGGTGTCAACGAAGACCCATCGGTAGCCAACGACGACAGCCGTAGCCTGCCTCGTTTACTCAACCCTACGCCGCACCGGAATCCCACTCGCCGGAAACCTCGCCACATCTTCCCCGCTTTCCCGGATCGGCACGCCATGCTCCGGCGCCCACGCCAGCGTCGAGATGATTTCCCAGGTCGCAGGCAGACGCTCATTGTCGCGAAACGCTTCATAAGCATTCGCAGCCGCAGCGAAGCGCGCCTTGCCGGTCAGCGTGTGCCGACGCGCGTGCAATGCATTGGTGGCGCCGATGGCGCGCAGTTCGCGCATCAGCGCGGGCAGGTCGGCGTAGCGGGTGGTAAGTTCGTCGCGGTCGAGCACCGGGTTGCGGAAACCGCTGGCGATCAGCGCGTCGCCGAACTGCGCGATGGACGCGAACGGGCTGACGTGCGGCACGGCGTCGGCCTGGGCAAAGGCGCCGCGCAGTTCGTACAGCGTGTCGGGGCCGAAGGTGGAGACCACCAGCATGCCGCCGGGTTTCAGCACGCGACGGAAGCCGGCGAACACCGCCGGCAGATCCTCGATCCACTGCAGGCAGAGATTCGAGAACAACACATCGACGCTGTGGTCGGCCAGCGGCAGCGCGCGCGCGTCGGCGCAAATGCGTGCGGGCCTGCGCGCTGGCATGCCCGCGAGCAGGCGCGAGAACGCGCTGGGCAGCGCGCGCGCGAAGGCCGAAGTCTCGGCGTCGTGCTGGCGCAGCATCGGCAATGCGAGATCCAGCGCGAGCACCTGCGCTTTCGGCCAGCGCTGCTGCAATGCGCGCGAGGCGTGGCCGGGGCCGCAGCCCAGATCGACGGCGAGCGACGGCGTCTGCGCATCGCCTTCGCGGCCCTCTGCGTAGTAATCGAGCGATTCGAGCAGCCACGATTCGACTTCGCGCTGCAGCTTCGCGGCATCGGCGTAGCTGGCGGACGCGCGAGAAAATGCGCGACGGACCTGGCGCGGGTCGAACAGTGCGGTCATCGCGTTGCGCTGCTTGTCGGAACGTCGGACAGGAATGCGGACATATGCGCGACGACATCATCGACATGCGTCAGAAACGGCGCATGCCCGGCATGTTCGATCTGCGCGAAGGTCGCGGGCGCGTGGCCGGCCTGTTCGATCATCGCGACCGCTTCTCGCATCGCACGCGGGTCGACCAGGCGGTCGCGGCGGCCCGCGATCCACAGACTCGGCACACGCAGTTGCGACAGCAACGAACGTTGATCGGTCGTTTCGAGAATACGCAGGCCGTCGACGAGCACGCGCGCCGCGGGTTCCCCGCGCGCGAACAGTTCGGCGCGCAGCTCGCGCATTTCTTCTTTCGCGTGATCGGAGCCGAAGGCTTCCAGCGCGACGAAGCGGTCGAGCGTGGCGCGATAGTCGTCGCTCAGGCCCTTGGCGAAGTCGCGGAATATTTCCGCCGACACGCCGTAGCGCCAATCCGGGCCGCGCACGAAACACGGGCTGCTGCACAGCGCGATCAGCGCCGGCACGCGCGCACGGCCCTGTGCTGCACCACGTACCGTCGCGTGCATCGCGAACATGCCGCCCAGCGACCAGCCCAGCCACGGCGCATCCGGCGTCTGCGCGTGGATGGCGTCGCAGACCGCATCGAATTCGAGCGGGGTTTCGTGATCGCCACTCAGGCCATGGCCGGGCAGATCGATGACATGCAGCGTGTGTCGATCGCGCAAACGTTCGACCAGCGCGGCGAACACGCCGCCATGCATGGCCCAGCCATGCAGCAGCACCAGCGGCGGGCCGTCGCCGCTGACGGTCATGTGCAGACGTTGGCTCATGATTGCTGCGTTGTGTTCCGCGCGGCGCGGATCATCGGTGCGAGCGTGCGCCACTGCGCGCCGATATCGCGCGCAAACCAGTGGGTGATGCGGCGGCGCCAGCGCGGCTGGCGGCGGACCTTTTGGATGCATTCGAGCAGCCAGACGTCGTCGAAACCGGCCCATTCGCCGGCCACGCTCATCAGGTTCGGGTACAGGGCCGGATGCACGTCGTACATCAGCATCTCGTGCAGCTCATCCAGCGAGTACGGCGATGCCGCCAGCGTGCGCACGATGTATGCATGCGACAACGTGACATCGGTATCGAGATAAAGGTCCGACAGCGCGTTCCAGACCGGGATGCGTGCGTCGTCGTCCGTCGCGACTTCCGTCGCTCCCACAGGGGCCGTGGCCGGCCTCATGCCACCGCGGTACCCGCGCTGTAGCCCATCTCCACCGCGTCGCGCGCCCAGCTCAGGGCGTCGACCAGCGAATCGACTTCGGCCTGGGTGTGCAGCGAGGAGAGGGTGATGCGCAGCCGCGAGCGGCCGTCGGGCACGGTGGGCGGGCGGATCGCCGGCACCCAGAAACCCTGGGCTTCGAGCGCGGTGCTGAGCGCCATGGCGCGTTTTTCGTCGCCGCACATCAGCGGTTGGATGGGCGTGGTGGACGGCAGCAGCGGCAGGTCGCGGAACAGCGCGGTGCTGCGGAAATGCGCGATGAGGCTCTGCAGTTTTTCGCGGCGCCAGTGGTCGCGACGCGCCAGCTTCACCGCGGCCAGGCTGGACGCGGCCTGTCCGGGCGGCAATGCGGTGTTGTAGATGTACGGACGCGCGGTTTCGGCGAGATGGCCGATGATGTCGTCGCTGCCCAGCACCACCGCGCCGTAGCCGCCGAGCGCCTTGCCCAGCGTGGCCAATTGCAGCAGACCGGAGGCATCCAGCCCGGCATCGGCGACGCAGCCGCGGCCCTCGGGACCGACCACGCCCACACCATGCGCGTCGTCGACATAGATCAGCGCCTGCTGCACGCGCGCGACCAGCGACAGTTCGCGCAGCGGGGCGACATCGCCGTCCATGCTGAACACGCCGTCGGTGGCGAGCATCGCCGCGCCCTCGGGCACGGTGCGCAGCTGGCGCAGTGCGCCTTCGGGATCGACATGCGGATACCGGCGTAGCTTGCAGCCGGCGAGACGTGCGGCGTCGATCAGGCTGGCGTGGTTGAGCCGGTCCTGCACGCACACGTCTTCTTCGGTGAGCAGGGCCTGCATCACCGCGAGATTGGCGAGATAGCCGCTGCCGAACAGCAGCGCGCGCGGGGCGCCCAGCCAGTCGGCGAGTTCGCGTTCCAGCGCGTCGTGGCTGGCGAAATGGCCGCAGACCAGATGCGAGGCGCCGCTGCCGGCGCCATCGCGCGCGGCGGTGTTCTGCAGCGCATCGACCACCGCGAAGTGCTGCGACAGACCCAGATAATCATTGCCGCAGAAGTTGGTGAGCCAGCGGCCGTCGACTTCGTAGCGCACGCCGTCGCGCCGGGTGATGGTGCGTCGCTGGCGAACGCGGCCCTGCATCGCACGTTGCACGCGGGCGGCGAGGATACGTTCGGTCAGGCGCGGACG
>JBKJTC010000127.1:0-3374 GCA_046590925.1 Lysobacteraceae bacterium | reverse complement strand
CACATCGGCAGCTTCGTCCCGGCGTCCAAAGCGGAACTCGGCCCGATCGACCGCATCCTCACCCGCATCGGCGCCGGCGACGACCTCGCGCGCGGGCAATCGACCTTCATGGTCGAAATGAGCGAGACCAGCTACATCCTGCATCACGCCACCGCGCAGTCGCTGGTGCTGATGGACGAAATCGGCCGCGGCACGTCGACCTACGACGGTCTGGCGCTGGCCGAAGCCTGCGCGAAGCATCTGGCCGCGAGCAATCGCTGCTACACCCTGTTCGCCACGCACTATTTCGAACTCACCGCGCTCGCCCGACCCGGCAGCGGCATCGCCAACGTGCATCTGGATGCCGTCGAGCATCACGACAAGCACGGCGGCGACACCCTCGTCTTCATGCACACCGTGAAGGACGGCCCCGCCGACCGCAGCTTCGGCCTGCAGGTCGCCGCCCTCGCCGGCCTGCCGAAGAGCGTCGTGCGCGAAGCGCGCGGGCGCCTGGCCGAACTCGAACAGCGCCGCAGCGATCCCGCGCCCGTGTTCACGCCGCAGACGCTGGATCAACCCCAGCAGTTCGGACTCTTCGCACCGAACTCCGCCGCACTCGACGCACTCGCCGGCATCGACCCCGACGAACTCACGCCGAAGCAGGCGCTGGAGGCGTTGTATCGGTTGAAGGCGTTGGAGTGACGGCACGCGCACGAAACCCGGGGCTCGCCGCCCGCTTGATCGGGCTTCGTAATTGACCGATCCTGCCCGCTTTCCCGCTATGCGATCCCCACCATGACGCAAGGGTTGTGGCAGCTCGCCAGATGGAAAGGCGTCCCCATCCTGCTCCACTGGTCCGTCCTGCTCGGACTGGTCTGGTTCGGATTGCGGTATCAGCGCGTCGTCCCGACTCTTCTGACTTTCTCCGGGTTCTTCGCATTGCTGCTCGTACATGAGCTGGGACATGCGATCGCTGCACGGTCCCGCAAGGTCCATGTCTTCGGTATCCGCCTGTACATCCTCCATGGCGAGTGCAGTCATGCCCGGCCCCATCGCGAACGGGACGACGTGTTCATCGCCTGGGGCGGCGTGCTCGCCCAGGGGGTCGTCCTGGTACTGGCCATGTTGGTGGAGCCGGTCCTGGCCACGGCATTTCCAACGGCCGAACTCATGCTCGCACCCCTCTTCCGTGTACTCATCACCGGCAATGCGCTGATGATCGCGATCAACCTGCTGCCCATAGCGCCGCTGGACGGCCACAAAGCGTGGCGCGTGCTTCGCCCTCTGCGCAGCACGCTGTCGTCCCGCCTCCGGCACGCCATCACCTCGCTGAAACGTGTTCCGGGCGCCAGGAAACGCCGCGCGAAGCGGAAAGATGCGCAGAGCAATGTCGTTGATCTGCTCGAACGGATAAAGAAGAAGAAATAGCCGTCGCACTCAGGGCACGATCCCGGCCACGATGCTGGACGCTTCGCCTGCATCGACCCCGATGCGTCTTGCGCGGTGTAAACACGACGGTGTTTACAGGACGTCAAACCCAAGCAAGCCCGCGCCCTCCAAAAAACCTGTTTTGCCACACTTTTGCCGGTCCGCTGGGGCTAAAGTGCGACGACGACGCCATCTCGGCCCAAGGAGACCACCATGACCGCATTGACCGACGAACTGTTCGCCCAGCTCGAGGGCGCGCCGCTGCAGCAGATCTCCCAACAATTGGGCATCGGCAAGGCCCAGGCGGCCGGTGCGGTCAGCGCCGCGCTGCCGCTGCTGATCGGCGCGCTGGGCAAGAACGCCAGCCAGCCGCAGGGCGCGGAAGCGCTGTTCGGTGCGCTGCAGAAAGACCATACAGGCGGCGGCGGTATCGGCGATCTGCTCGGCATGGTGCTGGGCGGCGGTGCGGCCACCCGCCAGACCGATGGCGCCGGCATGCTCGGCCATATCCTCGGCGGCCGGCAGGGCCGCGCCGAACAGCATCTGGGCGAAGCCACCGGCTTGGGCGGCGACCGCGCCGGACAGCTGATGAAGATCCTCGCCCCGATCGTGATGGCCTATCTCGCCAAGCGCATGTTCAGCGGCAACGACGCTGGAAGCGGCGCGGCGACCGGCATGGCCGGCGGGAGCAACCCGACCGCCGATGTGCTGGGCGCGATCCTCGGCCGGGAACAGCAGCAAGTGCGCCAACAGGGCGGCTTGGGCGGCGGTCTGCTCGGCGCGGTGCTCGATCAGGACGGCGACGGCCAGCTCGGTCTCGGCGACCTGCTGAAGATCGGCGGCGGGCTGCTGGGTGGGAAGCGCTGATCGCGGGAGAAACCACCGATCGCACACGTCAACCGGCGCACGCGAACCCGTCGAGTTCGATCATGGAAGCCATGAAACTCCTCGTCTTCGGCAATTCCGGCTCGGGCAAGAGTACGTTCGCGAAAGCGATATCGGAACGCTGCGGGCTGCAACATCTCGATCTCGACAACATCGTCCGGGAGCCCGGAAAGATCGCGGTGGCGCGCGAGCCCGGCGCGGTGCGCGCCGATCTCGACGCCTTCCGCGCTGCGCACGACCGCTGGGTCATCGAAGGCTGCTATGGCAAATTGATCGAAGTCGCGGCGCCCGCCTGCGACGATCTGATCTTCCTCAACCCTGCGCGCGCGAGCTGCCTCGCGAACAATCGCCTCCGCGCGTTGGAGCCGCACAAGTACGCCACGCCCGAAGCGCAGGACGCGATGCTCGATCATCTGCAGGCTTGGGTCGAGGGCTACTACGAGCGGGACGATGCCTGGTCGCTGGCCACACACCGCCGCGTGTTCGATGCGCATCCGGGCATGAAGGTCGAATACACCCGCCCTGCGACAAGCGACCTGATCGATCGACGATGCCTCTGAACGTCTGTCCGGCATCGCTGGACCGCCAGCCACAGACACGAACTATTGATAAAAACTATCGAAACAGTCCAAACAATCGAATTTCCCTTGTCATTGCCGCGGCCTAGTGTGTCTTCACCCCAAAGCCGCATCTTCGCCATCGTCGCCCGGAATCGTGAGAGCGTCGGGCGAAACCACCCCAAGGAGAACACCATGTCCACCGAACCCCAATGTCCTGTCTCAGGCGACGCCCGCGAACAATCCCGCCCGCGCCATCGCGGCAACGCCGACTGGTGGCCGAACCAGCTCAACCTTGGCCTGCTCCACCAGCATTCGCCGCGCGCGAATCCGATGGGCGAAACGTTCGACTATCGCGAAGCCTTCAAGACCTTGGACCTCGACGCCGTCGTCGCGGATCTCAAGGCGTTGATGACCGACTCGCAGGACTGGTGGCCCGCCGACTACGGCCATTACGGCCCGTTCTTCATCCGCATGGCCTGGCACGCTGCCGGCACCTATCGCATCCATGACGGCCGCGGCGGC
>JBKJTC010000097.1:0-3130 GCA_046590925.1 Lysobacteraceae bacterium | reverse complement strand
CAGCAGGAACAGCCGCGCCTTCTGCCAGTCGCGGCGGATGCTGCGCTCGGAGCGCTTCAGCAATTCGGCGATTTCCTGTTCCGACAGCCCGGCGAAATAGCGCAGTTCGACCACCTGGGCCAGTTTCACGTCTACCGCAGCCAGCTTGTTCAGTGCGGTATCCAGCCCCAGCATGTCCTCGTCCAGGCGCAGGCCGCCTTCGATATCCTCAGGCAGTTCGGTTACGCGGTGCAGGTCGCCGCCGCGCTTCTGCGCCAGGCGCTGGCGGGCGTAATCCACCACGACGCTGCGCATCGCCGAAGCGGCGTAGGCGAAGAAATGCGCGCGATCGTCGAACTGCACGTCGCGGCGGCCGATCAGTTTCAGATACGCCTCATGCACCAGCGCGGTCGCGTCCAGCGTCTGCCCGTACTGCCCGGCCAACTGGCGCCGCGCCATCGCATGCAACTCGTGGTACAGCGTGCCGAGGACGCGATCCAGCGCCGCACGGTCGCCGTCGCGTGCGGCGTCCAGCCACTGGGTGATGTCGGCGTTTTCGCTTTCGCTCATGGACAGGCTCGGAGCCCCAACGGTCGGAGGCCGACTATACCGCAGCCCCGGTCGTCCCCCGTCATCGCTGACAATGCCCGCACCAGACCGTGGCCCGCTGCGCCAGCATCGCCTGCTTGAGCGGCCGCCCGCAGCGCGGGCAGGGTTCGCCGCCGCGCCCGTAGGCCGACAGTTCCTGCTCGAAATAACCCGGCGCGCCGTCCGGGCTGATGAAATCGCGCAGCGTGGTGCCGCCGCGGGCGATGGCGTAAGTGAGGATGCGGCGGATCTCGCTCGCGATCGCCGCATAGCGTTCGCGCGACACCTTGCCCGCCGCGCGCAGCGGCGACACCCCCGCCGCGAACAGCGCTTCGGCCGCATAGATATTGCCCACGCCGACCACGATCTTCTGATCCATCAGGAACGCCTTCACCGGCACCCTGCGCCCGCGGCTGCGCTCGTACAGCAGCTCGCCGCTGAAGTCGTCCGACAGCGGCTCCGGCCCCAGCCCGCGCAGCAGCTCGTGGGTCTCGCCAAGCGGCTGCCACAGCAGGCACCCGAACCGCCGCGGATCGTTGAAACGCAGCACGCGCGTTTCTCCCCCGCGCGCGCTTGTCTCCCTCCCCCGCGTGCGGGGGAGGGCCGGGGTGGGGGCAGTCACCGACGCCGCAACATCCCCCCCAATCACCACATCCACATGATCGTGCGCCCGCACCGGCGTGTCCGCCGCCAGCACCCGCAGACTCCCCGACATCCCCAGATGCCACAGCGCCGAACCCGCCACCGTATCCATCAACAGATACTTTGCGCGTCGCCGGATCGACAGGATCGTCTGCGAAGGCAACAGCGTTTCGATCTCATGCGCAATCGGCCAGCGCAGATCCGGCCGGCGCAGCGTTACCCCGACCACGCGACGGCCTTCCAGATGCGGCGCCAGACCGCGGCGCGTGGTTTCGACTTCGGGGAGTTCGGGCATGAGGTCGTGCAGGGATCGGAGATGCCGCGATGATACGTTTGCCGCAGCCCCAAACGTAGGGCGAAACCGCCGAAGGCGATTCCGCCGCCATGAGGTTCTGGATTCGAGCAATGGCGGAATCCGCTATGCGGGTTCCGCCCTACGCTGCTACATGGATTTCGTTTCGTACATTTCAATCATTTCTTTTTTTCTTCGACGATGTAGGTATTTCTGCTGACACTTTTCTCTGCGTGATCGAGAACAGAGCGTGTCGCCGGTGCCGCACGAGGAGGATCTGGTAGTAAAGGCTGGCTTGGCGCTGGACTCGATGCAGGCTCATCTTTCGGCGAGTTAGATTGGTTAGACATTGAGGATCCCTTGGTTTGATCTAGCACATTAGTTAGATTTACATCTACTGCAGAAGGGCGGTGTGTATATGATGTATGAAAATATTTTACGCTGCAAAAAATTATAAGTGGCACGGCATATACAGCCAATCTTTGACAGGCTATAAGTTCTTTTAGCCTATGTGAGTTAACTTCAATATTTTCTTCTACCGCATCTGAAAGTGTTTTTGCCATTACTTGCTTGGTGTGAAGAAAAGAATCTTCAGCATTGGCGCCTTCATTGTAATAGGTAAACAGTTGTTTTGGAGTTAATGGCGCTCTGTATGAGGTTGTTTTTCTCAGGAACTTTAATATTTTCGTTAGAGCAAAGCCCATGGCAATTGAGGCCAAAAAAAGCGGAACAGTAAAAAAAATAAAGTTGTACTTTTCAAAAATATCACCCTTAAATGTAGTGAGCAATGAAATTATGGCTCCGCCAATTGGGGTTATCAAAAATCCGAGTATGAATCCTGTTCGGTCTCGCAGCTTTGAAGTAAATTCTCGCTCTCTTTCATAAGCTTTCGTAGATTGATCAAGAAGCCAGTCGACCACTGCTGAATTGTCCATTTGAGAGCGCCTCGCCTACATTGGAAAATTGTTTCTGTTATCAAATATAGTCAAATCCACCCATACCGCACCATATGAAAAAAGATCGGCGCAGCGAACACCACCGAATCCACCCGGTCCAGAATCCCGCCGTGGCCTTCGATCATGCTGCCCCAGTCCTTCACGCCCCTGTCGCGCTTGATCGCGGACATCACCAGGCCGCCGAAGAAACCCATCAGGCAGATCACCAGCGCGACCAGTGCGGCTTCCAGCGCGGTGAACGGGGTGATGCCGTGCAGCGCCGCGCCGAGGACGGTGGCGCTGACCACGCCGCCGATCAGGCCTTCCCAGGTTTTCGACGGCGACAGTTCGGGCGCGACTTTGTGCTTGCCCAGCAGCTTGCCCCAGATGTACTGCAGCACATCGCTGCCCTGCACCACCAGCACCAGGAAGGCGATCAGCAGCAGATTGCGGCCTTCGTAGCCGGGAATATTCAACGTCATGATCGCCGGCACGTGCGAGAGGCAGAACACGCAGATCATCAGCCCCCACTGCACTTTCGAGGCGCGTTCGAGGAAGCGGGTGGTGTCGGCGCCCAGCGCGGCGAAGATCGGCAGCAGCAGGAAGGCGTAGACCGGGATGAAGATCGAATACAGCCCGTACCAGTCGATCCAGATCAGCGCGTACTGCACCGGCAGCGCGATGAAGAACGCCA
>JBKJTC010000030.1:0-5071 GCA_046590925.1 Lysobacteraceae bacterium | reverse complement strand
GCGACGCGGCGAGCTGATCGCATCGCGATGAAGCGTGCTGATCCGGCCGTGCAGGCCTTCCTGTGCGAAGCACGGGACAACCTGCTGGCCTACGCCATCCTGAGCGATCCGAAGTACGTCGCTTATCGCTGGCATCGCTTCGTGGCCCGACGGCTGGAAGCCGCGGTTGCGGCTGGGAAGCGACGGATCATGATCTTCGCTCCGCCACAGCACGGAAAATCACGGCTTGTTTCCAAGATTTTGCCTGCCTGGATTCTTGGCAAACATCCGGACTGGCCGATTATCGCCGCCAGTTACGGCATTGATCTGGCCGAGGAGAACGGGCAGGCCGTCCGTGATCAGCTGGCATCACCCGTGCATGCGGCGGTGTTCCCCGAGTCGCGACTGGATGGCGCTTCGACCGCAAAGACGCACTTCAAGACCACCGAGGACGGTTTGTATTTCGGGACGACGGTGCGCGGTGGCGCCACCGGCTTCCCCTCGAAGGTCTTCATCATCGACGACCCGTTCAAGTCGCGCGAAGAGGCCGAGTCCGAGCGGGTGCGTGAGTCGACGAAGACCTGGTTCACCTCTGTCGTCTATCCGCGACTGGCCGAGGACTCGATCCTGATCCTGATGCACACGCGCTGGCATGAGGACGACATGGCGGGGTGGCTCCTTCGCGAGCATCCGCAGGAAGAGTGGGAGGTCATCAACCTGCCGGCGCTGGCGCTGGAGAACGACCAGTTGGGCCGCGTTTCCGGTGAGGCGCTGTGTCCCGAGCGGTTCAGCGAAGAGGCCTTGGAGCGTAAGCGGATCGTCAGCGGTAGCCGGGATTGGGAGGCGCTGTATCAGCAGCGTCCCGTCGCCGGTACCGGCGGATTCTTCAAGAACGACTGGCTACGGCACTACGACAGCCTGCCGATCCAGATCGCCCGTCCGATGAACCGCTATCTGCTGGTGGACCCGGCAGGCTCCAAAGGCAAGCGCAGCGACTACAGCGCGTTCGTGGTGATCGGGTTGAACACCGATGGTCGTTACTACCTACTGGATGCCGTGCGCGATCGATTGTCGCTGAAGGAGCGAGCCGCGCTGCTGATCTATCTGCACCGCAAGTGGAAGCCGCTGAAGTCCGGTTACGAGAAGTACGGCAAGGACGGCGACATCGAGCATATCCAGGGCGTGCAGGAAGCCGAGAACTACCGCTTCGACCTCGAACCGCTGGGCGGGCAGATGTCGAAGGAGGACCGGATCGAGCGGCTACAGCCCGACTTCGAGAATGGGCGCTGGTGGCTGCCGAAGGCGCTGCCGCGAACGCTTGCAGATGGCTCGCCGGTCGATGTAGTTGAGCGATTCGTCAATGCCGAGTACCTGACGTTCCCGGCGGGCTTGCACGACGATATGCTCGATGCGCTGGCACGCATCTACGATATCGGGGCGAAGTTTCCGAAGCCTCCGCAAGCGGTGACTCGCCGAGGTGCGGAAGCCGCGTCGGCGGGTTTTGATTGGTGATATTTACGCTATCTAGAAAGATACTTATGTATCTTCAAGCCTAGCGCCTCTTCCACTCCCTGCCGCCAGCCATCTTCTATTTTTTGGACGTTTCTTTCTGAGATTAAGAGCATCACAAGACCTATAAGAGTGACAACGTTGAAGGCAACTATGATGAGATTTTGTGTCAAAGATAAAGTGATTTCAGGTTTTTGAGCCGTGTATACGGATGCGAGCCCGATACAAAGTCCAATGGTGAATAGGAAGAAAAACTCAATCTTTCCCCGAGTCCTTCTGCCTTCAATTTCGATTGAGCGGACTTGTATGTAGGTGTGTATGTCGGCTCGCTTTTCGGCGCTAGTTGCACTTGCAATGAGGCGAGCAACCAGTTCCTTGCCGCTATTGGCGGCATCGTTGGCACTCAAAATGCGCTTCCTCGTGATTTTGAAAAGCTTGTAAAGAACAGCCAATGTTCCGCCGATAAAGCTGATGACCTGCATGATGTTGGCGGTCGTCGATAGGTCCATTTCCGTGAGTGTCCAGTTTGAAGTCATAGGCTGGTGAAAATTCGTCTGGCAGTGTGCCGTTTTGCAATTTTCCGCGTCCCCAATTGTATTTGTTTGAATACTTCGTCTACTCCAGCCTAGCCTGATTCAACGTGCAGACTATCTACTCTGTCCAGCAAGCTCAACAAGCACTGGAGGGGCGGGAGCGTGCAGCCGACGATTACCAGCTGTCGCAAGAGCTGCATCTACGCACTCGACTCGGACAGTATGTGGAGGAGCAATACTTTGACGCCAAGCGTCACAAGGAGAACACCGTCTGGCGCAACGGCGTCAGCATCCACGAGACGCTGATGCGCTGCCTGCGCATGCGCAACAACGAATACGACCCGGAACTGGCGCGGGCGCTGGATGGCGTGGATGTCTACATGCCGCTGGCAAGCATGAAGGCGCGGGCAGCCGGCGCGTGGATTCGCGACACGCTCGCCAACGCTGAGGACAAGCCGTGGACGGTGGAGCCGACGCCGATGCCGGAGTTGTCCGCGAGCGGCAAGCTCGCGGCCCGGCAAGCGTTCTGGCTCGATCTGCAACGCCAAGGCGTGATGCTCTCGATGCTCCCGCCCGGGATCGCGGCGGAGCGCATCAAGCAACTGGAGGATGTCGCCGCCGAGATGGAGAGCGACACCGCGCGCGAGGCCTGCACGCGGATGGAGAAGCTGATCCACGACCAGTTGGAGGAGGGCGGTTGGCGCGAGGCCTTCGACTCCAACATCGACGACCTGACCGTATTTCCAGCCGCTATCGTCAAATCGCCCATCGTCCGTCGGGTGTCGAACCCGAAGTGGACCGGCGAGCGGATCGTGATGCGCGAGGTGTCGCAGATCCGCGTGGAGCGCGTCTCGCCCTTCGACCTGTACCCGTCCCGCGATTCGACCGATCCGCAGAACGGCAGCAGCGTCAGCGAGCGCATGCCGATGACCGGCAAGGCGATCAGCGACTGCAAGGCACTGCCGCATTTCAGTAAGGAAGCGATTTCCGCGTTGCTGACCCTGTACCCGACCGGCTATCGCGGCCAGACCGCGAACGAGACCGAACGGCGGCAACTGGAAGCGCAGGGCGGCCATGCCTGGGCGGGAGGGCATGGTCAGTTCGACATCATCGACTTCTGGGGCCGGGTTCCCGGTGCGCTGCTGCTGGAGTGGGTGGCCTATGAAGGCCGCGATCCCGATGCCGCCTTCCCCGAGCGCGTCGACCCCGATCAGTTCTACGAGGTCAACGTCTGGCACTGCGCCGGGCTGGTGCTGCGCTGCCTGTTCAATCCGATGCCGACCGGTCGCCGCCCCTATGCCGTGACCAGCTTCAACCGCCTGCCGGGATCGTTCTGGGGCGAGTCGGTGGTGATGCTGCTGCGCGACCTGCAACGGCAGGCCAACAGCGCCGCGCGCCGGCTGGTGCAGAACATGGCCTACGCCTCCGGTCCCATTGGCGAGATCAACCTGGATGCATTGGACGAGACCGAGGACACGCCGAATGTGATCCGGCCCTACCGCGTGTTCTATACGCGCGGTAACAACAAGGGCAAGGCGATCAACTTCGACAAGGTGCCGAGCGTCGCGGCCGAACTGCTGACGGTCTTCAATGCTTACTGGCGGCTCGCCGATGAGGTCTGCGGCATCCCGGCCTACAGCTATGGCGGCGCAACACCGTCGCAGGGTGCGGCTTCGACCATGGGCGGGCTGTCGCTGCTCTACAACAGCGCGCTAAAGGGCATCAAACAGGCCATCGGCAACTTGGACAAGTATCTGGTGGAGCCCGTCATCGAAGGTTTGTACCTGCTGAATATGCTGCTGTACCCGGATCAGAACGTGAAGGCTGATGCCACGGCCGTGGCCCGCGGTGCAAAGGGCATCATGGCCCGCGAGATGCGTCAGGCGCGCACCGTGGAGACGTTGCAGGCGCTGCAACCCTTTGCCACCGGCCCGATGCCGATCATTCCGCGTATCGGTGTCGTGAACTTGCTGCGCGAGTGGCTGAAGCTGCAAGGTTTCGAGCCCGATCTGATCTTCGGCAAGCAGTTGCCCGAAGACTTGTTGCAACAGCTGGCCGCGCAAGGCGTGGTTGGGCCATCGGGTATGCCGCCCGGCGGCGATCCGATGGCGACGATGGGCGGGGTGACTGTCACCCCGGTCTCCTCGCAACCCGGCACCACGATGCCCGCGCTCGATGGCCGACAAGCCCCTGTCGTGGCTGCGTTGCGCAACGACCGACTCTGACCAAGGAATCCAACGCATGAAGATGGACGGCTACGACATCGTGCCGGGCGATGCCGTGTTCGACATCGTGTACGGCCCCGGTGTTGTTCACCGCGTCGATACCGCGCAGGGCGCGTTCTATGTCCGCTACGGTCAATACGCCGCCGGCTATCTGCCGAGCGGCGTCAACGATCGATCGCGCCGCCGCACGCTCTACTGGCACGACCCGGTGGTGTTCCTGCCGGCGAAGGATGCCCGCGTGTGGGCGCTGATGCTGCGCAGCTTCCGCGCACTGTGGGCCGTCTTGGTCGGCTCGCCGCTGCTCGAAGTGCTGGCACAGCCGCCGCCCGGCGGGCCGGGCGGGTCGACGCCAGGACCGACGGAGGCCAGCGATGGCCCGTAACGGTTTTCTCTACTACGGCGCATGGCCGTCGGTGGCCGACGAGGTGCCGAACGTCGAAGTCACCAACCGCTGGGTGCTGCTGCGCTTCGCCGGCAGCGGCTGCGCGGAACTGCAATTCCTGATCCATCCGCGCATCAAGGACGCCTCGCAAGCTTGTTGCGCGCCGCCGAGCGCGCCGGAACTGTGGGCGACCTGGCGCCGCCACGGCTGCAAGGCGGTGTTATGCACACGCCACAACCAGATCGTGCTGGCCGAACCGGGCACCTACCGTGTGCAGGTATGCCATGGCGATCTCGATACCGTCGTCTACTGGGCGGAAACCGATATCCCCATCGCGACGGCTCCCTCTCCCCATATCGCACAAGGAGGCCCGTGATGGGCTGTTGCGACGAGACCAACATCGACGGCCAGACCGTCCAGAACATCACCCTGGTCAACGCCAA
>JBKJTC010000011.1:0-9451 GCA_046590925.1 Lysobacteraceae bacterium | reverse complement strand
CGCGGGCTGGTGCTGATCGTCGGCTCCACCGGCTCGGGCAAATCGACCTCGCTGGCATCGATGATCGACTACCGCAACACCACCGCGGCCGGCCACATCCTCACCATCGAGGATCCGATCGAATACCTGCACAAGCACAAGAAGTCGATCGTCAACCAGCGCGAGGTCGGCCTGGATACACACGCCTTCCACAACGCGCTGAAGAACGCGATGCGCGAAGCGCCGGACGTGATCCTGATCGGCGAAATCCTCGACGCCACCACGATGGAGGCCGCCATCGCTTTCGCCGAAACCGGGCATCTGTGCCTGGCGACGCTGCACTCGAACAACGCCGACCAGACCATCGAGCGCATCCTCAATTTCTTCCCGGAAACCGCGCACAAGAACGTACTGATGAACCTCGCCCTGAACCTCAAGGCGGTGATCAGCCAGCGGCTGGTGGTGGGTACCGACGGCCGACGCATCCCGGCGGTGGAAGTGCTGATCAACACGCCGATGATCCGCGACCTGCTGCGCCGCGGCCAGGTGCACGAAATCAAGGCGGCGATGGAAGAAACGCTGGAAGACGGCATGGAATCGTTCGACCAGTGCCTGTTCCGGCTGTGCAAGGAAGGCAAGATCGACATGGAGCAGGCGCTGCGCGCGGCCGACTCCCGCGACGGTCTGGCGCTGAAGTTCCGGCTCTCGGAAGGCGGCAGCAGCGAGCACGATCCCTACGCGGTGGCGTTCGACGGCGGCGATGGGAGTTCGTCGTTCTCGCACTGAGATGGCGCGCTACCACGCACCTCGGAAAACGCCTCGGGAAACCGGGGCGTTTTTTCTTTAGGCGCCATGGAAACGCCGCTTGCCGATACCGCCCGGAGCGCGACCGCGCCGCGATGGATCAGTCCGCCTGATGCGGCGCGTCCGCCTGTTTCTCCGGGCGGGCGTCGTCGAACGCCGGCAGCGCCAGACATTCGGCCTCGATCCGGCGGATGGTGGGATACGGCGCGAGATCCACTGCGAAACGGCGGGCGTTGTAGACCTGGGGAATCAGGCAGCAGTCGGCGATCGTCGGCGTGTCGCCTTCGCAGAACGTGCCGGTCGCGGGGTCGTCGGCCAGCAGCGCTTCGAAGGCATGCAGACCCTCGCGGATCCAGTGCCGCACCCACTCGTCGCGTTCGGGCTGCGGCGCGTTCCACTCGCGCTCCAGATACTGCAGGACGCGCAGATTGTTCAAAGGGTGGATGTCGCAGGCCACGATCAGGGCCAGCGACCGCACCCGCGCCCGTTCGCGCGCGGTCGCGGGCAGCAGCGCGGCCGAGCCGCCCCAGGTTTCGTCGAGGTATTCGAGGATCGCCAGCGACTGCCGGATCATCCGTTCGCCATGCTTCAGCACCGGGATGAGCTTCTGCGGATTGGCTTGCGCGAACGCGGGCGAATGCTGCTGGCCGCCGTTGCGGATCAGATGCACCGGCGTCGATTCGTAAACCAGCCCTTTCAGATTCAGGCCGATCCGCACCCGGTAGGCGGCGCTGGAGCGCCAGTAGCCGTACAGTCGCAGGGAATCGCTCATGACCGCTCCGTAAGATGACCTGGCCACAGTGCGCAGCCGGACGATGGATGAACCGCGATGCGCGGCCCGGCCACCATAGCCCCGCAACGGCGCCCCGGGGAAGCGACCGACCGCCGTACGGCGTTCACCGCCGACGCGCGGCCAGACGCAGCAGCGCGCCAACAGCCACGAATACCAGCAACAGGCCGGCGGCGTTGGCGAACACGCGCGCATAGCCCAGCGCCGGCACGTCGATGAAGGGATAGGGATAGGCATCGATCCACTCCCCGCGGATCAGCGCGTACGCGAGGTACGCGGTCGGATACAGCGCCCACAGCAGCGGTGCGCGTTTCGGCAGCCGCGTCTCTGGCGGAAACCACAGCCAATGCGCGAGCGCGGCGACCGGCACCGCGTAGTGCAATAGGTTGTCGGCGACCCACTGCCAGCCCTGTGGATCCCAGATCTGGCGCAGCAGCAGGTGATAGCCCAGGCCGACGACGACGATCGCCGTGGTGGCGCAGCCGCGGAGCATCGGCGATGCCAGCCGCGACCCCGGCGCCAGCGCCACCGCGCCGGCGGTCAGCGCGACGAACAGATTGCTCAGGATCGTGAAATAGCCGAGGACGATCACCAGCGCATCGGCGATGCCGCCGCCCTGCGTACGGACCAGTTGCAGACTCAGCCCCAGTTGCAGCGACACCGCAATCCAGGCCAACACCGACAGCAACGCCGCGCTGAAACGCATTCTCCGCATCGCCTGCATGTTTCCGCCTCCGGGTCGCTCCGTCCGAGCATAGCGCGGTGGCTGGTCGGAGCCCGCTCACAGTCCTGCGCCCGGCTGCCGTCCCGATGCCGGTTCGACTTGAATCATTCGTCAGGCGCCCTGGCCCTTGCCGGCAACCGCCGTTGGAAACGCGAACGGCTGGACATGCTGGGCAGGACCGAAGACCGGGGACTTCCCCCACGCGACAACGCTGTACACCTCAAGAAAATGCAGCGCGCCATCAACGACATACAGCACGCACCCGGCAGGTTCCGGGCAATCCAGCACAGGGACCACGGCATTTCCGCCGCACAGGCTGACCGCCTGCACTCGCGGCGCCTCCGGCAGGACAGCGATATCGGCGTAAAAGCCCCAGCACGATGCAGCATCGATCGTCACGTTTGCCGTCTGCCACTGCAACAGCATCGTCTTCAGCCGCGCATCGTCTCCTTCGAGGAGCACGGGAATCAGTTCGCGGGCGAGGCGGCGCATTTCAGGAACAGCCGCCGCCATTGCGAGGTCTTCAATGGCATCCACGGCAAGCGCAACGTCTGCCTGGCCGGCCGACATCAGCCTGCCGCAGGCTCGATCCGCTGCTCGATCGCGCCGAAGATGTCGTGGCCGTCGCGGCTGCGCATCTCGATCCGCACCACGTCGCCGTACTTCATGAAGGGCGTGATCGGCTTACCGGTTTCCAGCGTCTCCACGGTGCGCTTCTCGGCGAAACAGGAAGCGCCGCGCGAGGTGTCCTCGTTCGCCACGGTGCCGGAGCCGACGATGGTGCCGGCCGACAGCGGCCGGGTCTTCGCCGCGTGCGCGACCAGTTGCGCGAAATCGAAGTGCATGTCGATGCCGGCTTCGGGCGCGCCGAACCATGCGCCGTTGATGTGGGTGAGCAGCGGCAGGTGCACCTTGTTGCCCTGCCAGGCATCGCCCAGTTCGTCCGGGGTCACGAACACCGGCGACAGCGCCGAACGTGGCTTGGACTGCAGGAAACCGAAGCCCTTGGCCAGTTCGTTCGGGATCAGGTTGCGCAACGACACATCGTTGACCAGCCCGATCAGCTGGATATGGCCGGCAGCCTGCTCGGGCGTCGGCGCCATCGGCACGTCGTCGGTGACGATCACGACTTCGGCTTCCAGATCGATGCCGTAATCCTCGCTCGGCACCCGCACCGGGTCGCGCGGACCGTAGAAGCCGGCGCTGACCGCCTGATACATCAGCGGATCGACGTAGAAACTTTCCGGCACTTCGGCACCGCGGGCGCGACGCACGCGTTCGACGTGGGGCAGATAGGCGCTGCCGTCGACGAATTCGTAGGCGCGCGGCAGCGGCGAAGCCAACAGGGAGAGATCCAGATCGAACGCGCCTTCGGCTTCGCCCGCGTTCAACGCTTCCGACAGCGCATTGAGGCGCGGCGCGAGATTCGACCAGTCTTCCAGCGCGCGCTGCAGGGTCGGGGCGATCCCTTCGGCGCGCACCGCGCGGCCCAGGTCGCGGGAAACGACGATGAGCGTACCGTCACGCCCGCCTGCCTTGAGAGAACCCAGCTTCATCGCAACCTCTTGACGCTCAGTGGAATTGGTTTCAATTGTAACTGACTTGTCCGCGAAGCCAGTCAGCCCTCGGCCTGGAAACCATCGGCCCGGTACGTCACCACCAGCGTGTCGCGATACCCCGGGCCATCGCCCGCGCCCGCCTCCGATGACTGCTCGGGCTGGATGGGCGTGGTCTCATGGATCATCCGGCGGTCGTCCAGCAACAGCAGGCTCCACGGTTCGGTCAGGGTGAACCGCTGGCCGTCAGGGCCATCGGCTTCGAAGATCCGGGTCTCGCCGCCGCGGATCGCATGCCGGGCGACGATGAAGACCGCCACGAAATCGACGCCGTCGCGATGCGCGCCCTCCGGCGTCGGCCGACCGATACCCTCGGCCGTGTCGATACGGAACTGGTGTGCTTCCACGTACCAGGGATCGACCGGACCGACCTCGCGCAGGCGGTCGCCCAAGGCGCGCAGCAATCGCCCCCAGGCCGGCGCGGCGACGGTTTCCGGCGCGATCGGCGCGAACCAGCGCTGCAGACCGCCGTGCAGGGCGTTGTAATCCAGCGGCTGATAGTGCGCGCGGTGCGGGGCCTGCTCGAAGCCGTCGGCACCGATCACGAAGCAGGCATGCCGGCGCTGCCGATAGCGCCCGCCGTCGCGCAGGTATTCGTCGGGCGGCAAATCGTTCCAGCCCGCGGCCAGCGCATGCAGGGCATCCAGAGGCACCCCGGCCATCGCCGCCACATCTTCCGGCGCCAACACCGCGAAACCACGATTTCGCAGAGCCGCGACCACGCCATCGAGGGGCGCGAACGGCGCACGGAACGTAGCGACCATGAAAAGTTCTCGAAGGAAGACCACGGGCGCGATGCCCGCTGGCAAACCGCAATTGTATCCGTCGCAACCGCGGGTCGCGCTGTCCCAAATATCGAACCCCACGCGATGCGACAAGCCTGCTATTTTAGCCAATTGATCGAGCATCGTCGGGTAGCATCGACAGGAGCACGCTTCAGGTCGGCAGCCGAGTCTGCCTATCCTCTTCGCGGCATTCGAGCGCGTTTTTTTGTCTCGGCAACGAGCACAACAGGGACAGCAATGGCAAGCAGGACGCTGATCGACATCGACCAGTTGCGCGCGTTCGAGGATGCGCCCAGCACCGAAGCATTGACCGGAGAGATCGATCGCGTGGTCAAGCCACTCGGCGTCGATTTCTGGCTTTACGCGGTGGATCTGCCGCTGATGAACGACCATCCGAATCAGTTGCGCATGGGAACGTATCCGGAACGCTGGATCGAGCGCTATCTCGAAATGGATTACATCAGCATCGACCCGATCGTCAGCCATTGTCACGACCACGCGACGCCGCTCGCGTGGGACGAAGCGCAATATCACCATCGACGGATCGTCGATCCGCACCTGCAGAAGATCCGCCATCTGTTCGGGGACGCCCGCGAGCACGGGCTGGGCAGCGGCGTCAGTGTGCCGCTGCATGGCCCCGGCGTGTCGTGGGGGCTGATGTCCTATGCATCCAGCAACCTGCCGGCCGCCGAGTACGAAGAGATCATGCCCGAGCTTCACCTGCTCGCGCATTACGTGCACGAGGCCGCACGCCGCTTCGGGCCGTCCCGCACCCCGGTTCGTTTGCCGGCGCTGACCAAGCGCGAGCGCGAATGCCTGTCGTGGGCGGCCGAGGGCAAAACCAGCTGGGAAATCGGCCTGCTGCTCAACATCAGCGAGCGGACCTCGATCTTCCACCTTCAGAACGCGACCCACAAACTCGGCGTCAGCGGCCGCCAGGCCGCGATCGCACGCGCGGTATCGCTCGGCCTGATCGTCTCCCTCCGCAACTGACCGGCGGCATCGGCCGGACGCGACGCAACGCAACCGTCGCGTTTTCGCGCAGCACAGAAAACAATCACGAGTTGATTGTTATCAATATCGTTTTTTTCGGCGTGCAGATTAGCGATCGCGTGAAAAACGCTTACCTCCTGCACGACCGGCACCGCCGATCCGTGGCAGCCTGTGCAGCGCGAACGGAACTGCATCAACCTGTAAGGTAGGTCAGCTGCAAGCACTGACAGTGGTCGCTCTCTCTTATGTCTCCTTCCAACGAGACAAGGAGACATCATGGCTGCTATCACCATTGCGCGTGCCGGAGAACACGGACTGGGCGCCCCGCTTCTGGACAGCATGTATCGGCTGCGTTCGGACGTATTCCACACACGGTTGGGCTGGGACGTGCGCGTCGAGGACGGACGCGAGCACGACTGGTTCGATCTGATCGGCCCGCATTACGTCGTGGCCCACGACGGCGACTCGCGTGCCCTCGGCTGTTGCCGGCTGTTGCCGACATTGGGGCCGAACATGCTCCGCGATATCTTCCCTGGACTTCTCGACGGCGCGCCTGCGCCGGCATCGGCTTCGATCTGGGAAGTCAGCCGCTTCGCGCTGTGCGACGAGGGGTCTCAGGGAGGCTTCGGTTTCAGTGGAATATCGTCGTCGATCATCGCGGAGCTTTTCCGGTTCATCGCGGCGCAGGGCGCCGACAGTCTGGTCGGCGTCACCAGCGCACCGTTCGAAAGAATGATGCGGCACATGGGCCTGCAGGTCGAACGGCTGGGCGCGGCACGCAGGATCGGCAACGTGATGAGCCTCGCTTTCAGCATGCCGGTCGCTGAGAATCTGCGCGTCGTCGGCCCGTCGACGGCCTTGCACGTCGCGCACGCGGCCTGAGCGACAGACAGCGCATCACCCGAAGTAAACATGATCCCGGCGCTCACGACCGGCAGGGACGTCTGCGGAAGCCCGGGTTCAACCGAACCGCTGGCGCATTACGGGCGTTGGCGCACGGCGTCGGATCGGCGAATGCTGCTCTACGCAATACTTTTAATGCGGAACCGCTGCGCAATCCCGGTCGGGGTTGCGCAGCGGCGATCGCCCGCGCCGCTCGCGGGCGTGGACAAACCTAGGACGTCAAGCCGCGACCGGCGTCAGTTTGCGCGCAGGCGCAACCTGCACGCCGTGGCGCTCGCGCAGCAGCGCGGCCGTTCCGTCCCACAGCGCGCGGCGGGCCTGCAGGGCCAGCCGCGCCGCTTCGCGCGTGTCTTGCAGCGCGTCCGGGGCGCGGACCAGCGCTTTTTCGATCAACACCTGGGCGGCCGGACCGTGGGTATCCCCGTCCAACTCGATGTGGCGCTGCAGGTAATAGACGAAGCCCGGCGCCTGCTCCACATCCAGTCCCCAGTGCTCCAGCAGACTCTGGAACATGTCGGGAATGACGTTTTCGCGGCCATAGAAGAAGCTGGCCATCACTTCCAGGGTGCTGCCATGCAGGCAGGTATCGATGGTGTGCTCGACGAAATCGCGCACGAACTGCGGGACTTCCGCCGTAGCGAGCGCCGCGGACAGCCCGGCTCCGCCGCGCAGCTCGCGCATGAACGCATCGAACTGTTCGGTCGATGCGCCGACATCGCGCATCGCCTTGAGATAAAGATCCAGATGGCTGGCAGGATGACCGTCGGCATCGATGTCGCTTTCTTCGGCGAGCACGATGTCGTTGATCAGGCGGGCAGCGGCCGGATCGATCGGCGGCATCCACGGCAGTTCGACGCAGGTAAGATCGCGTTGCAATCGTTTGGCCAGCGACATGAAATCCCAGACGGCGAACACATGCACCTGCATGAACGAACGCAGGGCTTCGGTATGCGCGATTTCGGCGAAGACAGGGTGGATTTCCAGTTCATGACGCAAGCGGCGCATGGCCTGGGTCAGAACCACATCGTGCTGTTTTGCGGTCGCTTCCTTCTTCATTACGATCTCCTTGGTGGAGCACTCTGGTTAGGGGAAAACCGGGAACGTCCGAACGAAACCATCCTTGGGCCGTTCAGACCTCACGGAACCGGTATTGGCCGGGTCCGAGTCCCTGCAGAGCGGATGCCTGGCATCCGTCCCGCGGGCGATACATCCTTGCGTCGCCGAACCTGTGCGTGCACGTCGAAATCGAATGCGGAAGTCAGTCCACAACCCTCAAGGCGGAAATTCAGGCCGACCGTTCGGGCCTTGGGATCAACCGGGCAGAATCGGCCCGGAAATCCCGCCCGACAAAATCAGCTCGGCAAATACAGCGGATAAAGGCTGGATTCTTCGCGCTCGATCCGTTGCGCCAGAAGCGCGAGCACGGCCTGGTAGTCCGTCATGAATTCCTGACGGGCCTGATGGTCGAACGTACTGATCTGATACTTCTTCACGAAGTCGACAACGCCACGCGCAATCGCATTCATTTCCCTGCGGAAACTGCGAACCAGCGCAGTGCTTTCCGAATCGCCCTGCATCGCACTTTCCACATAGTTGTAGAAGCGGACATTTTCGGCGATCAGATGCCCTTCAAGATGCACTTTGAAGGCATTGAGCATTTGCGGTACCTGCTGGAACTCCCCTTGTCGCGCCATTTCTCCGATCGCGGTATACAGCTTGACCAGATCGGCATGGTCGCGTTTGAGCGAAGGCACAAGATCGGCGTCGTATGCGATGCCGAAACCGGAGCGACGCTGTTCAACAGTGGGCATACCCTGCGGCAGTGCCTGCGACCTCGGCCCCTGCCCGCCCCCCAACCACTTTTTCAGAAAATCGAACACAACATCCCCTGTCGTATGAGCTGTCGGCAAGCGCCGACCGTGACGACCTTAGCCTCAGGTGCCGAGGTCGTGTACCTGTCAGGTCTGACAGGAGTGATGGAAGCCCGTTCGGGATCGCCAAAACGGTCAAAGAGCCGTTTTTCGCATGGCCCGAATCGAATCATCCGGATCGCGGCATATGAAATCGCAGACGCCATAGGCTGGCATGATCGAACGCGCGCCGCGCCGCGGACCTTCCGCGCGAAAAAACCGATCCACTGGCGGGCGTGGCGCTGTTGCGTCATTGCAGATCACAAGGGCGCCGATCACGTCGAAGGCAACCGCTGCGCCACAAAAAAACCCCGCCTTGCGGCAGGGTTTCTTGAAGATTGGCAGCCCCGGATGGATTCGAACCACCGAATGCCTGAGTCAGAGTCAGGTGCCTTACCGCTTGGCGACGGGGCTGTAGAGCTGTTCGGCTGCGATTGTAGCGCCAAAAGCGTGCCGCCAGAACCGGGAGAACGCGCCCGGTCCAGCGAAATGGATCAACGCTTCGAGAACTGGCTCGCGCGACGCGCCTTGTGCAGACCGACTTTCTTGCGTTCAACTTCGCGTGCATCGCGCGTCATGAAGCCCGCCTTGCGAAGCTCGGACTTCAGGGTTTCGTCGTATTCCACCAGCGCGCGGGCGATGCCCAGGCGTATGGCGCCGGCCTGGCCGGTGGTGCCGCCGCCGGAAGTCGTCGCGATGATGTCGAACTGTTCGCCGGTCTTGGTGAGTTCAAGCGGCTGGCGCACGATCATCCGCGAGGTTTCGCGGCCGAAGAACTCGTCCAGCGGACGCTCGTTGACGGTGATGGTGCCAGTGCCCTTGCGCAGGAAGACGCGGGCGACGGAGGATTTGCGACGGCCGGTGCCGTAATTCTGCTGAGTAGCCATCGTTTAGATATCCAGGACTTGCGGCTGCTGGGCGGCGTGCGGGTGCTCGGCACCCTTGTA